>NZ_KV827857.1:148386-305186 GCF_001836235.1 Bacillus sp. HMSC036E02 | reverse complement strand
AGATCCTAATGGGATTACTTTCGGGTCAACAGCGATCATTTTCATGTTTGGATTCGCAGTTAAATCATGACCCATTGCAGTTAATACACGGCCGCCATATGTGCCACCGTTTTCGCTCGGGTGAGCTGTATATGCTGTAGCTACAACTGTTAACTCACGACCACCAGAAGGTGTGTTAGTTTCAGCAGCTTTTACAGCAGGCTTAGCAGCTGGTTTTGCTTGTGCTGCAGGTGCTTGAGCCTTAGCTGTTGCTTCAGCTTTAGCAGGAGCAGTTGTTTCTTGTTTCTCAATTACAGGTGCTGTACCTGTTAAGAAAGGAACATGAACATAAGCTGTTTTCCCGTTATATTCAAATTGTAACCACTCATTTTGTACTTGGTTCGTTGTTTCGATTACATCGTCTTTCTTCAACTTTCCAAGAACCTCTGAGTTTGTGTTCGCTTCAGCACGTACGTTTAATACGTTAGCTGTTACGTAGTAGATGCTTTTTGTGAACTCTGCACTTACGAATGCGTCTTTACCGTTTAAAGTAACTTTTGACCATCCGTTCTCTGTATTTTGTACATCTATTTTATTACCGTTTAGTAATTTACCGACAACTTTTGATTCCGTAGTAGGGTTTTCGCGTACGTTTAGTACATCTGTTGTTACAACAGTTTCTGCATTAGCAGATGATGTGAAAATCCCAAGACCAAAAACTGCTGCTGTTGCTATACCAATTAATTTTTTCATGATAGCCTCCATTGCGTTTGTTTTCGTGTCCTCATTATAGCAACAGATTTTTTCGGATTTGGGGAAAACACACAATTACAAACCATTCGTAATAAGTCGTTAATATCCTGTAATATAACAAAAAATATAGGAAAGCGTTTTTCATTCTATATGACTCATAGGTTTCTAGTTATATTCAAAATATTTAATACAACATGTTTTTTTCGACGTAAATAAAAATATTACAGGAATGTTACATGATGTTTACTAAACGATTACATTCCTTGAGTATTTTACCGTTTTATGGGTAATATAGTTATATAAACATAAACATTTTGTTTGTGAAGCTATAAACACGTGCTATATACTAGCAAAAAAACCGCATAATTGTTACAAAACGAAAGGGTTGCAAGGAAGAAATTTGCCCTTTTTTACATATGTAACACATCCTTTTTTAGGAAAATACATTCCTATCCGCGTTTTTCTCACACAATTTGACAGCAGTATTTCTAACTTGTAGCTCTTGCAGAGTGAAAAGGTTATACGAAAGGTAAGGCTGTCCATAAGAATTCGAATTGGTGAAGGTGAAAGTAAGAAAATCACCGCAAAATTATAGTTTTCTATCCGATTTTACATATCGGAATTTATGTTATTTACAAAAGCGAAACCTACGAAGGGGGATTTGATGAGGAAACTGACAAAAACATTCATCGTTTCATTAACATTATGTATTGCATTTACAATTTGGGGGATTATTCCCGAATCTATTATTGGAAAAGGTAGTTTAGGAAATGTAACAACCGCAATTCAAACTGCATTAGTTAGTAAGTTCGGCTGGTTTTATATTATTTCCGTTTCTATTATTTTAGGTGTGTCTATCTTTTTAATTGTTTCGAAATACGGTTCTATTCGTTTAGGTAAAGATGATGACGAACCTGATTATAGTTATATGACATGGTTTGCTATGCTATTTAGTGCTGGTATGGGTATCGGCTTAGTTTTTTGGGGCGTTGCTGAACCATTAAACCATTTATACGCACCTCCGTTTGGAGAAGGTGCAACTGAGGAAAGTGCGCGTCTTGCACTGCGTTTTTCATTTTTCCATTGGGGATTACATCCTTGGGGACTATATGCGTTTGTAGCGTTATGTATTGCTTACTTTACCTTTAGAAAAGGAAAAGCAAGTACGATTAGTGCGACAGTAGGTCCGTTATTTAAGGGCGGGGAACACGGGCGTATTGCTCATTCATTTGATGTGTTAGCTGTTTTTGCAACTGTGTTTGGTGTTGCAACGTCATTAGGTCTCGGTGCAAAACAAATTGCGGGTGGTGTTAGTTATTTAACATCTATCCCGAACTCATTAACGACACAGTTAGTTATTATTGCAATCGTAACAGTATTATTTATGTTATCTGCGCAAACAGGTCTGGATAAGGGAATTAAATATTTAAGTAATACGAACATTATTTTTGCGTTTGCACTTATGATTATTGTATTATTTGCGGGTCCAACAAACTTTATTATGAATTACTTCACTTCAACAATCGGTTCTTATATTCAGGAATTACCAAGCATGAGCTTCCGTTTAAGTCCATTAGACGAAGGTGGGAACCAATGGATTCAATCGTGGACAATTTTCTATTGGGCATGGTGGATTGCATGGTCACCGTTCGTAGGTACGTTTATTGCTCGTGTTTCACGAGGACGTACAATTCGTGAGTTTGTAATCGGTGTGTTACTTGTGCCGACCGTAATTGGTGCACTTTGGTTCTCTGTTTTCGGCGGAACAGGTATTCATATGGAGCTGTTTGGTGATGCACATATCTTCGAAAAAGTGAAAGAGATGGGAACAGAAGTAGGATTATTCGCTATGTTCGATCAGATGGGCAGCTTTGGATCAGCTTTATCAGTTTTAGGCATTTTACTTATTGCAACATTCTTTATTACATCTGCAGACTCTGCAACATTCGTTTTAGGGATGTTAACGACACATGGTAGTTTAAACCCACCAAATCGTATTAAAATGATTTGGGGTATCGTTCTAGCCGCGATAGCTTCTACGCTATTATATATTGGCGGATTAGAAGCATTACAAACGGCAGCTATCATTGCAGCATTCCCGTTCGTCTTTGTTATTTTCTTTATGATGGCAGCATTATTTAAAGAGTTACAAAAAGAAGGACGTATGAAGCGTCATTAATAATAGAAGGAAAAGAGCTGATTTCATATCAGCTCTTTTTTTATCCCTCTATTTGCTGAGCAGTAAGAACCCCACCTCAAAATTCAGCAAAAGCAAATAAATCGAGCTGCTTGTAAAAGCCCGATTGGTGATGGCTAATGAAAGTTTCACTTTATATAGAAGGAATTTGAAATGCGGGTAGGGGAAATAAAATACTTTACCATATAAGTAGTATGCCTTTTATACGAAGAAAAAACGATAGGTTTCGACAATATTCGATCCCTTACGAATTCTATTCATATTTTTGACAAAAAATTGTCGGAAATGTGTTGTCACGTTTATATATATGTGCTATATTATTTCCTGTAAGCGATTTCAAATAGTTTTAAAGCGCATTCAAGGGGGACATCTAGAATAATGAAACGTTACGAAAGAAAGTGGAAGCATATTTGTTTGAAACGTGTGGCACATCGTAGTGTCCAAGAAAGCACGGAACCTAAGACTGAAACGCGCAAAGAACAGCAAGAGAAGCAATTGGTTCTACAAAAATAGCAATCACTTTTTCGTATATAAATGAAGGTCGATCGTTCGTTGGGGGATGGACGTGAAATTACTTTCAGCTAAGGGGTATTGTCTGATATATAATTTATACGGCAATAAATAAGCACAGAGCATACGGCGCTCTGTGCTTATTTTTATTATTTATCTTTTTTGAATCGAACTGTTTTATCCCAGCCAATGACTTGTTTCTTGCTCTTTGCACGTAAGTATAAGATTAAGCTACGAATAAATAAGTACGTAAAGAGCTGTGCGTACGTAAAGTACATAATAACGCTAATAAAAATATTAGTCGGTGTAAAGGTTCGTTCGACACTCTGGGCACTAAATAATTGAGAAACATATGTAATATATGCGACATACCACATAAATAGTAGCGGAATGCTATATTGAATTTGGAATATCCCGAGTAGCCCAATTACAAACCAAACGTTCGAAATGATTAGGAATAGCCAAAATACAACATACACTAGAACTTGTTGTAAGGAATGAACAAGCAGCTTTCCTTTAAAGAAACTTAATGATGAGAACATTTTTTCTAAAATATATAAATTTCCTTGGAGCCAACGTGTACGTTGTTTAATAAGAATTTTTAAATGCTCTGGTTCTTGTTCCCAAGTAACTGATTCTGGGACGATTGGTAAGAGATAACCTTTTTGTGTAATTCGTAATGTTAATTCAGCATCTTCTGCAATTGCGTAAGGGTCATAGCCACCAAGCTCTTCTAGTGCGGAGCGACGAAGAAGCATGTTTGTTCCTGTCAGCGAGCCCGTTTGGAATAGTAACCAGCGTCCAGATTGCATAAGGAGCTGGAAGATTTGGAATTCTAGCGAAATCATTCGCGTTAACCAGTTTCTTTTTTCGTTTACTGTACGAACGTGTCCAACAGCTCCAACAGCATCTTCAGTTGTTTCAGCGTGTTCTACAAGCATTCGCAGTGCGTGTGGTTCAGGCTGGTTATCTGCATCGTAAACACAGAAGTACTCACCATCTGAAATACTAAGCCCATAGTTTAGTACACGTGATTTACCCTTCGGTTCACCGGGAGGAACACGAATATGACGAATATGAGCATAAGCTTTGTCGAAATCATCTCCGATTTCAGGTGTTTCATCTTGAGAGTTATCATTTAATAAATAAATAGTTAGCTTTCCTGGATATTCAATCTTTGCCATCGCCTCTAAAGTATCTTTAATAACGACGCCTTCATTATGGGCAGGTATGAAAATATCGACGCTCGGATAATGTTCTAGCGTACGATCTTTTCGTTTACTATTTCGGTGAATTAAGCCCGCGATTGTTAAGAAAGAGTAGTAAACGAGTAAGCCAGAGAATAGAAAAGCCGTAAAAATAAGTACATATTTAATTGAAAATGTGATACTAATCCAAAAAACGAGTACGCAAAACAGAAGGAATAAAAGAAGTATAACGAGAGTCATCATAACAGTGTCTGTCCTTTGTTTCCAATTTGCTCGCGTGAAATTTTTATATCTTTGATTGCTTCAGCAGCAAGCCATTGCTCCATTTTTGGTTTTAGGCGGTTCATTACAATGTCAGCACCAGCTTCATTTGTGTTTTGTAATAAAATAACTAGCGTATTATTATCATATTCAGCAGCAAGGTCAAAATCATTCCTTACCGTTTCAACTAATAAAGAAGCTACACGGTCCATAACACTTTCCTTTGTATATTTACTAAAGGAAGTGAAATCAAAGTAAACAATAATGCCTGTTTCATTACGACGATTCATTGCAGTCGTTAATAACGCTTGGCGTCTCTCGAATTCTTGTCTTGTTAGTAATTTGGATTCTCCAATATATTGTTCCAATGTTCTCACACGCTCAGTTAAAGCTTTATTTTCATGAATCACTTTTTTCAATAGGTGAGTTGTTATATATACAATGAAGAAGTTAGCTGCCATCAGGAAGTGGGTAATCATATATTGCCATTGATCTGATGTACTCCATAAGTGAAGCCATGCTTGATAGAACAAATAAAATACGGAAATAATGGTTCCTAGTATGAAGAAAATAAATGCTGTTTTGTCAGCTAAAAATAAGAATAGTACATTTACGATTACGTATATTAGTGTAAAAATGAGAGCATGCTCATATTTCGTCACATGTACAGTAGTAAAATAAAATACAATTTGTAAAATCCACATAGAGAGGATTTTATAGAACTTATCTTTCACAAAACTTTCCTCCTTAAAGCTATTTCATCAATAGATACTTGTAGTATGCGCAATTATTAAGAAATTGACCATGTCGTTAAACTCTTTTGAAGGGTAACAACAAGTAGTATCTCTATTTTCATAAGAAAAATAAAAAGACTTAAACATTATTGTATCATAATGTGCCTATATTTAGGATAAATTGATTAATAGATACATAAAAGACGTTTGGATTGCATGAAAAAAGTCTCCTCTTGTAGAAAGAGAAGACTCTATATAAGTTTATAGGAACATCATACCTGCAACTGCTGCGTTTAAGAAGTTCGCTAATGTACCAGCGATAACTGCTTTAATCCCTAATTGTGCAATTTGTTTACGGCGAGTAGGAGCTAACGTTCCTGTTACACCTAATTGAATTGCGATAGAAGAGAAGTTTGCAAATCCACAGATTGCAAATGTTAAAATTAGATTTGTTTTGTCAGAGAACTCTGCCATGTGTGGTCCTAAGTTTGCGTATGCAACGAATTCGTTGATTGCAAGTTTTTGACCGATAAAGCTTGCTGCTTGTATCGCTTCACCAGGAGAAACCCCGATTAAGATTGCGAATGGTGATAATAAGTAACCAAAGATTAAATCAAGGCTAAGTTTAATATCGAACAGAGAACCAACCCATCCTAATAATCCATTTAATAAAGCGATTAATGCGATGAAAGCCATTAACATTGCTGCTACGTTAATAACAAGTTGCATACCTTCAGATGCGCCGCGTGCAGCTGCATCAATAACATTTGCGTCTTCACGTTCTGTAGAAAGTTCAACGTTATTATCTACTTTTTCTGTCTCTGGCATGATTAGTTTCGCAATTAATAAGCTCGATGGAGCCGCCATAATTGCAGCTGCTAATAAGTGCTCTAACGGAATACCCATTGCTGCATAACCGACAAGAACGGATCCAGCAACAGCTGTCATACCGCTTACCATAATAGTGAAGAATTCACTATTTGTTAAGCGTGCTAAGTAAGGTTTAATTAAAATTGGAGCTTCAGTTTGTCCTAAAAATACAGTCGTTACTGAGTTTAGGCTTTCTGCTTTAGAAGTTCCAAGAAGTTTACTTAATGCACCACCAACGATGCTAACAAATTTCTGCATAATACCGAAATAATATAAGATTGCTACTAATGAACTAATAAATACGATTGGAAGTAGTGCTTGAATAAAGAATACAAATCCCCAAGGTCCCTTTGCGTTGACTAAATCCCCAGTAACGAACTTAATTCCCTCGTAAGAAAAATTAATTAATCCTTGAACACCGTCAGCAGCGTGTTTTAAACCTGCTTTACCAGCGTCCCATCGTAATACGATAAATGAAAATGACATTTGTAATGCTAGCGCAATTAAAATTGTGCGCCAATTAATAGCTTTGCGGTTGGAAGATAGTAAGAAAGCAATTGCTAATACTCCAATCACGCCGCCAATTCCCCATAAAAGATTCATGCAGTGTATGCTCCTTCCTCATAGTAAAAACAGTGTATAAACCAGTTGTCTATACGTTTGCGAATATAACATCTTTAGTAACTTATCATAATGGACATCGGAGGTCAAACGTCTAATGAAAAGTTTAAATAAAAAGAAAATTCTTCAAAAAAACACATATAAAATAAATAGACATGAAATAGGTTATGTTTTTTATGAAAATATATACATTATGATAACGTTATGCATTGTTTTTGTAGAATAAAGTGTATGAAATGGAAGAATGGATACATTATTTTTGTAGAGAGAAGGTAGGAGAAAGGGAGTAATATGTTGAACTCATAGCAAAAAAAGCCTTCTAGTAAACTAGAAGGCTTTGAAACTATTAATTAAGGTGCTTTCGTGTATCCTAAGAAGTGGCTCTTCCAATAAGAGTTACTTAATGAAGCGATCGCGACACCTTTATCTCCAGCTTGGATAAATGATCCGCCCCCAAGGTAAATACCCATGTGAGAAGGACCAGATTTATAAGTGTTTTGGAAATAAATTAAGTCACCAGGTTGTGGACTTGAAGTTTTTGGTAGGCTACTCCAATATCCTGCAACACTTTGGCGGCTAATGTTATGACCAAATTTCTTAAATACGTGGTAGATGTAGCCACTGCAGTCTACACCGTTAGCAGAAGTTCCGCCCCAAACGTACGGTACACCTTGCATTGATTTTGCATATGCAAGTACGGAAGAACTGTCGCCGCTATTGTTGCCTGTATTATTATTGTTGCTATTGTTTTGATTGTTATTTTGGTTATTGTTAGGCTTATTATCTACTGCGCCTCCAACTGGTGTTTTAGACAGGTAACGTGTTCCGATATAACCAGTTTGACCGTTGTAGTTAATTTTGCTCCATCCAGAGTTTTCAGAGATTACTTGAACCTTCTGTCCTTGTGGAAGTGCGCCTATGATTCTATAATTTGTACCTTCGCCGCTACGTACATTTAGTGCAGAAGCATTAATGTAGTAGTCGCCAATTGCACCTTGGTTAGGTTTTTCGGGTTGTTTTGGTTGCTCAGGAGTAGTAGTGCCACCTTTAACGAATTTTACAAATTCGCTACTAACAAAGCCTGTTTTTCCTTGGTAATTTACTTTAAACCAACCGTTTTCAGATCCAACTACGTTTAATGTTGTACCATTTAAAACGCCACCAATTACACTATGGTAAGCGGCAGGGCCTGTACGAACACGTAGAGATGTAGCGTTAACCACGTAAGAACCACCAGTTTGAATAGTTCCATTATTATTGTTTTGCTCTTGTTTGTTGCCTTCTGTAACGTTTTCGTTAGAACCGCCTTTTGTTACGTAGTCTTTGCTTACATAAGCAGTTTGTCCTGCGTAATTGATTTTGAACCAATCTTGAACTTCGCCAACAACTTGTACTACTTGTCCTTTTTTGACAGAACCTACAGTTGTATGAGAAGTGCTAGGACCTGTACGAACGCGAAGGGAAGATACATTTACTGTATAGTTTCCGCTTGCTGGTTTTACTTCTTGGTTGTTATTATTCGTATTGTTGTTTGAAGAACCTGCATTAGAAGAAACGCCAGATACGAATTCGCCACTTACATAACCTACTTGTCCATTATGGTTAATTTTCACCCAACCATTTTCTTGTCCAATTACGTTTAATGTTTGTCCTTCATATACACGCCCAGAAACAGAACTAGATGTGTTAGGAGCTGTACGTACACGTAATACATCAGCGGTAACTTTATTGTTTCCACCTGTACTTACATTGTTGTTTGCTGCGCCACTTTTTGATACAAATTCGCCACTAACAAAGCCTGTTTGTCCATTAATGTTAATTTTGAACCAACCGTTTTCTTCGCCAATCACGTTTAGTGATTGACCGTTATAAACGCGTGAGATGATGTCGTGAGAAGTGCTTGATCCCGCACGAACATGTAATACGCTCGCGTTTACCTTATAAGATGAGCTGTTTGATGCAGAAGCTTGGACAGCTGTAGCAGCTTTTTGTGTATTTTGTTCAGGTGCAGCTTGAACACTATCAAGTGTAGGTGCTGCTCCTCCTGCTACAGACACTGCCGCAAGACCGGCAAGATACTTTTTCATAATTTGTCGATTCCTTTCTGTCTGTAATGTAGTGAAGAAATATTTACCAACTGTTAAAAATTCTAAAGAGCATGTCGATTACTGTCAAGACTTATATAGGAATCTGAATATGACAAAAAGATTACAAGAAAAAAATCAAGGCATAAAATTACACCTTGATTTCCATTTAAATGCATATATTGAATATGAAAGGACAGAAATTATTCGTGTTTAAGAAGATGACATATTGGATTGTAATAAGATTTGATTAAAAGATTTTTGCAGTTTTTTGGTGATAGGCCCAACTTGCCCATCTTGAATCGCGGTCCCATCAAGGTGGGTCATTGGTAAAATTTCAATCGTTGTGCCTGTAAAAAAGCATTCATCTGCTTGATAAACGTCACGAACGCTGAAAAGTTCTTCCTGCACAGGAATGTGAAGAGTATTCGCTAAAGAAAGGACATATTGACGAATAATGCCATTTAAAATAAGGTGATTGGCTGGATGTGTGTAAAGCGTTCCGTTTTTAATTAAAAAGAAGTTGGAATGGCTTCCTTCCGTTACTATACCGTTCCTTACGAGAAGTGCCTCTTTACAGCCTTTCCGTTCAGCTTTCGTAGCAGCTAGTACGTTTGGTAATAAATTTAATGATTTAATGTCACAGCGTAGCCATCGAGTATCGGGTTCTGATATAGCGCGTATACCATATTCAATCCATAAAGCTGGTCGTTCTTTTTTTGTAATATAGGCATAAATTGTCGGAGGGTTGTCATATGAAAATACATGTGTGCGAGCTTGTACACCACGAGATACTTGCAAATAAATGGTGCCATCTTCGTGGAAATGGTTTCGTTCAATTAATTTGTAAAGTAAAGTGATGAGCTCAGCTTTTGAGAAAGGGAGCGATAATTCTACTTCTTCCATGGATCGATATAATCTCGTTATGTGCGGATCTAATAAATGAAAGTTCCCTTTATATAGGCGAATAACCTCATAGACACCATCTCCGAACTGCGAACCTCTTTCTTCAAGTTCTATGTACGTTTGTTGTTTTGTTGTATCAATAACTTCATCATTCCAAAGTACAAATTTTTCGTATGCCAATTTCCATCCCATCCTTTCATAAGTACGTAAGTAACGTGAAACTTTCATTCATGCGAGATAAAAATCACTATAGTAATTTTTATGTAAGCAATTCTCTACATATGACCGTATATGTATTTGTAAATCATAGAGAAGTAAGGATGGTTTACCCCGCATTAACGGGCAGTAAAACTCCTACTTAAAAATTCGGGTGGAGCAAAGAAGTGAATTGGGCGAATAACTGCCCGTAGCTGCCCGATTGGTGAGGGCTGATTAAAGTTTCACTTTACAGCATTTTGTATATACAAATTCGAAAATAAGAATGAGAATCCTGCTTTTAAATAAAAAAAGCAACATTCTTATGGAATGTTGCACAAGGAGGGTAGCTATCTTTCATAGGGACATTGTCTCGTTGAATGTTTTGTGTATGGAAACAAAACATGTTGAAAGACAATTATAAGAAAGTAGAAACAAAAGATTTACACATTTCTTTAAGGGATCTTACGAAAGATGAGAGATAAGAAATATGTAGAACCTCGTTTACATATTTTATTATAGAGATTCTTCATTAACACTATGTGAATATTTGGTAAAGGTTATGTAATTTTAAAGTTAATGAATATAAGTAGTTGTATGGAAGAAAATAAAAAAGAGGCTGAGATTACTCAGCGCTCTTCTTTTCTTCTTTAATAACTGTTTTTACTTCACCAGTTTTGATCTTATTACTTTCAGAGAAGCGAAGTAAGTCACCTTCAATGATTTTATCAGACATGTTCAATTCATTTTGGGCACGATCAATTAGTGGTTGAGATTCTTCTTTCGGTAATTGTACAACTTCGCCAGTAGCACGATCGTAGAATGTACTGTTTGTGTACATGTATTTATCTGTAACGAAGCTACCGTCACGAAGAACAACGAATCCTTTATTATCAGGTGAGAATACATCATGACCGAATCGAACGTCATTTGTAGAATCTACACCAAGTAAGTTTAGAATAGTTGGTTTAATGTCAATTTCACCAGTTGGTTTCGAAATTGTTTTACCTTCTTTTTGACCTGGAACGTGAATAAACATCGGTGTTTTTTGTAAGTTCATATGGTCAAATGCAGTGATTTCTTCTTTTCCTAAGAACTGTGCCATTGCACGGTTATGGTTTTCAGAAATACCGTAGTGGTCACCGTAGAATACGATTACTGAGTTGTCGTAAATACCTTCTGCTTTTAGACGCTCAATAAAGTGTTTCATTGCTTCGTCTAAGTAACGAGCAGTTACCATGTAACGGTCAAATACTCCATCACCAGAATTATATTCGTCGATTAATTTTGTACTGTCATCATAAGTGAATGGGTAATGATTCGTTAAAGTAAGGAAGCGAGTATAGAATGGTTGCTTCACTTGTTTTAACATATCAATAGATTGATCGAAGTATTCGATATCTTTTAATCCCCAATTTAATTTTGTTTCTGGCGTAATCTTGTAATCAAGCTCGTTGTAGTAACGATCATAACCAAGTGCTGGATACATAATGTTACGGTTCCAGAATGTTGCGTTGTTTGCGTGGAATACCGACGTGTGATACCCTTGCTGACGTAAAATTTCTGGAGTTGCTGTATATTCATTGTTACCGTGTGTAAAGAATACAGCACCGCGGTCTAGTGGATATAACGAAGTATCTACTAGGAATTCAGCATCAGATGTTTTACCTTGACCAGTTTGATGGAAGAAGTTATCAAAGTAATAACTTTCTTTCGTAAATTGGTTTAAGAATGGTGTAACTTCTTGTCCGTTAACTGTTGCACCAATTAAGAATGTTTGTAATGACTCAAGAGAGACAACAATTACGTTTTTCCCTTTTGCAGTACCGAACATATTTGGATCTGGTTTACTTTGTGTTGTTTTTACGTAGTTTTCTGTTTCTTGTAATTTACTACCGTCAGCGAAAGCTTTTTGTGAACTTGATTTTGCTTGTAAGCCAAGATCGTATACTTGATGTACATATAATCCTAAGTTTTTAACAAGCATAACGCGGTCGAATGAACGTGTTAATAGTTCTGGGCGTTCAGCTTCTGCAAGTCCTAAGTTTGCGAAGAAGATAGCAACTGTTGATACGAAGTATAGAGAACGCATCGGGCGTGCTACACGCTCTGTAGGTGCAAAGTTCTTCATTTTCTTTAATAGAACGAAGAAAACGATAATGTCTGCAAATGCAAGAATAATTTTGTAGTTAAATAATTCTTTCACACTAGAACCTAAACTTCCGAAGTTAGATGTTTGTCCTAGCACCGGTAATGTAACGAAGTCATTGTAGAATCCGTAGAACATTACGTTACCAACAAGAACGATTGTTAAGACAAAATTAATTCCAAGTGCTATATAGTTACGTTTTTTCCCTTTTGCAAATAATGCAAGACCAACAAGCAGTAATGATGCTGCTAATGGGCTAAGGAATAAAATGAATTCTTGCATGAAAGATTCAAGTTTTAAATCAAAGCTTGTGCGTGTAATAAGGTAAGTTTTCAGCCATAAGGCTAAAGCTACGAATACAGTGAAACGCACATTTTGAAATTGTGATTTCAAGGTTTCTTTCATTCATTTCCACCCTTTCTCTATCAGGCTTGGTCGATTTTGGAGCGAAAAATGCTAAAATAAAAAATACATAGTTTTCTTGGCCATAATTAAAGGTTCTATATTCACCCATATACGACTATAACTATGCATACCCTTTTGGTTTCTTTTGTTGCTCATAAGCATAACGTCATTTCTGTATTATACAACAAAATTCATTTCTGAGAAACACTATAACATTTTACATTTTTTGTATAAGATTTGTCACTACCAGAGAAAACTTTAACATTCGTTTATATGTCCGTCAACTAGAAAATATAACAAAGGTAGAGCAGAATGTTAAGTGGAAGTGAAAATTTTCTTTGTTGAGAAATAAGAAATGAAGATGGGTAAGGGTTATCTAGAAATCTATTATATGAAGGAAATAGTGTGAAAATTAACGAACACTTGTTCTTTTTTGGTTTGTTTGTTACAATAAAAGTTCATTGATAGGTTTTGTGTAATTTCCATGAACTTTTACTGATAACATATTGTAGCTTATTTCTTTTTAAAAATAGGGAGGCTTTTTACATGAAACAAAAATTTTCAGTTGAAGCGTTTTGGAAGAAAGGAAAACATGTTGCAA
This sequence comes from Bacillus sp. HMSC036E02, assembly GCF_001836235.1. Taxonomy (NCBI): domain Bacteria; kingdom Bacillati; phylum Bacillota; class Bacilli; order Caryophanales; family Bacillaceae; genus Bacillus; species Bacillus sp. HMSC036E02. The sequence continues at coordinate 291,713 of NZ_KV827857.1, read as the reverse complement.
AGCAAGCAGGGCAATCGGTCATTTATGCAAGTTTATTACTGTTTTACGTTTTGCAAAGACCCGATGTTCCAAAACGAGTGAAAATTATTGTAATTGGAGCACTTGCTTATTTTATTGCACCGATTGATGCGATTCCAGATTTCATTGCTGGAATTGGCTATACGGATGATTTGGGGGCGTTAACGGCCGCACTAATACAGGTGTCGTTATACGTCAATGAAGATGTGAAAGATAAGGCACGAGTGAAGTTGGCAGAATGGTTTGGTTCGGATATAGACACAACATTTATCGATCAGAAATTAGGTCAATAGGTGAAACCTGTCATAAGGTGACAGGACGAACGTAAGCGAGGAAGTGCATTATGCCATCAGGAAGAACGCATACGAAAATAAACTTAATATCCCTTCCGGTTGTTTTGTTTTTGCTCTTTTCGTATGGATTAACAAATTTTGATTTTTTATTAACTTTTGCGATTGGTTTTTTAGTAGGTACTTCATTTTTAACACCAGATTTAGATACGTACAGTAATGCTTATAACAAATGGGGTTTCTTACGTATATTTTGGTATCCTTATAAGAAAGTAATGCCGCATCGATCTTTCTTTACACATACGATTATACTTGGTGATGTAATTCGTATTGCGTACATGTTAATCGTCTTTTCTCCATTTTTGTTACTATTAAATGTAATCGCACTGGATGGTAATTTAATAGAAATTGTGAAGAAGCATGAGGTTGAAATTGTAACGTTCTTAATGGGAATTGTTGTGGCAAGTACGCTCCACATTATAGCGGATAAAGTGAATACGCGCCGAAAGAAAATGATGAGAAAAAAGAAGAAACGCAGAAGATAAAGTGAACGAATTAGGAAAAGGGCCCCTTGCAAATTGCAAGGGGCCCTTTTTAAACAAACATTTGTTTAAAATTAAGCTTTCAGCACTTTAATTCCTTTTACAATGTTCCAGATGAAGTAGTATAAGCTGATGATTCCGCAAATAGCTAAGACAATCATTGATCCAATTCCAAGTGTTACATCTGGTTGATCAGATCCAAGGCCCATAATTCCTAGAATAGTTACGCCAATGAATGTAGCGATACTTGGAATGATGTGTGTCCATAGAGCACGTTTTGCATGTGGTTTTGTTTCAGCGTCTCCCACAATCCAAACGATAATAGGGAATAAGATAGGGGCAAATAGTACACTAAAGTATGATAACGCAGCTAATATTTTATTTCCGTTCATATATATCACCTCATGAATAATTTCTGTTGTTATACTATTATTATGCAATAATTTTGGCAAACTTCCTATCGATGAACATTACAAGAACGTGACGATTTTGTAAGATTTTCTATTAAATAATAAAATTTTCAAAAAAATCTTTTTTAATAGAAATTGTTATGGTACAGTATAAATGAAAGTTGTTGAAAACGTTTTCTTAAACGTTTTTTTATTTTAGGTTTAAAGGTATGATGACCTGATAGTCTATTGATGAGGTTATTCTATTTAAAAGGGGATTCTTTAGGGGGAGAGAACAATGAACACATGGACACAAGTTTATGATCCATTCGGAAACATTTGGATTTCGGCAGCGGTCGCACTTATTCCGATTATCTTTTTTTTCTTAGCTTTAGCAGTTTTCCGCATGAAGGGGTATGTGGCAGGATTTATTACAGTTGTACTTACAGTTTTAGTAGCGTTATTCGCTTATAAAATGCCGTTCACGATGGCAATGGCAGCAACCGGGTACGGTTTTTTGTACGGGTTATGGCCAATTGCTTGGATTATCATTATGTCCGTATTTTTATATAAAATTTCTGTGAAAACAGGTCAATTTGATGTGATTCGTGCATCGGTATTATCGATTACGAACGATCATCGTCTACTCGTTATTTTAATTGGATTTTCATTTGGAGCATTTTTAGAAGGAGCGGCAGGATTTGGGGCACCAGTAGCGATTACAGCAGCGCTTCTTGCGGGTCTTGGGTTAAATCCTTTATACGCAGCAGGTCTTTGTTTGATTGCAAATACTGCACCAGTGGCGTTCGGAGCGATGGGAATTCCGATTACAGTTGCTGGACAAGTAACAGGTATTGATCCACATAAAATTGGACAAATGGCTGGGCATCAATTACCGTTCCTATCATTATTTGTTCCATTCTTTATCGTATTTTTAATGGATGGATTTAAAGGGATAAGACAAACGTGGCCTGCGTTACTTGTAGCGGGTAGTTCATTTGCGATTACGCAGTTCATTACAGCGACATTTTTAGGACCGGAACTTCCGGATATTACATCGGCACTTGTAAGTTTAATTAGTTTAGCGCTGTTCTTAAAAGTTTGGCAGCCGAAAGAAACTTATCAATCTGGGCAAGCAAATAGTGAAGTAGCAGCAACAACGACAGTAGCATCGATGCCAAAATTAACGTTTGGAAAAGTAGTGAAGGCATGGTCCCCATTTATCGTATTAACGGTTATGGTAGTCATTTGGAGCCAAAGTTTCTTTAAGGCATTATTCGCTCCAGGAGGGGCTTTAGAAAGTCTTGTATTTAAGTTTGAAATTCCAGGTCTGCATAATTTAGTAATGAAAGCAGAGCCAATTGTAAATAAACCAACGCCTTACGAGGCAATTCTGAAGTTTGATGTATTATCGGCAACTGGAACAGCGATTTTAATTGCTTGTATCATTTCCATGTTTATTTTGAAAATGAATGTAAAAGATGCAGCAGTGACATTTAAAGAAACGTTAAGCGAATTAAAAATGCCAATTCTATCTATCGGATTTGTACTAGGGTTTGCATTTATCGCAAACTATTCTGGTCTATCTTCTACGTTAGCGTTAGCATTAGCCGGAACTGGCGGACTATTCCCGTTCTTCTCACCATTCTTAGGCTGGATTGGCGTATTCTTAACAGGGTCTGATACGTCTGCGAATGCACTGTTCTCAAATTTACAAGCCATTACAGCACAGCAAGTCGGCGTATCTGAAGTGCTTCTCGTTGCAGCAAATACAACAGGCGGTGTAACAGGGAAAATGATTTCCCCGCAGTCGATTGCGATCGCTTGTGCGGCGGTTGGTCTTGCTGGAAAAGAATCGGATTTGTTCCGTTTTACAGTGAAACATAGCTTGTTCTTCGTCATAATTGTGGGGATTATGACTTATGTTCAGGCATATTATTTAACTTGGATGATTCCGTAAAGTGCAAAAGAAATAAACTTTTCATTTTTCAGATTATCGTGTATGATGGGAAAGTATTGAAAATTAAATCAGTGATAAACTAGGGGTGCCTAACGTATGCGTAGGCTGAGAGAGAAGCGCGTGAACTTCTTAACCCTTTGGACCTGATCTGGCTCGTACCAGCGTAGGGAAGTTAACGGCTTTACATAATGATGTCTTTATGAGCCAGGTCCTTATTTTTTTATGGACCTGGCTCTTTTTATTTTGGCATGCGCTGGCCATATCTTGTCCTTGTCACGAACAGGGGGGCAACAAAAATTATGAAACAATCTGTTTCAGCTGAGCAAATTGAATTGAAGTCGAGTTTACCAGGGAGTAAGAAAGTATATGTGGATGGACCACGAGAAGGTATGAAAGTGCCGATGCGTGAGATTGAACAAAGCGAAACGAATGGCGTTCCAAATCCACCAATCCGTGTGTATGATACGAGCGGTCCTTATACAGATCCTGCGTATAAGGTCGAGTTGGAAAAAGGAATTCCAACGCCGCGCCACTCTTGGATTATGGGGCGTGGTGATGTAGAAGCATACGAAGGGCGTGAAGTGAAACCAGAGGATGACGGTGTGAAAGTAGCTTCGAAGCATACACCTGTTTTCCCGCAAATGGATCGCCAGCCGCTTAGAGCAAAGCAAGGTGCAAACGTTACGCAAATGCACTATGCACGTAATGGCATTATTACGTCTGAGATGGAATATGTTGCGATTCGTGAAGGGGTAGAGCCGGAGTTTGTTCGTAAGGAAATCGCAGAAGGCCGCGCTATTTTACCAGCGAATATTAATCATCCAGAAGCTGAACCGATGATCATCGGGCGTAATTTTCATGTGAAGGTAAACGCGAATATCGGAAACTCAGCTGTATCTTCTTCGATTGCAGAAGAAGTAGAGAAGATGACATGGGCAACGCGCTGGGGTGCGGATACGATTATGGATTTATCTACAGGTAAAAATATTCATACGACGCGTGAGTGGATTATTCGTAACGCGCCTGTACCAGTTGGAACTGTACCGATCTATCAAGCGCTGGAAAAAGTAAACGGAATTGCAGAAGATTTAACGTGGGAAGTATATCGTGATACGTTAATTGAGCAGGCGGAGCAAGGCGTTGATTACTTTACGATTCACGCTGGTGTATTGCTTCGTTATATTCCAATCACGGCAAAGCGTACGACAGGTATCGTTTCGCGCGGTGGTTCGATTATGGCACAGTGGTGTTTATTCCATCATAAAGAAAACTTCCTATATACTCACTTTGAAGAGATTTGTGAAATTATGAAGCAGTACGATGTTTCGTTCTCTCTTGGAGATGGATTACGTCCAGGGTCTATTGCAGATGCCAATGACGAAGCACAGTTTTCTGAGCTTGAAACACTTGGTGAATTAACCAAAATTGCTTGGAAACATGATGTGCAAGTTATGATTGAAGGACCTGGACACGTACCGATGCACTTAATTAAAGAGAATATGGAGAAAGAGCTTGATATTTGTCAGGGCGCGCCGTTTTACACACTTGGGCCACTAACGACAGATATTGCACCAGGTTATGACCATATTACATCTGCAATTGGAGCTGCGATGATTGGCTGGTTTGGAACAGCGATGCTTTGTTATGTAACGCCGAAAGAACATTTAGGTTTGCCAAACAAAGATGATGTACGCACGGGTGTTATTACGTACAAAATTGCAGCGCATGCGGCTGATCTTGCGAAAGGACATAAAACGGCTCATCAGCGTGATGATGCACTTTCAAAAGCACGCTTCGAATTCCGTTGGCGCGATCAATTTAATTTATCTTTAGATCCTGAACGTGCGATGGAATATCACGATGAAACGTTGCCTGCAGAAGGGGCAAAGACAGCTCACTTCTGTTCAATGTGTGGACCGAAGTTTTGTAGTATGAGAATTTCACATGATATTCGTGAATATGCAAAAGAAAATGATTTAGAAACGACAGAAGCAATTGAAAAAGGAATGAAAGAGAAAGCAGAAGAATTTAAAGAAGCTGGTAGTCATTTATATCAATAACATGTTACACCTCTTTACTTGATTGATCACACTATAGTACCTAACTTTATTATAGAAGAAGCCCCATTTGCTAAGACGGTAGCAAATGGGGCTTCTGTTGTTTATAAGGCGAAGAAGAGATGTACCCAGTAGAATAAGAGGAATAGTGTGACGACTGTTGTGAGCGGGATAACGATAAGGGATACACTTAAATAGTCTTTCCATTTTACTTTAATTTTGTTTTGTTTCAGAATATACATCCAAATGAGTGAAGCTAGCGTACCAATTGGTAGTAATAGTGAACCGATGTCACTACCAATGATGTTTGCAAGATAGATAGTTTTTAATGTGACTGGATCTAGTCCCATTTCTGTTAATGTGATTGTACCAATCATAAGGGCAGGATGGTTATTGAAGACGTTAGAGAGGATGGATACAAGTCCGCCCATTGCAAAGCTAGCATAGAGTAGATGCTGATTCACAACTGGCTCGAGCCATTGTACAAGTGCAGCTGTTAATCCTGCGTTGTGTAGTCCGTAAATAATGACGTACATAGAGAAGGCGAAAATTAAAATGTGCCACGGTGTCTTTTTCAAAATGTCGACAGGATTTGTTCGTAAGTAGTACCATCTCCAAATGAGCAGAACGAGTGAACCAAGTACCGCAACGATTTCAATTGGGATGGATAAGAAGGATGCAACGAATAGAAGACAGCGCATAAGGAAGACGAAACCTAATACTTTTAACATGAATCTTGTCCGTTTTTGTTTCGTATCAACAGAATTATTTCCTTTTAGTGGATGGAAGTTTTTCGTGAAGAAAATTTCTTCAATATCATATGAAGAAACAGGCAATTTTTTCGGAAGTTTTTTCTTCAAAACTGTATACATGAGCCATGACATAAATAATAAGCCTAATGTTGCAGGTACAAACATCATAGCAGTATGCATATAAAGAGTCATATTAACGATATTTAATGCGATTAAATTTACGATATTACTTACACCAATTGGTGCACTAGATGCCGTAGCGATTAAAGCACCACTTAATAAATAAGGAATTTGTTGATGTGGTTTTAATTGAAGGTTTTTTAGAAGAAGAATTAAAATGGGAGTTGTAATTAAAATACTACCGTCGTTATTAAATAAAAGAGTCATAAGAAAACATAATAATTGAATATACCAGTATAAGCGGTGCCCAGAACCCTTTGCTAAATTTGCTAGTTTCGCTGCGGACCAATGGAAGAAGCCGAAGCTTTCTAATATAACTGCCATAACAATAGTTGCTAATATTGTTATGGCAGCACCGCCAATTTTACTTATAATATCCATGATGTCTGGTTTTGATACAAGTCCAGTAATTATGATGATACCAGCTCCAATTGCTGCTGGCCACGCCTCATTTAAACCTCGAGGCCGCCAAAAGATAACAATCATTGTTAAGAAGAATACAATAATAGTAATCCATATTTCAATGCTCATATTTTGCCTACCTTTCTATTTTCCCTTAAACAGATGTAGCTTGTCTCAAGTTTATATTGGTAGTATATTCAGCAAAAAATAAGAAGAACTAGACGTATAACGAGATGAAGTGAATATGTGTTTTTCAAGCTAAAGGACAAGTGTCACGAATAGTGAAATAACTATTATGAGAGGAGTCTATAAATTATTGGGGCAGTAAGATAGTAAATGAAATTTATATGGGCGATTATTGAGATATATCGGCGCAAGTTAAAATATATCAGCGATTATTGAAATATATCGGCGCAACTCAAAATATATCAGCGATTTTTAAAATATATCGACTTATCGACAAAACATGAAAAAAGGAGCCCATCCCAAAATGCCTTTTGGAACAGACTCCAATGCTATATTATTTTTCTTTCAAAAAAGTACGATCTTTCAAGAATAAGTTCCAGAAGAAAATAAATCCTGGTAATAAAATTGCAATCCCAATTGCGTATAGAATGAGCAGTGCATAGAACGTTTCTTTCGTTGTAAAGCTTGTAAATACCGTTACGTCAGGATAAATAATATACGGTAAATGCGCGACCCCGTAAGCATAGCTTGCAAATGCATATTGAGCGACGACAGCTAAAACGGCAATGCGAGGGTATCCTAGTGTATTGTACTTTTTGTTTGTCCACCAAAGGGACGAGTATCCGATAACGAATAAAACAATAGAAACTGTAAACCATGGGAATTGCTTTATTAATCCTTGCATAAGCCAATGTGTTTCTGGATCCATTACAACGAGGGCAATAATTGCCGTAACGAGCGTTGCAGGACCAAGGATGATAGCATTTCTTCTATAAATTCTATACGTATCTTCTGAACTTTGTTCTCTCGAAAAATCAGCAAGAAAGAGAGAGGAGAGAAATAGTTCAGAAGTTAGTCCGAAGAGCATATAACAGTAGATAACTGGGCTAGAAAGAAGTTTTCCATATAGGAGTACTTCCTTTCCTTCAGACATTGTAATATAGGCTCCCTCTGTAACGGGTAAAACGGTAATTAATAGTGCTGGAATTAATAGACCAGTAATACCTGAAATAACCCGAAGAAGGTATTGATATTTTGGCAAGGAGTAAGCAAATACCATAAATGTACTACGTACTGCAATGAGCACTAAAATTAACATAACTGGTACGAACATTACTGTCGCAAGAGTAAAGGCCGCTTTCGGAAAGAAGCCGAGAAATGCGACAACGACGAAAACGAGAAACGTATTTGTTACTTCCCAAGTTGGTGATAAGTATCGATTCGCAAGTTTAGCAGCGAGCGTCGGATGTTTTGCGTATACCATGCCCCAAAAACCAGCGCCAAAATCAATGGACCCTAGTATACTGTATACGAAAATAAGGGCCCATAAGATGATGATTGCAATACTTTCCTCATACATGAGAATCGCCTCCTTGGTGTTGTAAATCATTCTTTAATGGATGTCTTCTAAAGAATGTCCGTAGAACAATGACTGTTAAAATAGCGAGTCCAATATACAAAATGATGAACAAAACAAATAAAGGACCGACGAAATCGGCGCGTGTAGATGCATCGACGGTACGTTGCATACCATAAATTGTCCATGGTTGACGACCGCTACAACTGAAAATCCATCCGAATTCAATACCGAGCATCATAATTGGTCCGCATGCGGCAGCCCCCCAAAGTAGCCACTTCGGTAGTTCTGTTCCCTTTTTTCGGTACACGAAATACCAATATAAGAGTGCAATTGTTGCAACAGCAAAGGTAAACGCAGCAGTTCCTACCATTAAGTTGAATAGTGTATGTGTATAAAATGGTGGCCATGTTTCTTGTGGGAATTCGTTTAGTCCTTTTACGACAGTGCTAGGGTCTAGTCCCACTAATAAGCTAAGCATGTTTGGAATTTCAAGTGCATAGTTTAGTTCAAGTGTATTAGGATCCACAACTCCGCCAATGGATAGCGGTGCGTGTGATGTCGTTTCAAATAAAGCTTCAGCAGATGCAAGTTTTTCAGGTGAGTGTTTATGTAAGGCAATCGCTGATTCATGTCCTGAAAGCCACATCGTAGCGCCTGTAATAAATGTAACGACAAGCCCTAATAGCAGCCCTTTTTTATGATAAGCAATTTCACGTGTACTTAAATTTTTCTTCAATAATTTAAATCCAGCAATAGAAGCAATGACAGCCGCACCGGTTGCATAAGCCGTAATAACGACATGAAATGCACTTGTGCCAAAACTTGGATTAAAGAAAGCTTTCCACGGATCAACGTTAAAAACAGATCCATCTGGATTCATTGAAAAGCCTGCTGGTGTATTCATCCATGTATTTGCTGATGTAATAAGCACGGCGGATGCCGTGGCACCAAGCATGACGAAAAATAGCGAGATTAATCTCATAAATGGAGGAAGTTTATCAGCTGCATATACGTAAATCGACATGAATAAAGCCTCCAAAAAGAAGGCGAAAATCTCAATTTGGAAGGGAACAGAAATAACTTGCCCAACAATTTTGGCGAAACCAGGCCAAAGAAGTGAGATTTGCACACCAACAATTGTTCCAGTTGGAATTGCTACACCGAGAAGAATAGCAAACGCCTTTGTCCATCTTTTCGCCATAATGGCATAGTCGGAGTCTTTCTTCCAGTGATAGAGTATTTCGCTTATAAAAATCATCAATGAAAGTCCGACGCCAAGTGTTGCAAAAATAATGTGGAATGCTAATGAAGAACCAAAAAATGCTCTTGCTAATGTTACCGTATCCATATGTAAACTCCTCTTCTTTTTTGCCATTATTTTCTGATTGAATTGGAAGATTTATTCAAAAAAACTACCAAAAATATATATGTATTTAAAAAGTGAATATGATAATATAATGTTGTAATATTTTGAATAGAAAGAAATAAATAGTTTCTCATGTTTTGTTTGTTTTTTTTACAGGAATCTTTTATAATCTTTTATGCGAACATAAGTTCTATTTTTTAAAAAGAAGAAGTTTATGTGAAATGGAGAGGGTGTTTTATGTATCCTGAAGTCATTAAAAAGATGGCATTTTCAAAAGAGCATAGAGATTTATTATTGAAGCTATATAATAAAGAGATTACACGTCGTGAATATGATCGGCTTGTACAATCGCTATATAAACCTTCTAAAGAGGTTTACGAGGGATAGAAATGGGGGAGACAATCTAGTGGATTGTCTTTTTTAAATTTATGTATGTTCTGATAAAATTAAGGTTAGCCTTACTAGGGAGGTGAAAAGATTGCGGAAACGTTTATATATAGGGATTGGAATTATCTTCTTGATCGCTTTAGGTGGAATTGTATTTTGGTCAGCTTTACAAGGAAACCGTACAGAAAATTTTATTTTAAGACATATGGTGAATGACAATGGAACGCTTGCCACGTACCGTTTAGTAGATACTAAGGCAGGTACGGGTGAAGCAAAGGGACGTGAAGCTTTATCAGAATCAGCGGGATTATGGTTACAATATACACTTGATAAAGATGATCAGGCGTTATTTGATGAGCAAGTAAAGGTTATTCAAGATAATTTCGTATATAAGAATCATATCGTTTTATGGAAACTCTCTGAAAAGGGAGAGAGGCAGTCAGCTACAAATGCACTTATAGATGATCTTCGTATTATAGAACAATTATATCGTGCTTATGAAATGTATAAGGAAGAGCGTTATAAAAACCTTGCCGATCAATTAAGTGATGCTGTACTTCGTTATAATAAAAAAGATAATTATTATGTTGATTATTATGATGCAGATGCAGGGAAACAAAATAATTTTGTAACAACATCATACATAAATCCACGTGCATTCTCCTATATGAAGAAGTACGACAAAGTTTCTGCTCAGCAATATCAGGAAGTCGTTCAATTTTTAGCGGACTATCCAAGGCATGGCTGGGCATTCCCGAAAGAGTATAAAGAAGATGGTACATTTACGTACGATAAAGAAGTGAATCTTATTGACCAATCATACGTTGCATATCATCGAAGTTTAGGTGGTCTTTCATCAACTGCTTATTTGGAATTTATAAAGAAGAAATTCCAGGAGGATGGAAAGCTATACGGTCGTTACAATTTAGAAACGGGAAAACAAACTGTGAATTATGAATCGCCAGCCGCATACGGATTAACGATTTTGTACGTACTACAAACAGGTGATAAAAAGTTTGCGAAAGAATTGTATGATCAGATGGCCACATTCCGAAATGATAACGTATTTAGTAGATATTACGGTGGATATGTAACAGGTGAAAATAATAATACGCATATTTTTGATAATGTACTACCACTTTTAGCTGAAATGGAACTAAAAAAGAGTGAACAATAAAAGTTGCCACCATATGAGGGTGGCAACTTTTATTTGTTGATATAATTTTACGTCCTAATGTTGGAGAAGTAATCAATCACGAATTCACGGAATTGCTGAGCTGTTTTTGATAAGTAGCGTTTTTTTGACCAACTTAATCCGATGGTTCGCTGACAATTGGGTTCAATAATACGCAACTTGCTTGATGCTAAAGTAGAGTTTTTTAATAAAGTTAAACTTGGAACAAAAGCGATGCCGAGACCTTGCTTAATGAGGTCGCTAATCACGGTCGGTTCATCTACTTCAAAAGCAATATGCGGAGTGAAACCAGCTTCTTTGCAAAATCCATCCGTTAAGTGTCGAAATCCATAGCCAGTGTTCATACTAATAAACGGTTCGTTTTTTACTTCATGCAGGTGGATATTTTCTCGGCCTGATAAACGATGGCCTGAAGGGACGACTAAGAAAATTTCTTCTGTAATAAGTGGTTCCCAAACAATCTCCTCACCTTCAATTGGCACAGAGGAGATACAAAAGTCAATTTCTATATTATCTAGTTGTCGTTTCATAGAAGGAGTGGATGCAAGAAATTGTTGGAATCGAACGTTACGATGTTCTAGTAAAAAAGAGCCAAGTAGTTCTGGTAATATTCTCGGAATAGAAACGGCCAGCGTAATAGAGCTTTGTTGTAATTCGGCTAAATCTTTAATTTCTCGCTGCCCTTCGCTTAATTCATGAAAAATACGTTCTACTCGTTTTAAAAATACTTTTCCGAAAGAATTTAAAGTAATCTGTCGGCCTTGGCGATCAAATAAAGGGACTCCTAAATCCTTTTCGAGTCTAGCGATTGTTTTGCTGAGTGAAGGTTGCGCGATATGTAATTCTTCAGCTGCCTTTGTCATGTGTTCTAGTCGTGCAACTGTCTGAAAGTATTTTAACTGAAGCAGTTCCATTTCGAGTCTCCTTTCTATAGACCAAAAGGAATGAATTAATAATTAAAGATGTATTATACAGTATGTAAAGTGACGTGTATAGTAAATCTGTTAAACCATTCGAAGGGTGTTAAATTAGAAGAGGAGTATGTTTCATGAAGGGAATTAAACTTATATTTAAAGATTGGAAAGCGATGTGGCACCATAAACATGGACGTATCGCTTTAATTTTTTTATTAATCGTTCCGTTAATTTATTCAGGATTCTTTTTAGCTGGATATTGGGATCCGTACGGAAAATTAGATAAATTACCTGTTGCGGTTGTGAATTTAGATAAGGGCGCTGCGATGGATGAAAAAACAATTCATGTAGGAGACGATTTTGTTAAAAATTTAAAAGAAAATAAGGAATTGGCTTTTCATTTCGTATCAGAAAAAAATGCGGATGAAGGGTTAAAAGAAGATAAATATTATATGGTTGTTACGATTCCGGAAGATTTCTCTAAAAAGGTAAGTACACTTATGAATGAGAAACCAGAGCCAGCAAAGTTGCAGTACAAAGTAAATCCAGGTAAAAACTTTGTAGCGGCTCAAATTGGAACGACAGCTGTTGAAAATATGAAAACAAAAATCTCAAACAGTATTACGAAATCATATACAGAAGGTGTTTTTTCAAAGTTTCAAGATTTGGCACAAGGGTTGAGTGATGCAAGTAATGGTGCTGAGAAGTTACATGAAGGAACGACCGATGCAAAAAATGGAGCGAATCAGCTTGCGAATGGTATTGATCGTTTAAGTGACGGGACATCGAAATTGAAAGAAGGAAGTGACAAGCTTGCGTCTAGCCAATCTGCCTTAACGGGGGGAGCAAATGAGCTGAGTCAAGGAGCGACATCACTTCATAGTGGTATGGAGTTATTAGCACAAGGTGAAAAAACGTTACAATCAGGAGTTAGTGAATTAAGTGCTGGTACAAATGAATGGGTGAATGGAAATGAAAAACTTGCTGAAGGGCAAGCGAAAGCGGACAATGCGGCAAATAGTGTAAAACAACAATTAGAAGAGTACGTGAAAAATCATCCAGAAGTGCAGCAAGATCCCGCTTTTCAAAAAATTGTTGCTACGTCTAATGGACTAGCTAAAGCAACAAGTACTTTAAATAATAGCCAACAACAATTGACACAAGGTGCGAAGAAGCTAACTGATGGTCAACATAAGATTGAAGAAGGCATGAATACATTCGGAGTTAAGTTAAATGAAGCTACTGCTGGAACGAAAAAGATAGCAGATGGTGCATCGAATTTGGCTGATGGATTTACGAAGTGGGGAAATGGATTTACATCATTGCAAGAAGGTGTAAACCAGCTTGCGAGTGGTGGAACGGAGCTGAATAACGGTGCTAGTAAATTAACAAATGGACTTGTTAAACTTGATGATGGTGCGAAAGAACTTTCTACGAAATTAGGAGAGGGCGCAGAGAAGATAGCGGATGTTCGTAATGATGATGCACGCAATACGATGTTCTCAGAGCCAGTTCAGTTAGTGAAGTCAACAGTTTCTGACGTTCCTAACTACGGCTCAGGCATTGCACCATATTTCTTATCACTTGCATTTTATGTTGGCGGAATTATGGCATCGAATATTTTACCTCTTGGCCGCAGACAAAACATGAAGGTAAGCGGAACGGTACATTTTATCAATAAACTAGGATTGGTATATTTAATTGGACTCATTCAAGCGCTACTCGTAGATGTAGTTGTGCTAGGAGTTATGAAATTAGAAGTTGCAAGTGTGCCACTTTTTGTTTTATCAAGTATTGTTATTTCCTTTACGTTCATGACATTTATTCTTATGTTAGTAACAGTATTTGGTCTTGTTGGAAAATTCTTAGCGGTAACGCTTCTTGTCCTGCAATTAGCGACGAGCGGAGGTACTTTCCCAGGAGAATTAAACATAGCTGTTCTTAGCAAAATTGGACAGTTTCTCCCAATGTCTCATTCTCTTAGAGGATTACAAGATGTTATTTCTTTAGGAGATTGGTCGCAATTACAAATGCAAATTTTAATATTGTTATGTTATCTCGTTGTTGCCGGTGGAATTGCTTGGATCACGAGCCATATACAGCATAGAGAAACGAATGCAGAACAAGTTTCTTAAAATGAAATAAGCTATCCGATTTTTCGGATAGCTTATTTTTTATTTGCGTTCCATTACTGCAAAGTAATTATTTTCATTATCAGCAAAGTTGAATGCTCTACCAGTAGGTAAATCTACAACCTGTCCAACTGTGACATTTTTCTCAGAAAGATCTTTATATAGACGGTCTAAGTCATTTGAGAAGAACATAAGTGAAGGTGTATTTAGGTTTAGTTCAGGTTGCATCTTCGCGATTAACGCTTTATCGTGAAGGACGATGCTTGTTCCTGCTTCTTTCGCCGGTGCAATTTCAATCCAGCGGAATCCGTTTCCGTTATTTTCTTCCGCAATGATTTGGAACCCTACTTTTTCTGTCCAAAATTGTACTGTTTCGTCTTGGTTATTTACATATAGCATAATTTGTCCAACTTGATTAATCATAGGTGTCTCTCGCTTTCTTTTTATATGCGTATTATTATATCAAATATATGGCTTGAATAGTTTTTTATGATTTTTTCGTAATACAACCTTCGTCCATTTCATCTTTGTTGTAGGAGAAGGCCCTGTAATCCAAGTATGAAATGGTATTGTGCTACAAATGACCATTGTTGAAATAGAGATAATGGCCGTTAACACAAATAGTAATAGGCTATATAATATAGTATTTTCTTGCAGTGTGAATAAGGAAAGAAGTTTTGTGCATAGTTGCAAGAAGAATAAATGAGCTAAATAAGCACCATACGTGTAATTACCAATGAAACGTAACGTTTTATATAAGAAACCCCGACGCTGTACTATCATAATAGATAACACATACAGTATGATAATTTCGCATACGATATATAAAAACATAGATGGTTTTAAATAGGTAGAAACAGTTAAATGAATAGAGTTTGCTCCGTAAAAACTAAACAACTCATAATTGATGAATAAAAATAAGATGAAAAATAATATTGTTATAAGCGGGATATGTTTCATGACGAATAGACGCCAAGTTTTTAGTGCTACAGCGGCAATGCCGCCCATAACGAAATAGAATGAGTAGAATAGAAATGATCGATCTGTATAATGTAAAATTGTTGAACTTGTTAATTTTTCTCCATTAAAAATATAGTGAGAAGAGAACCACATTAATAGAAAATATAGGCAAGCGAAAAAGGTCATATATTTATATATGTCTTTTTTATTTTCTGTTCGTTTTTGAAACCAATAAAAAAGTGTGCATAGTAAAGGGAACAATAAGTGAATTTGGAACATCATAATAACGTACCAAAGATGGGGCGCGGCTGTTCCGAGTAATAAACTTTTTATTCCGCTTTGTAATGTAATAAGATCGTTTGTTGTTAATAAGTAAAGAATAGACCAAAAGAAATACGGAATGAGTAAGTGTATCGCTTTTTCGGAAATATATTCTTTATATACTAATTGCTTTGTATAGTGACGAATTAAGTGAAATCCAACGATAAATATGAATGCTGGTGCTGAGAATTTTGCAAGATTAAATAGCATGCCCATAATGAGGGATTGCTCAAGTAAGACATTTCCTTGATTCATTGTATATAATAAGGAACTTTGCAAAACGACAGCGAGAAATGCAATGCTTTGCAAAACTTTAAATTCTGGTGCGCTTTGTGTCATTATTTCCATCTCCTGTTCCATACATGATTATAGTACGGAGAATGGATAATGGATGTGGAATATTTGTGAAGGTTTTAACAAATTTGTGGCGGAATGGATTAACAACAAAGAAAGAGGATGCTCGTTTGGAGCATCCTCTTTGTATTTATTAAGCAAATTTGTTTTTGATCCAGTTCTTACCTTCTACAAGGCGAGCTGTCATTACGGCACAAGCGTTATCTGCTGTTACGTTTAACATCGTTGCAGGAGGATCAATGATTGTACTAATTGCTGCGATAATTGGCAATGCTTCTGGCGGGAAGCCATATAAAGAAACGATTAACATTTCCCCAATCATACCGCCGCCTGGAATAGCGCCCATTACTGTTCCTACTAATAGAGAAACAACAAGTGCGATTGCTAATGTTTTCGGTCCTTCGAATTCCATATTGAAAATACCGAATAAGAAAGCGATCTTTAATACGCCGCCTAAAACAGAGCCATCTTTATGAAGAGTAGAACCAAGAAGGACAACTGTTTCACGAACGTCTGAAGAAATACCCATTTTCTTTGTTGCTTCTAAGTTTGCTGGAATACTTGCGGCACTACTACAAGTTGCAAGTGATGTAACTGTAGGAGAGACCATGTTCTTCCAAAATACTTGTACACCTTGTTTGCGACCTGCAAGGTATGCATAGAACGTGAAGAATACAAAGAAGTAAATGAGAGACGCTGGATAGTATACCATTGCAGCTCGGAAGTAAGTTCCAAGAAGTTGTGGTCCAAATTCGCCAACTAATGCTGCGAAGTAAGCAGCAAGTCCGATTGGAGCGTAGTACATAATGAAAGATACAACTTTCATTGAAATTTCTGCACCAGCTTGTAGGAATGTAGCAAATGGCTTTCCTTTTTCGCCAACTGCTGAAGTTGCAATCCCCATTAAGATAGAGAAGAAAATAAGAGCTAACATATTTTCACGAGATAGTAACTTCGAGAAGTCAGATACTGTTAAAATACCGACGATTTGATCTGCAACACTAACAGCTTTGCCGGCTTTGTCAGGTTGTGTTAGTTCTAGTACAACACCTTGTGCTGGCGGGAATACTTTCACGACAATAATCATAAAAATAGCAGCTAAAATACTTGTAAATAAGAAAGTCCCAGCCATACTAGACATAATTTTACCGAAACGTTTTAATCCATCCATATTAGCAATAGACGATGCGATGCTAAAGAACACTAGAGGTACAACAATCGTAAACATTAAGTTTAAGAAAATGTCACCAAGCGGCTTTAAAGCAACTGCATCGGCACCCATGAAATAACCAATGAAACCACCAATTAGGATAGAAGATAATAAAATAAGTGGAAAGCGATATGCCTTCATAAATATATCCTCCTATCAATTAAAAAAATCATACTGAATCATTATAGCGAGTTAGGGGCCCCTTTACTAGGAGAATACGGATAAATGGAATAGCGTGAAAATCAAGAAATTTTTGTTTTTAAGCTCGGCATACAGCAGGAAATCTAGACATATATATTTGTAACCTAGTGGTGGCAAGGAGTGCACCATAACTTAGGTAGAGAAAAAGGGGGAGGGAAGCGGGATGAATATTTTACTTTGCTGTGCAGCGGGAATGTCTTCCAGTTTGATTGTTACAAAGATGGAGAAAGCAGCAGAGGCAAGAGGGATAGAAGTAACAATCTGGGCAGTATCAGGTTCTGAAGTGAATAGTCATATTGATAAAGCTGATGTCCTTTTACTTGGACCGCAATTACGTTATTTATTACCGAAAATGAAAGAACTATGTAAGGATAAAGGGATACCTGTTGATGTCATTCAATCTGTTCATTACGGACTTTGTAATGGAGAAGCTATCTTGCAAGCAGCTTTGTTAATGAAACCATGAGGAGAGTGGGATAGATGATACGGTTTTTAGAGAAGTATGTGATGCCGGTAGCAGGGAAGGTTGCAGAGCAGAGGCATTTACAAGCAATTCGAGATGGAATTATTTTAACGATGCCTTTCTTAATTATTGGATCGTTTTTCCTCATTATTAGTGCACTGCCGATACCGGGATATAACGATTTTATGGCAGGTTTGTTTGGGGAGAATTGGCAGCGAGCTTTAGGGTATCCAGTTAGTGCAACTTTTAATATAATGGCTTTAATAGCTGTTTTTGGAATCGCTTACAGACTTGGAGAGTATTATAAAGTAGATGCTTTAGCATCCGGGGCATTGTCGCTTGTAACGTTTTTACTTGCGACTCCATTTCAAGTTGCATATATTATACCAAGTACAAAAGAAAGTGTACTTGTAGAAGGCGCTATCCCAGCTGCATTAATGGGAAGCCAAGGGTTATTTGTAGCAATGATTATTGCACTTATATCTACTGAACTTTATCGGTTTATTGTACAAAAAAAGATAATTATAAAAATGCCAGAGACAGTTCCACCAGCTGTCACGCGTTCATTTGCAGCACTTGTTCCAGGATTTATTGTTGTAACAGTTATTTGGATTTTGCGCTTAATTATAGAAAATACTTCTTTTGGCAGTATCCATAATATTGTAGGACAAATTTTACAGGAACCGCTTAGTGTACTTGGCGCTAGTCTTTGGGGCGCAATAATAGCAGTTATTCTCGTTCATGTTCTTTGGTCTTGTGGAATTCATGGTGCTACTATTGTTGGTGGTGTAATGAGCCCCGTTTGGTTGTCGTTAATGGATCAAAACCGAGTTGCTTTTCAAGCTGGGCAAGATGTACCAAATACGATTACGGCACAGTTTTTTGACTTATGGATTTATATGGGCGGTTCTGGTGCAACGCTTGCTCTAGTTGTCGGAATGTTACTATTTGCACGAAGTCAACAATTAAAAAGTTTAGGGAGATTGTCAATTGCACCTGGTATATTTAATATTAATGAGATGGTAACTTTTGGTATGCCGATTGTGATGAACCCACTTTTACTAATTCCATTTATATTAGTTCCAGTCGTGCTAACAATTGTTTCTTACTTTGCAATGGAATGGGGATGGGTTGCACGTCCGAGTGGGGCCGCTGTACCTTGGACGACACCTATTCTTTTTAGTGGATATTTAGGATCGGGCGGGAAAATTTCAGGTGTTATTTTGCAACTTGTTAACTTTGCGCTAGCATTCTTCATTTATTTACCGTTCTTAAAAATATGGGATAAACAAAAACTGGCGGAAGAAAAGGGGGAGTAAAGAACTACAATGGATACGATAGAGACGAAAGCTTTTCATTTAATCTTGCATGGGGGAAACGCGAGAAGTTGTTCAATGGAAGCAATTGATTGTGCGAAGCGTGGGGAGTTTACAGAAGCTGAAGCTAAATTACAAGAAGCACTAGAGGAATTAAAGGAGGCGCACCGCGTACAAACGGAGCTTATCCAGAAAGAGGCTGGTGGCGAAAAGACCGAAGTTACTCTTTTAATGGTACACGCGCAAGACCATTTAATGAATGCAATTACGGTGAAAGAATTAGCGAGTGAGTTTGTAGAGTTATATAGGAAGATGTCGGTGGATGAATGAACCTTGCTTATGCAAGGTTTTTTTATTTCACTAAATAGTGGGTTAAAATAATGAATTATTTTTCATTGAAAAAGTTTTTTTAGTGTTTTTTCATATTAAACACAACTAGACGACTAAACACTAATCTATTTTCATACAGTTATGTGTTAAAAGCGTGTTGTTTTATAACACACTGTGTGTTTTTTGGACGACACACTAATTGAAAGCGTTAACACACAAAGAAAATGCTCGAAAAAGCACTGATTTTAGTGGTTTTAAAAAATTGGCACGCTAATTGCATTAATAAATAGCGTAAAGAAAAATAAATAAACATAAATTTTTTATACTACACAAGGGGGATTTTCAAATGAATATTTTATTATGTTGTTCAGCAGGGATGTCTACAAGTTTACTAGTTACAAAAATGGAAGCGGCTGCAAAAGCTCGCGGTCTAGAAGGAAAGATTTGGGCTGTATCTGGGGATGCAGTAAAAAACAATATCGACCAAGCAGATGTATTATTACTAGGACCACAAGTTCGTTATATGCTCTCTTCAATGAAAACGCTTGCTGACGAGAAAAACGTTGGAATCGACGTTATTAATCCAATGCACTACGGCATGATGAATGGAGAAGCAGTTTTAGATCACGCATTAACACTTAAAAAATAATTAGGGGGGAAGCGAAATGCAAAAGTTTATTGCATTTATGGAGAAATATATTGTTCCTGTCGCTGGTAAAATCGGATCGCAACGTCACTTAGCTGCGATCCGTGACGGATTTATTGCAGTTATGCCACTTATTTTAGTTGGTGCACTGGCATCACTAATTAATGGTTTTCCATCTGAAGTTTTCCAAGATTTCATGAAAGGTTTGTTTGGTGAAACGTGGAAACAAGTCGGCGGCGGAATGTGGACTGGTTCTTTCGCGATTCTAGCACTAATCATAGCATTTACAACAAGTTATAACTTAGCAAAATCTTACGGCGTTGATGGTTTGTCAGCAGGTATTATTTCATTTGGTGCGTTAATTATTCTTACACCAACAACACCGAAAGAAGGCGGATTGAACTTAGCTTGGACAGGTGCACAAGGGTTATTCGTAGCAATTATTGTGGCACTCCTTGTTACTGAAGTATTCCGTTTCTTTGTACAAAGAAACATTACTTTTAAAATGCCTGATGGAGTACCACCAGCAGTTTTAAGATCTTTCGCAGCTATAGTTCCAGCATTTGTTATCTTAACAGTAGTTGCAGGTATTCAATTAGCAGTGAAATTATCTGGTACAAGTGTTCATGAATTTATTTTTAATACGATTCAATCACCACTGCAAAGTTTAGCAGGGACATTACCAAGTGCAATTATCATTGTAATCCTTGTTCATCTTCTTTGGTTCTTCGGTTTACATGGGCCAAATATCGTTGGTGGTATTATTGAGCCATTATACTTACCGGCATTAGAGAAAAATATGAATTTATTTAAAGGTGGTACATCTGCATTTGATGTTCCAAATATTATTACAAAACCATTCTTTGATACTTTCGTATACCTTGGTGGTTCTGGTGCGACATTAGCATTTTTAGTAGTGGTATTACTCGTAGCAAAAAGTGCACAATTACGTGGTGTATCTCGCTTATCAATTGGACCTGGTGCATTTAACATTAACGAACCAGTAATATTTGGTACACCAATTATTTTAAATCCAATTTTATTCTTACCTTTTATCCTAACACCAATTGTATTAGTAATTACTTCTTATACAGCTATATCTATGGGGTGGGTACCAAAAACAGTTGTGATGATTCCATGGGCAACACCACCAATTATTAGTGGTTATCTTGTAACAGGTGGACATATTTCTGGTGCAATTCTACAGTTATTCAACTTTGTAATTGCAATGGTAATTTATTATCCATTCGTTGTGTTATGTGACCGTTCAGTTGTTCGTACTGAAAAAGCAGCAGCGCAAGGTAATAGTAATTCTTTACCTATGTAACATAGTAATTGTTCTCATAGACAACGATACCTGTGAGAACAATTACCTTTATATCATGTTCAAAAAGATGATACTCATCTACAAGAACACCAAACTATCATTCATAAAATAATAATTTAATAGACATGTTCAAACTGAAGGGGTATTTAAATCGGTTGAACCTTATAGAGAGGGCGGTAATTATGATGACTACAGCAGAACAAATTCCATTCCAATTGATTTTAAATAGTGGTAACGCACGAAGCTTTGCGATGGAGGCACTTCAATTTGCCAAACAGGGGAAAATGGTAGAAGCAGATGAAGCGATGGTAAAGGCGAAAGAAGCGATTAATGAAGCGCATCATTTCCAAACAGAGCTCATACAATCAGAAGCAAGAGGAGAAAAAACAGAGGTTAGTGTTCTTTTAATTCACGCACAAGATCATTTAATGAATGCGATTACAGTGAAAGAATTAGCAGCAGAGTTTATCGATCTTTATAAAAAGCTTGAAGCGAAAGGGGAATAAAGCATGACTGGAATTAAAATTGCTACAATCGGCGGTGGATCTAGTTATACACCAGAGTTAATTGAAGGATTTATTAAGCGTTATGATGAGCTTCCTGTTCGTGAAATTTGGTTAGTAGATATTGAGGCAGGAAAAGAAAAGTTGGAAATAGTTGGTAACTTAGCGAAACGTATGGTGAAAAAATCAGGTTTACCAATCGAGGTACATTTAACACTTGATCGCCGTGAGGCATTAAAAGATGCAGACTTCGTAACAACACAACTTCGCGTTGGTTTATTAGAAGCACGTGCAAAAGATGAAGCAATCCCATTAAAATATGATGTAATCGGTCAGGAAACAAATGGTCCTGGTGGTTTATTTAAAGCGTTGAGAACGATTCCTGTTATTTTAGATATTTGTAAAGATATGGAGGAGCTCTGTCCGAATGCATGGTTAATTAACTTTGCAAATCCAGCTGGTATGGTAACAGAGGCAGTTCTTCGTTATACAAATATTCAAAGAGTAGTTGGTCTATGTAACGTTCCAATCGGAATTCGTATGGGTCTTGCAAGATTACTTGAAGTAGATGCGAGTCGTGTTCACGTTGATTTCGCAGGTTTAAATCATATGGTATACGGACTAGATGTATACTTAGATGGCGTAAGTGTAATGGACCGTGTGTTAGAGCTTGTGACAGATCCAGAAAAACAAATTACGATGGAAAATATCGCAGCGCTTAACTGGGAGCCAGACTTTATTCGAGGACTTCGTGCGATTCCATGTCCATACCATCGTTACTACTACAAAACACGTGAAATGTTAGAAGAAGAAAAAGAAGCTTCTGTTGAAAAAGGTACACGTGCAGAAGTAGTAAAACAATTAGAAAATGATTTATTTGAGTTATATAAAGACCCGAATTTAGATATTAAACCACCACAATTAGAAAAACGTGGCGGAGCTTATTATAGTGATGCAGCATGTAGCTTAATTACGTCTATTTACAATAATAAAGGTGATATCCAGCCTGTTAATACACGAAACAACGGAACAATTGCAAGCTTACCACATGATTCAGCTGTTGAAGTGAACTGTATTATTACGAAAGAAGGCCCAAAACCAATTGCAGTTGGAGATCTTCCAGTACCAGTTCGCGGTTTAGTACAACAAATTAAATCATTCGAGCGCACAACAATTGAAGCTGCTGTTACAGGGGATTATCATAAGGCGCTGCTTGCTATGACAATCAATCCGCTTGTACCATCAGATAAAGTTGCAAAACAAATTTTAGATGAAATGTTGGAAGCACATAAAGAGTATCTTCCACAGTTCTTTAAAAAGGTAGAGAAGTAAAAGCGGCGCTATTTAGCCCGCTTTTTTTATTCTATTAGGAGGTATTATGATGATTAAGTTAATTGTAAATGCAGATGATTTCGGTCTTACAGAAGGTACAAATTACGGCATTATTGATGGTCATATAAATGGACTTGTAAATTCAACGACGATGATGATGAATATGCCAGGAACAGAGCATGCGGTACGCTTAGCGAAAGAGTATAACCTACTCGGAGTAGGCGTACATCTCGTATTAACAGCAGGGGAGCCACTTCTTGGAGACGTACCATCACTTGTAGGTAGCGACGGATCGTTTCATAAACAAAGTGTTGTAAGGGAAGGGAATATAAATCCAGAAGAAGTTGAGAGAGAGTGGACTGCTCAAATTGAGAAATTCCTATCTTACGGATTAACACCAACTCATTTAGATAGTCATCATCATGTACACGGATTACCGATCTTACACGATGTTCTTGAGAGATTAGCAGCTAAATATAATGTTCCAATTCGTCGTTGTGGGGAAGATAGAGCGGTGCATCCATTTTCTGATGTATTTTACAGTGACTTTTATGCGGATGGTGTGACGGAAGATTACTTTGTGAAGTTAAAAGAAAGAGTACAAGGTGAACAAACGGTAGAAATTATGGTTCATCCAGCTTATATTGATCCAGAGCTTGTGAAGCGTTCTTCTTACGTAATGGATCGTGTGAAGGAATTGCGTATTTTAACAGAGAGTGAGTTGCCTGAAGGGATAGAACTTGTGAAGTTTTAATAGAAAAACGACGGCTACATCATGCCGTCGTTTTTTATTTACAAAATGGATAGAATATATCCGCCAAAAGCTCCAAGTATAACGATAACCCAAGGTGGTGTTTTCCAAAAAGCTAGTAAGCAAAAAAGAAGCGAAGCGAAAACGAAATCTGAAGCATTTATAATTGTACTCGTCCAAATGGGATCGTAAAAAGCGGCAATTAAAATACCGACAACAGCGGCATTGACTCCAAGTAGTGCGCCTTGTATGAATGATATTTTTCTCACGCTGTTCCAAAATGGTAAAACACCAATAACGAGTAAGAAAGCAGGGAGGAAAATTGCAATTGTTGCGATTGTTGCCCCAAGCGTCCCGTTTAACACTGCTCCTATATAAGAGGCGAATGTAAATAGTGGTCCTGGTACTGCTTGTGTTAATCCGTATCCAGCTAGGAACTGTTCTTTCGTCATCATGCCGTTTTGTACGAACTCACCTTCAAGAAGGGGCAGCACGACGTGTCCTCCTCCAAATACAAGTGCGCCAGAGCGATAGAAACTATCAAATAAAGCGATGTAATAAGAGAACGGTCTTAATATTGGTAGCAGTAGTAATAGTCCAAAGAATAAGACGAGGCAAGAAACTGCTATCTTTTTTGAAATAGGTACTCTTATATTTTGAGATTGGCTAATTGGTTGGTTGCGATATAAAAACCAACCGATAAAGCCACATATTATAATAAGGATGACTTGTGTCCAACTACTTGGCCATAATAAGGCGATTGCGGCAGTTACAATCGCAATCGTTGCACGATTTCGATCTGGAGTTAACTTTCGCGCCATTCCCCATATGGCATGAGCGACAATAGCGACTGCTACAAGTTTTAGTCCATGAATCCAGCCAGCACTTCCAAGATCGAACTGATTAAGGAATGAGGCGAAGAAAACTAAAACAAGGACAGACGGTAAAGTGAATCCAATCCATGAAATAATAGCTCCTAAAAGCCCGCCCCTTAATAATCCAACCCCCATACCGACTTGACTGCTGGCAGGACCAGGAAGGAATTGACATAGCGCTACTAAATCTCCATAGCTTCGTTCATCCATCCATTTTCTTTTTTGCACGTATTCGTGGTGGAAATAGCCGAGATGAGCGACAGGACCGCCGAATGAAGTAAGTCCTAATTTAAATGAGACGAGAAAAATCTCTAATAATGTATGAAAAGTGTATTTGTTAGTTTTCAATGGAACCTCCTATAATGTTTTTCTATGTGCATTATACAAGAGACTTTCAATCTACAGGAACAATCACAATGTAAAGATTTTGTGAATCTTTTCTTTGTAATTAAAATTGAAAAAGTCATAAATGATTATGTTTAAACCATAAAGTAGTAGAAGTAGTGCTGGGAAATTTATATAAGGAGAATGCCTTATGACAACACATTTCTTTGCCAGGTTAACAGGTAAGAGGGAAGTGCCTCCTGTAAATACAGAAGCTTTTGGGGTAGCAGAGTTTATTTTTAGTGATGATTTAACGAAATTGCATTACAGAGTAATACTAAAAAATATAGAAAAGGTTACATCTTGTCAAATTCATTTAGGGAAGTCTACTCAAATTGGTCCTGTTGTTTTATATTTGTATGGTCCACTGGAGCAAGGGATTAGCTTGAACGAGGGAAGTATTACTGGTGTAGTGAATGTAGAGGATTTTGAGGGACCTTTACAAGGGAAATCATTCGTACATTTACTTCAAGAAATTATTCAGGCAAATGTATATGTTAATGTCCATACGAAATCACAAAAAAGAGGAGAAATAAGAGGGCGAGTTAGAAAAGTAAAGAAATAGAGGCAAAGGCTGTCCATATGTTGGAACAGCCTTTTCTCATTATATAAGGTGCTAGTTTTAGCAATTATTGTCGGTAAATCGATATATTTTGAAAATCGCTGATATAATCTGAGTTGCGCCGATATATTTCAATAATCGCTGATATAACTCACGTTACGGTCGATATTTTTAAAAACGGCCTCGATTAATTTTTCACAGGCTGATTTTTAATAAAGAAGTCCATAACATAAAATACTTCGTCATCAGGTATTTGTATTTCAAATGTATTTTCAATTGGTTGCAACGCTTTTTTTACTTTCATATACATCCAGTACTCATCTTGTCTTCTTTTCTCTTTATCAGGGTGAGGAAGAAGGCTTTCTCCTTTTTGAAGACGGTCAACCATACAGCTCATATGCAGAATAACACCCATTAAGCTATCAGGAGTTAGCTGTAAGGAAATTAATTCCTGAATTGTATTTAATGCGTAACGAATTGTTTTGATAAGTAATGCTCCATCGTTACGCTGCATTTGTTGTTCAAGAATATCCGCCATTTTTGCATATGTTTCTTCATACGTAATTAATTCTTGAATTGGCTGAATCGCTGTGTAGTTTACGATGTCTTGGAAATGATATGTTAAGCATGGTACTTGCACATCGAAATTCGTGACGATACAAATGATGTTACGCTCTTTTTTTATGTTCTCAATCATTTTAGTTAAATCTTTTTCATGGACGATACTAATTGGAATAATTTCAATTAAGTCTTTATCAAATCGTAAATAGTTCTCTAACATTTTTTGAATAGCTAAAGCACTTCCTTCACCAGTTAAGCAAGCTGTTAAAATAACAGATTTCATTGGAGAGAGAGGTTTTTTCTTTTCTTCTTGTACGTTTAAGTAAAATGGTGTTAAATTTTTTACTGTTTCATACAGCGCATCTAATGAATAACCGAGCTGAGCTTTTCGAGCTGCTTCTAGTGCGTGTGGTGTGCTCGTCATCGAGAGAACACGTACAGGGATTTTGAACTCCGTTTCTAATATGTCACCGATATAAGCAAGTGACCCCATATCGACAAGTAAGAGAAGCCCATTTACATTTTGTAGTGTTTTCATATACACTTTCACACGTTCCAAGAAATCTTTCGGTGATTCGTGTAACGGCATATCAATACCGGTTACTTCCTCAATGCCGAGAAGTTCGTTTGCGACGTTTGCCATTTCAGTTGCGATGCCATTACCGTGTGCTAATATTAATACTTTTACTTCTGTTTGTGAGGCAGGAATTGGATCAACAACGAAGAACATTGTTAAAAAGCCAGCTTCATCAATAGGCATTGTTATTTGTAATTCTTCCTCCAGTAGTTGAATGCATTGCATAGCTACGGAAAAAGCTTCTTTATATTTCGTACGAATTTGATTTAATTGTGGGTGATGTATTTGTTTTCCGCTTTGTAAACGTTGTAGAGTTGTCTGTACATGTAAACTTAAAGCGAGAAATACTTTTTCATCAAACGTCTTAGATAAATGCTTTTCAGCAAGTTCCGCTATTTTTTCACATACGGAAACGATATTACGATCCACAATTTTAAAAACATTTTCATGGCTTGTTTTTTTTGATATTTGGTTAAAATATTGTACGAAAAAGCTTTGAACATCATTTTCTATTAGTAATTCTAATTCTTCTTCTTCAATACCACGTGCTTGAAGTTCTTCGTATTTATAATCAATATAATCGTAAATAGAAGAGCGTTTTTCATCTTCTGTTTTATGATTACTCCAACCTTCCTCACCTGTAAATACAAATGTTTCATTTGGTATTTGGTATAAGTGACGGCTCTTCCTTTCAATGAACAACCCTTCTTTCATATACCAAGGTAAATCTGTACTTGAAACATAGACAGAATCACGTTTCTTTGTGACCAAATCAGAATAGGCTTTCGCACAGGCAATTTGAACATCTGTTTTTAATTGACCAATGTTATTGGGACAATTGTAAAAGACGAAAGCACGCATTGCATTTGGGCTAACGTGAATGTCTTTTCGTAGACGAATTGCTTCATTTGTGAAAAATAGCTGTAGTAAAGCAAAGCGCTCTTTATGTGTACGCTCACGAAGTGGTGGCAGCGTAACAGTCATTGGTATACGTCTTGTAAATGTTTTTAATAAAAATGAATTTGGTTCTTCTGTTGTTGCAGTAATGATTAATACTTGTGCTTTACGTTCGTTCTCTGTTTCTCCAAGGCGGCGGTATACTCCGCGGTCAATAAAGGTGAAAAGCATTTCTTGTCCCTCTGGAGGCAGGCGATGTACTTCATCTAAGAAAAGAATTCCTTCATGTGCTTTTTCAATTAACCCTTTTTGATCACTTGCTCCTGTATAAGCTCCTTTTTTAATCCCAAATAATTGCCCGAGTAGTAACTGTGGATTATTTGCATAATCAGCACAGTTAAATACGATAAATGGTGCATCTTTTGGAAGCTGTTCAACTTCAATTGCATATTCGTGCATTAAAGAAGCAAACATAGACTTTCCGACCCCTGTTTCTCCCAGTAGTAAAGTATGCATACCGTTTGGAGGATAGAGAATAGAAGCTTTCGCTTTTTCAATTGCAATTTTAAGGCTCGTATTTTCAATTGCAAATGTATCTAATGAAGTTATGTCTTTTGAATGCGTTTCCAACGAAGTGTTCGTTTCTGTGTAAAAACGAACAGGTCGCGTATTTGTTTTTAATAAACGTTTATCTTTTACAAGTTTGTTTAAATCGCTACTTACATTGGCGCGATCTAGTTGCAGAAATGTAGCGAGTTCTGATGCGGTTACACCTTCTGTATAATTGCCTTTTTGTATTGCGTTAAAAATGAGATCTATTCGTTTCATTTCTATTCACCTCGAAACTTCATCACTATTTAAAATTTTACACAAAAATGGGAAGGGTGGGAAGAGAAAAATAAAACAGCTTTAGCACATAGGCACTAAAGCTGTTACAATCTTGTGTCTTTCCAAAAATTCACCTTGAGATGAGAAGAAGGATTATAGGGAAGAAGTTTGTATCCTTGTGACTGTAAATAATCAATTACTTTTGGCAGTATTTGTACGGTTACACTCGAATCATGCATTAAAATGACTTCGACTTGTTCATCACTTTGGTTACGTACTCTTTCGAGTATGGCAGAAGGATTGTCATAGCTTTTCCAGTCGTATGTATCGATCGTCCAATCCCACATTTTATACTGGGCCGATACAAGTGCGTCACGGTAATTCTTTTTTAAGTAAGGCATACTACCATATGGAACGCGAACGAGATGTGTATTTAATTTCGTAACTTGCTGGACAATGCTTTGTGTTTGCTCCATTTCTGCAATTAAAGTGGAAGGGTCACCAGTGTAAAGGCGTTTTACATCATGTGACATGCTGTGGAGCCCGATATAATGTCCTTCTTTAATTAAGCGTTGCATCGTTTTTGTGTAATGTGGCACTTTTCCGCCAATAACAAAGAAAGTTGCTTTTCCGTTCTTTTCTTTTAAGATGTTTAAAATTTGTGTAGTATATTTGTTTGGCCCGTCATCAAATGTTAAGTACGCAATTTTTTGTGTAGGAGAAGTTGTTTCAGTATTTGGATGATATTCAGCAGGAATAACAGTTGTTGCTTCAGTATTAGATGATACGTACATAGTAATCGTTAAAAATAAAATAATACATTGAAATACTCGCTTGATCATAACATTCACCCTCAGTTTGACAATCAAGATGTAAAAAAGAAAACTTGATACTTTTCTTATTATGTATATCTTTCTCCAATAGAGGAACTCTCAAACAATCTATATTTTGGAAATATAAAATGAGAATAAAAAATAGCATCCTCTTATAAGAAAGAGGATGCTATTTGAATATTTCATAATTGAAAAGGCTATACTACAATTAGTCTTCGCGTTTTTTCACTTTTTTATAAAAGGAAATGATTGGTTTGTAGCGTTCATGTACAAGCCCGATTATTTCAGCGATGATTTCTGTGAAGAAAATCAAAGCGAAAAGAAGAATAATGGATAACCATAACGTTGCACTAGTGAAAATAATGGCATTTACACTAAAGAAAATACCGAATGCGTATATAATTAGTACCGTTTTGCGATGAGAGAATCCCATTGCAAGTAAGCGGTGATGTAAATGCGATTTATCTGGTGCTGAAATAGGTTTTTTATTTACGATACGACGGATGATTGCAAATATCGTATCAAATATAGGTACACCTAAAATGATAATTGGAACGATAAAACTGAATAACGTTACACTTTTGTATAATCCAAGTAACGATATAACAGAAATACAGTATCCTAAAAATAGTGCTCCTGTATCTCCCATGAAAATTTTTGCTGGATGGAAGTTGTAGAACAAAAATCCAATTGTACTTGCTAATATAATTAATGCAAGTGGCAAGATAATAGCTGTTCCAGTACCCCATGGGCTAGTGAAGGCCATATATGCTAGCGTTGCAAGTACGATAGATGAAATCCCAGCAGATAATCCATCTAAGCCGTCAATTAAGTTGATTGCATTCGTAATACCTACAAGCCAAAATACTGTAATTGGATAAGCAAGCCATCCAAGTTCAGTATCCCCAAGGAATGGGATATATAATACTTGCACTAATAATCCACTTTTTACAATCATAATGGCAACTAACAGTTGTCCACCGAATTTTACTCTCGCAGATAACTCGTACATATCATCTAAAATTCCGATGATTACAATGATAATCGCACCTAGCGTTATCGATAACATTCTTTGTTCATATAAGCCGCCGACAACAAATCCTACAGCTACACCAATAAATATTGCCAACCCGCCAAGACGTGGCATAATCTTTTGGTGCACTTTACGTGCGTTTGGCTTATCTGTCGCTCCTATTTTAAAAGCTAATTTAATAACTAAAGGAGTAACGACGAGTACAGTGATGAAAGATGCCAAAATGGCATAAATCACTTGTGAGTCCATTAATACCCCACCCTTTATAGTCTAACGTAATTTTTTTTTGAAAATATATTTATCTGAAAATTATGATGTTTATTTACAGGCTCATAACATATGGTATCACAAAAAGATTAGAATTCAATCTTTTTTTCTTTTTACGGTTAATGGAAGCGGATAGAATATATGACAATTGTATATAGAATGTTGAATCATATAAGAAGGTTAATCGTACTGGGCTTTGGAATGTAACATTTCCTCTTTTTCTTCAATAGTGAATACTTTTATTTCAGTATTATAAGTGTTGCACGTAGAAATGAGTAAGTTTCGTGTTAAAATGTGGGAATTTATCACGCGTGACCTGGCAGCCTGATTCTCACTGATTAAGTTTTACTTTATAGTGCATTTAATTTTACAAAAACTTTAAAAAAAGTAAGGGAAGTAATTCATATAATGAAGAAGGAAAAGGGTTTTCTCATTTTTAATATGAAAGGGGGAAGCGCAGGGAGAGTTCTATATTTCATATCTTTTCTATTGTAAATTCCTGTGCGAAAAGGAAATGAAAATTACGATAGTAGGTACTGGATATGTTGGATTGATTACAGGAGTAGGATTGGCAAAATTAGGGCATTCAGTTACATGTTTTGATATAGATGATGAAAAAATTGAACGGATAAAACAAGGGGATTTACCTATTTATGAGGCCAGATTACATGAATTAATAAATTATGCATATGAGAATAATGCTTTAACTTTTACATCAAATAAAGAAGAGGCATTTGATGATGTAGAGTTTATATTTATTGCAGTTGGAACACCACCGTTATTAGATGGGACGGCAGATTTAACGTATATTCAGAGTGCTTGTAACGATAT
The DNA here is from genome assembly GCF_001836235.1 of Bacillus sp. HMSC036E02. Taxonomy (NCBI): domain Bacteria; kingdom Bacillati; phylum Bacillota; class Bacilli; order Caryophanales; family Bacillaceae; genus Bacillus; species Bacillus sp. HMSC036E02. The sequence continues at coordinate 260,221 of NZ_KV827857.1, read as the reverse complement.
TGGATTATATGCGACGAACGATATTATTGTTGTTACGAAAAGTACAGTTCCAGTAGGCACAAATGATGTAATGAAGGGATGGATTGAGGAGAAGTTAAAAGAGAGGCATACAGTACATATCGTATCGAATCCAGAGTTTTTGCGTGAAGGTTCAGGTATTTATGATTTCTTTCATGGAGATCGTATTGTAATTGGAGCGGATAGTAAGGAAGTAGCAAGAAGAGTAGAGAGTTTGTATAGTGAATTATGTTTAGAAACGTATGTTACAGATATTAAAAGTGCGGAGATGATTAAATACGCGTCGAACGCCTTTTTAGCTACAAAGATTAGTTTCATTAATGAAATTTCAAATATATGTGAGAAGGTAGGCGCGAATGTATTGGATGTTGCCAAAGGGATGGGAATGGATAAGAGAATCGGTGCATCTTTTTTAAATGCGGGCATTGGCTACGGAGGGTCGTGTTTTCCGAAAGATACGAAAGCACTGGTACAAATTGCGGGAAATGTTGCTCATGATTTTCGTTTGTTAAAAGCAGTTATTGAAGTAAATAATAAGCAACAGCTGCTATTGATTGAAAAAGCGAAAAAAGTTATGAACATGAATAAAAAGCGAATTGCAGTTCTTGGCGCATCCTTTAAACCGAATACGGATGATATTAGAGAGGCATCATCTCTTATTATAATAGAAGCATTAATTAATATAGGTGCAGATATTGTTCTTTATGACCCAAAAGCAATTCAATATGTAAAGAATATATTTGGAGATGCTATACAATATAGTAGATGTATAGATGAATCGATTAGAGATGCGAGTGCGGTTTTTATCGTAACAGAATGGGGAGATATTCAAACTTATCCGTTAGAAAAGTACGTACAACTTATGAGGGAGCCTATTTTATTTGATGGGAGAAATTGTTATACTGATGAAGATGTTAAGAAACAAAAGATAGATTATTACTCGGTGGGAAGAAAAAGTATTTGTAATAGAAAAGTTTCTGTTATGCGTTAAAAAGGGATGTACTCATGCATATTTTTATATGTCATAATAGAAGCTGTAATTAGTGAAAGAAAAGAGGCAATCACATGACTGAACGTTTAAAAGTAATGACAATTTTCGGGACACGTCCAGAAGCAATTAAAATGGCACCTCTTGTATTAGAGTTGCAAAAACACCCAGAAAAAATTGAATCGATTGTGACTGTAACAGCACAACATCGCCAAATGTTAGATCAAGTATTAAGTATCTTTGGAATTACGCCAGATTTCGATTTAAATATTATGAAAGACCGCCAAACTTTAATTGATGTTACAACGCGTGGTTTAGAAGGTTTGGATAAAGTAATGAAAGAAGCGAAGCCGGATATTGTACTTGTACATGGTGATACAACAACAACATTTATTGCAAGTTTAGCTGCTTTTTATAATCAAATTCCAGTAGGGCATGTTGAGGCGGGCCTTCGTACGTGGGATAAGTATTCTCCATACCCAGAAGAGATGAATCGTCAATTAACAGGTGTAATGGCGGATCTCCATTTCTCACCGACAGCAAAATCAGCAACGAACTTACAGAAGGAAAATAAAGATGAGTCACGTATTTTCATCACAGGAAATACAGCGATTGACGCGCTACAAACGACTGTAAAAGAAACATATAGTCATCCTGTACTAGAGAAACTTGGGAATGATCGTCTTGTACTTATGACAGCTCACCGCCGTGAAAACTTAGGTGAACCGATGCGTAATATGTTCCGTGCAATTAAGCGTCTTGTTGACAAACATGAAGATGTACAAGTTGTGTACCCTGTTCATATGAACCCTGTTGTTCGTGAAATAGCAAATGAAATTTTAGGTGAACATAACCGTATTCATTTAATTGAGCCGCTAGATGTAATTGATTTCCACAATGTTGCAGCTCGTTCATACTTAATGTTAACGGATTCTGGTGGTGTACAAGAAGAAGCTCCATCACTTGGTGTACCAGTTCTTGTTCTTCGTGATACAACAGAGCGCCCTGAAGGTATTGAAGCAGGTACGCTGAAATTAGCAGGAACAGACGAAGAGACAATCTTTGGTCTTGCTGATGAGCTGTTATCAGATAAAGAAGCTCATGATAAGATGGCGAAAGCATCTAACCCTTACGGTGATGGTCGTGCATCAGAGCGTATTGTAGAAGCGATTTTACAGCACTTTAATAAGTAAATAAAAAAGGCCCAATCGGATAGATTGGGCCTTTTTGTTACGGCTGATTGCGCATAATCCACTCTGCATGAGCATTTGTAGAAGGTGGCGGATCAGTTGGTGTTTTATTTTGGTTTGTTGCCTTTTTTGTTTGTTCGTTAGAATTAGAACTTGAATTTGAATCAGGATTTGAGTTGTTTTTTGTAGTTGGGTTTTTTGCTTTTTCTCCTAATTCTTTTTCAATTTCGTTACGCACCGTTTCTACACTGATTGGATCTGGAAGGAAGTAATAAATACCGCCTATCTTTTTGTCTTCGCCTTCAAGCTTTAACGTTTGCATTGTAGAAGGATCAAATCCAGAAAGTTTATTGTAAAGAGCAAGTCCGTCTGAAATAGGAATGTCGGTTTTTATATATTTTCCAACGACAGCTGTTAAATCTTTAATTTTAAATACAGTAGAGGTGGAGTTTAGTTTATGAGCAACAGCGGCCAGTAATTGTCTTTGTCTAGCAGCTCGACCATAATCGCCATTTGGATCTTGCTTTCGCATACGGACGTAAGCAAGTGCTTCTTCACCGTTTAAGTTTTGCTGTCCTTGCTTAAATTGAATTTTTTTGTAGTAATCCACGTCAGAGCGCTCCCAGAAATCGAAGGGTACGTCAACGGTAACGCCGCCAACAGCATCAACGATACCTTTAAAGCCTTGGAAATCAATTTTAATATAATGGTCTACAGGAACTTTTAGAAAACCTTCTACAGTTTTGATTGCCATTTCCTCTCCACCGTAAGCATGGGCGGCATTAATTTTGTCTTCTTTTCCCTTTCCAACAATCGGAACGCGGCTATCACGAGGAATGCTCATAAGCGAAATCTTTTTAGTTTTCGGATTGACTGTTGCAAACATTAATGAGTCTGTACGACCATTTTGACCATCTGTCGCATAATCTTCTATACCCATAATGAGAATTGTAAAAGGTTCTTTTGTAATTTCTACATCTTCGTTTCTTAAATCCGATTTTTCACGAGTAAAACCACTATATATCCCCATAAGAGAAGAGTAAGAATTTAACACATAAACTCCTATACTGCCAAATAAAAATGCGAAAATAAGGAAGAAGAAAAGTTTCCTTCTTCGCTTCTTTTTTATTCTGCTATTTTGGAGATGATAATAACGTTCTTCCATATATAATCTCCTTAGTTCGTTAGTTCATTTGTAGGGAAGTAATTCACTACATTAATCTTTGAAGGGGATAAATGGGTTATGCTTAGATAACATCTTGTTCTAAGTACAACATATCTCCTTCTGTAATTGTACATTTCCCGTTTGTTAATTCAATCATCCAATCTGTAAATGCTTGTTTGCCATCTTCTTCTACATACGTATCAAATGTGACATTTTCTAGATAATGTATATCTTTAATGGCATATTTTGAATTGCGTAATTCATTTTCCACTTTGCCAAGTAATGTGTAATCAATCTCGGTTTGCATCACACGCATTAGTTTTCGCTGGACAACACCGACATGATTAATGCCTTCGCTTGTACACTTTCCATATGCACGAATTAATCCACCTGCGCCAAGTTTAATGCCACCAAAATAGCGTGTTACGACAACAACGGTATCTTTTAGTCCACGTTTTTTAAGTACCTCTAGCATTGGTACGCCAGCTGTACCGCTAGGCTCGCCGTCATCATTTGCTTTTTGAATATGATCTTGTTCGCCAATTAAATAAGCGGAACAATTATGTGTTGCATTCCAATGTTGTTTTTTTATTTTTTGTATAAATTCTTGAGCCTCTTCCTCAGTCGTTGCTCGGCTAATATAACAAATAAATCTTGATTTTTGAATGACGATTTCGTGTTCGCCGTAGTCTTTGATTGTAAAATATTGTAATAGCACTTGTGTACGCCCCTATCTATCAAAATGACTAGTACTTTCCATTTTAAAAGCGAGCCTTTTTATATTCAAACATTTTTTCTAAATATGCTGAAGTTTTTGGTGAGTATTTTATCTTTTTGTTGTAATTTGTCGAGATGGTAGGTATAATTCCAACCGGCATTTTCATGTATGGATGCACCATTTGTAGTTTTCGTGTAAAATTAGGAAATAAAACTTTTTATAAGGCAGGTACGAAAATGAAAATAGCTATTGTTACTGATAGTACGGCATATATACCGAAGCAAATTCGTGATGAACTCAATATATATATGATTCCATTAAACGTTGTGTTTGGAACAGAATCTTATCAAGAAGAAGCTGAAATTTCAGCAGATGATTTTTATGTGAAAGTACGTGAACAAGAGGAACTTCCAAAAACTTCTCAACCAGCAATCGGAAAGTTTGTTGAGCTATATGAAGAACTAGCTAAAGATTATGATGCAGTTATTAGTATTCACCTATCAAGTGGAATTAGTGGTACATATCAAACATCAACGACAGCTGGACAGATGGTAGAGGGTATTGATGTATACACGTATGACTCTGAAATTAGTTGTGAAGTACAAGGATTTTATGTGCGTGAAGGTGCAAAGTTAGCAAGTGAAGGAAAGAACCCGAAAGAGATTATCGCTCGTTTTGATGAAATGAAGAAAACGATGGACGCCTATTTTGTAGTTGATGATTTACATCATTTACAACGTGGTGGTCGATTAAATAGCGCGCAAGCTTTCATCGGCAGTCTGTTACAAGTGAAGCCAGTTTTATATTTTAGAGATAAAATCATTATTCCGTTTGAAAAGATTCGTACACGTAAAAAAGCATTAAAACGTATCATTGAAATTTTTGATGAGCAAGCAAGTAAAGGTGTACCTATGGAAGCAGTTATCATTCATGCGCAACGTGAAGAAGAAGCGAATGAATGGAAGAAAGAATTAGAAACAAAATATCCTCACGTCACAATTCGTACAGGTTATTTTGGAGCTGTAATTGGTACGCACTTAGGTGAAGGTGCATTAGGTCTTGGATGGTATACGAAGTAATAAAGATATAAAAGCTCTCTTTTTAAGAGGGTTTTTTTACGGGTATGTTACGTTTAGTTGACAAGTTAATATTTGGAAATGGTAAAATGTACGTAAAATAAAATAATGAGGAAAGTTTTATAACTTACTTTTTACAAGAAACTATATTATAATAGAAGAGAGGTGAAACATATGGAGCATAATTCTTGTTTATGTCCAAAGTTTGAGTCAGCTTTTACTCTGCTTAGTAAGAAGTGGACTGGCTTAATTATTAAATCTTTGCTTGAAGAGTCGAAACGTTTTAGAGAAATCGCAGATATTATCCCAAATATGAGCGATCGTATGTTGTCAGAGCGTTTAAAGGAATTGGAAAGCGAGGGCATTGTAGTTCGTAATGTCTATCCAGAAGTACCAGTTCGAATCGAGTATGGCTTAACTGACAAGGGAAAAGCGTTAGAAAGTGTTATGGATGAGGTCCAAAATTGGGCTGAGAAATGGATGAAGTAGCATTTCATCTGTATTCGTATATTTAATAAAACGTAAGGAATTCCTTACGTTTTTTCTTTGTTTATAGAAGTGAGAAAAGTATATAAATTTCTACACATACATACAAAAATATACGCATTTTGCGCTAGAGCTACATATAATATTACATTTGTTTTACAAAAACGTAACATTAGCAAAAAAAATCCCGAATTATGGTATAAATTTTATAGGTTATATACGGAAAAAGAAAAAAGAAAGCGGTGTAAAAAATAAAATGAAAAAGCTAAAAATGGCATCTTGTGCATTAGTTGCAGGATTAATGTTTTCTGGGCTAACACCAAATGTATTTGCAGAAGATAAAATTTCTGATGTGAAATCACAAATTAACACGCAAAATGACACTTTACATAAACAACAACAAGAACGTGATGAATTACAAAAACAAATGAATGACTTAAACAAAACAATTCAAGGTTTAGATAAATCTGTTCAAGAGAATGCTGCAAAGCTTGATGAAACAATGAAAAAAGTTGCTGATACTGAGCAATTAATTGAAAAGAAAAATAAAGATATTGCAGAATTACAAACAAAGATTGCAAAACGTGAAGAGTTATTAAGAAAGCGTTTAGTTGCACTTCAAGAACAACCAAATACGAACGTTGTAACAGAAGTTCTTGTAAACTCTAAAAACGTTGCAGATTTAGTTGATCGTTTAACTTCTGTTTCTAAAATTCTTGAGTCTGATGAAGATATCATGAAAACACAACAAGAAGACCAAGCTAGTGTAAAAAAAGATGTTGCAACGGTAAAAGAAAAACAAAAAGAATTAAAAGAAGCACAAGCTCAAATTGAAACTGCTAAGAAAGAACTTGACGCTGAAAAAGAGAAAAAAGCAACAGCGGTAAACGATTTAAGCGGTAAAATGGATACAGTTGTAACTTCAATGACAAGTACGGAAGGTCAATTGAAAGAGCTTGAGAAACAAGCATTACAATTACAACGTATTGCCGAAGAAGAAGCACAAGCAAAAGCTGCACAAGAAGCTGCTGCTCAAAAACAAGCAGAGCAAGCTGCTAAAGCTGCGCAAGCTCAACCAGCACAAGCACCTGCAGAGCAAGCTGCACCAGCAAACAATGGTGGACAAGCTCAAAAAGAAGAGCCTAAAAAAGAAGCACCTAAAAAGGAAGAGCCTAAGAAAGAAGAGCCTAAAAAAGAAGCACCTAAACAAGAAGAGAAAAAACCAGCTCCAAATGTGGGTGGCGTAATTGGTAAAGCGCAAAGCTACTTAGGTTTACCATATGTTTGGGGAAGTGCATCTCCATCAAACGGTGGTTTTGACTGTAGTGGATTCATTTCTTACATCTTTGGTGTAGGTCGTCAAGACGTTAGGGGTTACTGGAACTCAGTTTCTAAAGTAGATAGCCCACAACCAGGAGACTTAGTATTCTTCCAAGGTACTTATAAAGCAGGTCCATCTCACATCGGTATTTACGTTGGTAATGGCCAAATGATCCATGCTAGCGATAAAGGAATTGCGTACGGTGATATTAACAGTTCGTATAACAAAAAACATTTCTTAGGATACGGTCGATTCTAGGATTTATAAAAGAATAAAACATGTGTATAAAGTCGATAGCTTACTATTTTATAAGTAGGTTATCGGCTTTTTTAAGTTTTTACGAGATGATGAGAAAGGTTTATAGTAGTGCTGGAGGTGATTGTTGATGCTAGCGGGGAAACAGTTGCTATTAGAAGAACTTTCTTCAGATTTACAGAGGGAATTAAACGATTTGAAAAAGAAGGGAGAGATCGTATGTGTACAAGGTGTAAAAAAGAAGAATTCTAAATATATGTGCCAACGCTGCGGAAATGTAGATCGGCGGCTATTTGCGTCGTTTTTATGTAAAAGGTGCAGTAAAGTGTGCGCATATTGCCGGAAGTGTATAACGATGGGGAGGGTAAGTGAATGTGCTGTACTTGTTCGCGGGATTGCTGAAAGAAAGAGAGAAAAGAATTTAAACTTGTTACAGTGGAACGGTACGTTGTCTACTGGCCAGAATTTGGCGGCGCAAGGAGTTATAGAGGCTATTAGGCAAAAAGAATCATTTTTTATTTGGGCTGTATGCGGGGCTGGGAAAACAGAGATGTTGTTTTACGGAATTAACGAAGCGCTTCAAAAAGGAGAAAGAGTTTGTATCGCAACGCCGAGAACGGATGTTGTTCTGGAATTAGCACCAAGATTGCAAGAAGTATTTCCATATATAAAGGTAGCGGCTTTATATGGAGGGAGTGTGGATAAAGAAAAAGATGCAGTACTAGTCGTTGCGACTACGCATCAATTATTACGTTATTATAGGGCGTTTCATGTCATGGTTGTAGATGAGATAGATGCGTTTCCATATTGTGCAGATCAAATGTTACAGTACGCGGTAAAACAAGCGATGAAAGAAAAAGCGGCGCGTATTTATTTAACTGCGACTCCAGATGAAACGTGGAAGCGAAAACTTAAACAAGGTAAACAAAAAGGTGTTATTGTTTCTGGACGATATCATCGTCATCCTTTGCCAGTTCCTTTATTTTGTTGGTGCGGGAATTGGAAAAAAAACCTCATTCATAAAAGAATTCCTCGAGTTTTACTACAGTGGTTACAAACATACTTAAATAAAAAATTCCCTATTTTTTTATTCGTCCCCCATGTGCGATATATAGAAGAAATAAGCTTGTTGTTAAAACCATTAAACAATCGAATTGAAGGTGTACATGCAGAAGATCCAGGGAGAAAAGAAAAAGTAGCGGCTTTCAGAAAGGGAGAAATCCCATTATTAGTTACAACGACAATTTTAGAACGAGGCGTAACGGTGAAAAATTTGCAAGTCGCAGTTTTAGGGGCGGAAGAAGAAATATTTTCAGAAAGTGCGCTCGTACAAATTGCGGGTCGAGCAGGGCGGAGCTTTGAAGTGCCGTATGGAGAGGTCATTTATTTTCACTATGGTAAGACAGAGGCGATGGTGCGCGCGAAAAAACATATTCAAGGTATGAATAAAAATGCGAAAGAACAAGGATTGATCGATTAATGCATTGTTTACTTTGTGATGAGTGTTTTGTAGAAAAGATTAGTTGGTACACTTTTTTTGTAAAGTGTCATAGAAAATATATATGTGATAGATGTGAGCAGAAACTTTCCTATATTATAGGCGAAATTTGCATGGAGTGCGGGCGACCTTTAGAATTTGTTCCTGCCTCATTTCAAGAAGACGGTATTTGTATAGATTGTATAAGGTGGACGAAAGAGGAGAAGTATCGTTCTTTTAAAAACCGTTCGTTATATATGTATGATGATGAGATGAAAGAAATAGTAGCACAGTTTAAGTTTCGGGGGGATGCAGAGTTAGTGCACATTTTTTATCGTCCTTTTCGAAGTTTATTTCAAAAGTATTTTGCCAATGTTTCAACCGTTATCGCTGTTCCGCTTAGTAAGGAAAGGGAAATTGAACGTGGTTTTAATCAAGCTGAGTTATTAGCAACTTGTTTGCCTGTCAAAATTTCTTATCCATCATTAAGAAGAAGGGATACAGAAAAGCAAAGTAAGAAGACACGTAAAGAAAGGGTGTCAGGAAGCAATCCTTTTTATTTTCAGGGAGAAGAGATGTTTTCTGGGCAACATATTTTACTCGTTGATGACGTGTATACGACAGGGATTACAGTTAGGCAAATCGGAAGTTTGTTATATGAAAGAGGGGCAAGAGAAGTATCTAGTTTGACACTTTGTAGAAGTTAATATGGCAGTGTCGAAAGGGATAATAAAAAGGCGATAAGTCTTCTTTGACTTCATATGTTGTCATTCGTTATAGTCAAAATATGGGGCGAATGCCCTGATTTTTAGAGTGAAGGGAATGGAATGAACATGCAAGGAAGAGTGAAATGGTTCAATGCAGAAAAGGGATTTGGGTTTATTGAGCGTGAAGATGGTGACGATGTATTTGTCCATTTTTCTGCTATTCAACAAGATGGATATAAGTCATTAGAAGAAGGGCAACAAGTAGAGTTTGACATTGTAGATGGAGCACGTGGACCACAAGCAGCTAATGTTGTGAAACTGTAGGGTATATTGTTTTTGGAAGAGAAAGCTGCGTTTGTGGCAACGTTATATATATGTAGTAGAACCTCTTGTTTTTCGCAAGGGGTTTTTGTTATAGTGTAAGTTGTCAAAAAGTTGTTTCTTTTCTGTAACGAATTGTCCACAGTTATATTCGTTATTCACGATGTTAATAGGATAAAATAAAGATAGAAACGATGCATCTTTTCATTTCAACAAAAAACGATAAAAAAATCGCAATTCCACTAATTTTTTTAAAAAGTTAGAAGGAGTTTTTAAGCCAATGTCGAAATTATAATACATAGGCTTGAAAGGAGGAATTCATCTATGAAATTCAACATTCGTGGTGAAAATATTGAAGTAACTCCAGCATTAAAGGAATATGTAGAGAAAAAACTAAGTAAGTTAGAGCGTTATTTTGATACATTCCCAGAGATTAAAGTTAATTTAAAAGTATACTCTGACAAGCAACGTGTCGAGGTAACAATACCATTTACTGATTTATTACTTCGTGCAGAAGAAACTAATAGCGATATGTACGCTGCTATCGATTTAGTAGTTGATAAAATTGAGCGACAAATTCGTAAACATAAAACAAAAGTAAATCGTAAGTTACGTGAGAAAGGTTCTATGAAAACGAACTTTATCCTTCCAGAAGCAGTAGCTGTTTTGGATGAGGTAGAAGAAGATGAATTAGAACTTGTACGTACAAAACGATTCGATTTAAAACCGATGGACGTTGAAGAGGCAATCCTACAAATGGATATGCTAGGACATAATTTCTTCGTCTTCACAAATGCTGATACAAACGAAACTAATGTTGTATATGGCCGTAAAGATGGGAAATACGGTTTAATCGAAACTAAATAATAATTCGAAAGCGCAGCCGAAATGGCTGCGCTTTTTTTGTATTTTTCGCAGCAAGGTTAAAAAAGTTTTATAAGTAGCCGATTTCATTAAGAAGTGATTTTTAGGCGGTATTTCCTCAAAACAGCAGGAGAAAATTCGAAACTTAGAGAGGTGAGTTACTCTTTATTATTTGGAACAAGCATAGGAATGTAGCTACCTTTATAAGTAATTCTTTGCTAGGGATATAGTATTGTTTTTTAAAATTTAACGAAATGTTCGCAAGTGTAAAAGTAATATTAAATATTCTGAAATCCATTGAAGGTGTGTTGAGGTGTTGTTACCATAATATTGTATTATATTGATTTTGTTCCTTCAGTGGAAAAATACAATCAATATAATGCTACAAATTATCGGAGGTGCTTTTAGTGGGCATTAAGAAAAAAAGTCGTTTTATGTTTGGATCTGTTTTATCGTTAGGTATTTTAGCTAGTACTTTCGCTTTAACCGAACCGGCTAAGGCTAGTACAAGGGATGACCATGTGAATTTTACCTTTAGACTTTGGAGTCCATATGATTATACTAATGCACGTCCTAAAGAGACGCCTACCTCTATGTATATGCGTGTGAAGAGCAGTGAGAAGGGCGGAGGTTCTTTCAATGTTTGGACAGAAGCAGATAAAAATAAAAATGCAGAAGATAGAAAATGGGTAAATGTTTCAGGTAAGCATGAAGGAACAGTGATACCAGGTAGAACATATCTTTTTCAAAATTATGCATATGAAAACCATGGGAAAAATGTGCCTGTGAGATTTGGTGGTTATTCTAGAGAAAATAATGCTTATCCTACTGCTTGGAGTCCTGATAGTGTAAGACCTAGTGGACCTTACATTGAATATTGATTTAGAAATTATAAATTGAAATTATTTATTTTATAGTGCTAGAAAAAGTCGTATAGTTTCAAATCCGGATTATACGACTTTTCCTGCTATTTCATTTTTAAAATAGGAGGAGCTGTAATGAGGTTTATTTCAAAATATATTTTAGTTTGTTTTTTTATATTGAGTATTAGTTTCTTAGTTTCTTGTCAAAAGAAAGTAGATGAACCTATTGTACATATTGAAGATACTTTAACGGAAAAAGATAATTTGAAAAGTATTGAATTAAAAGGAATTAACAAAAATACTATTTTTGAACAAGTGTTTTTGGAAAGTGAAAATGGTGATGATTTCTTTCAAGGACAAATAGAAAAAAATGATAGTTTAATAGAGGATAAGCTTTCAAATAAAAAATTGAAATTAGGAGTTATACCAGAAAATTATTATGTTTTTTTGACGGGTGTTACGAATAAGAAAAAACCAACGTATCTCTTGGGACGGATTGAACAAACTGATGGAGAAGTAATTCAGTGGAAACAAGAAGTTAAGAGTGTAAAAAGAAAAGGCGCAAATGATGTTTATCAGTATGAAGTTGAGTTTCCTAAATTTGAAGGAGAGAGAGCAAATGTTTCTTTTCGTTACATTTGGTTAAATAAAGAAAAGAAATGTTATGGTGTTGCGGATCAATTGTTCATATTAAAAAAGATTTAAATTTAATGGTTTATGGAGGAGCTATAGATGAGTTACTTTTTAGGAAGGATTTTAAAAGGTAGGATGTTTTGGTTGTCTTTATTTATTATGTTAGTAATTGTTATTGCTCAATATATTGCTATGTTTGTGACAACTAAAGGATTTAACGATGCTGGGATTATAAAGGTATCCCCATATTTATCTAATATTTTATATTTTAATAGATTATCGTTTTATAGTGAGTTTTATTTACTTATATTTCCTATGCTTTCCGCAATGGCTGTAGCAGGGATTTATAGAATTGATAAAAATTATGGATTTATTTATCCTGTTATTTCTAAGATGGGAACATGTTATTATTTTAAGCTGCTTTATTTTATTAATTTTATTGTATCTTTTTTTATTATAAGTGTCCCTTTACTATTTAATTTTTATTTATATGTGATGACTTATCCAACAGTTGCTCCGCATCCAATATTAAATTATATGGCTTCTACTGTTTCGCCAACAGCTCAATTTCATATAGTTTATTATAAGTACCCTACTTTATATTTTCTAATGTATGTATTTTTAAATGGTTTATACGGTGCGGTTTTTTCGAGTTTAGCTTTATCAGTTTCGTTTTTTATAAAACGAGTTTATTTTATTTATTTAGTTCCATTTATTTTACATATTTTTTGGCTTGGTATTGGAAAAGGGATTCTCAATCCTAAAGATTATTTAATTAAAGATTTTGGCTTTTTTGAATTACAAATTTTTCTTAGTGTACTGTTATGTATTTGGTTTTGTTCTGTAGTTCTTTATTTACGGGGGAGTAGGAAGTATGTTCTTTTATAATGTTATGAAAGAAACTATAAGGATGAAATATGTTTGGTTAAGTATTCTTTTTGTACTTAATGTTAGTATCATTGGTTGCTTGTTCAATTATTTTGAACCCGGAATTGTAAAAGAGAAAATGAACGAATTGGAAGCTTTGTATAAGGTTATGTCGTTGTATAATTTGTCGACTATATTTATTCCTTTAACAATTGTTTTTTCTGTATATTCTATGTCGAACTTTTTTAGTATTTATGTTGTTTACAGAGTGAATAATGCATTGAAATTAGTTTCTATATATTATTAAAAATTATTCGTTTTTGTTTACTTTTTTGCTGGGAGTATGATTTTACAGTTGTTTTTGATGTCAACTATGATGGCTGTAACTAGTGTTGATGTAAATTATCCATTATTATTTTGCATTCAATTATTTGCGAGTGTTTTTATATGTATGATAAGTGCTTTATTGCAATTATTTTTACCTAGTTTACTTGTAATAATATGTATGATTACTGCTGTTTTATTAGATAGATTTATATTACATGGATTTTTATTTACAAATGCTTTTTATATAAATGTCTTTGAAGATGCTACTGGTTTATTTATACGCTTATTCGGCTGTTTTTTTATCTTTTTTATAAGTGTATGGATTTTATCTAAAAAAAGTTATATTTCTATGAATGATGAGACAGAGGTGGTCTAGTTTACATTATGATCTTATATTATTTGTTAAAAAGAGATTTATATGTAAGGTTTCGAGATTCCATCAAGATAATGGTTTTTTTATTCTTAATTTACGCTATTATTGCAATTGCCTTTTTATACAATCAGCCTCTTAGTAATGGTAAAGAATCTGTATTAGTAGATGTTACCTTTTATCGATTTTTTCATGGAGTAGATTTTGTGGATTTATCTTATTTTTATAAGGAGGGGCGATTTTCTATCCCTTTTTATTGGATATTCTTTCAAATCACTCCTTTGTTGCTTGTAGGGAATTTTGCTTTTTCAGATATTCAACAGGATGGTGTTTATTTATTTCCTCGTGTTAAGAAGAAGCATTTCCTGTGGTTAACGAAAATATTATCTTTGTTTTTTTATATAATTATTATTTGGATTGGTATGTATTTTATTTGGTTTAGCGCTTACTATTTGCTTTCTTTAGGCGAGTATAATTTTTTAAATTTATATAGTCAATTTCCTTATAAGATATTAGGTACTATGCTAATTCAAATAATTATAAGCTTTTTATTAGCTTTGATTTTTGAGTTTTTAACTTTTTATATACCGATAACTATTGTTTTTGTACTAATGTTGTTGTACCTATTTTTGTCTATTTTCTTTCATAGTATTTATTTTTTAGGCTCTTTTGTTATGCCAAATCGTTGGTATTTTGTTGATCACAGTTCAATTCAATTGACTTTAGGTAATAATCAATCTATTCAATATAATGATTTACTTTTAATAGGAGTAGTAATTGTTGTTGTAATGATTTTATTAGGTAGTTTTTGTTTTAAAAAACTAGATGTGATAGGTGAATAATTTATGGACAATTATATTAAATGTGAATGTATGACGAAAAGATTAAAAGGAAATATTGTGTTAGATAATATTAGTTTGTCAGTAAAAAAAGGCGAATTTTTAGTTTTGAAGGGGCATAATGGCTCTGGTAAAACGATGATTTTACGCGCTATATCAGGGTTAATGCGCTTGAATTCTGGAGTTGTTTATATAGATAATGAAATAATTGGAAAACAAAAGCAATTTCCTCATTCTATGGGAATATTGATTGAATATCCAAGTTTTATTCCAGGGTATACTGGTTTTCAGAATTTGAAATTTTTATCATCGATTAACAATAAAATCTCCGATGAGGAGATTTATAATATTATTCAAAGGGTTGGACTTGATAAAACAGATAAGAGAAAGTATAAAAGATACTCTTTAGGTATGAAACAACGTTTAGGGATAGCGCAAGCTTTAATGGAACAACCAAAATTACTGTTATTAGACGAGCCAACTAATGCTTTAGATAGTGATGGGATAAAAGATGTTTTAGATATTTTGAAAGTAGAAAAAGCCAAGGGAACGACTATTGTTGTAGCCAGTCATGATGTGCATGTTCTAGATAATGAAATGGTAGATCGTATTGTACATGTTAATAATGGAAAGTTGGTAGATTAAGAGTGACGAGAAAACATATCTTAATAAGTATTGGATTGTGTCTGTTGCTATGTATATTTGCTAGTTTATTAAGATTTAAAACATTAAATCTTAATAATGAATCTTATAAAGTGGTAAAAGATGAGTTTTTATCTAATAGAACTTTTGAAGATGGGCAAGGAGTTACGTTTCATGCACTCAATCCTCTTGATCCTACAAAAGTTTATGATCCCTATGAAGACCGTGAAGTAGTGACGTATGTTTTACCTTTAGATATTACAAATACAACAAATCGAGATATTAACTTGCTTAGTAATAAGTCTATTTCCGATACAATGTTTTATTCTAAAATAGGTGAGTTTTATAATTTAATCCCTTATTCAATGGAATTACCTAAAAAATATCAGTTTGATCCTGTAATACCTGCTGGTAAAACAGTACGAGGGTATATAGGGACAAATTATTTTATAGGAGATGATCCTTATAAAAATTATAAAAACTTTTCAAATGAATCAACTAAAGTGAAATTCATTTCTTGTATAAAGGATAAGAAAGGGAAATATCATGAATTAGAAATACCGATAAATTAATAAAATTTATGATTGATACAGCTATATTTTAATGGTGTTTGTAGATCTTGCAACATAACAATATCTTTTAAAGTCGGAGTTTTTTTGTAGGTGTAAGTATCTATGGATGCTGCACCTGCAAAGTTTCCGGCTTTTTGTAATTGTTGATTTAGATTTTATTAAGGAACTTCTGGTAGTCATATTCTTTAAAAGGAAACTTGAAAGAATATGACTTAGATTTAATACGAAATTTGTAACGTGAAATTGAAATAGCGAGACAGAGAAAAGGAACGTAACAAATGAAATAAAAACTTTTTTTGAATATAAGGCCCGACATCTTGCCGATTGTTGTCATAGTTATAAGACAAGTGTTACAATTATCATTAGGTATATACATTTTAGTTTTTTTAATTAGGAGAAAAATTGGCATAACATACATTTGATTTTTATAACGACTGATTGTAATAGAGAAAAAGAAAAACAATCGGAAGTTTTATTTTAATAAAAAGAGGAGCGTATTTCCTATGATCGGTATTTTAAAAAAGGTGTTTGATGTAAATCAACGCCAAATTAAACGTATGCAAAAGACAGTTGAGCAAATTGATGCATTAGAGTCATCTATTAAGCCACTAACTGATGAACAATTAAAAGGAAAGACGCTTGAATTTAAAGAACGTCTAACAAAAGGTGAAACAGTAGATGATCTACTACCTGAAGCTTTCGCGGTTGTTCGCGAAGCGGCAACTCGTGTTCTTGGAATGCGTCCATATGGCGTACAGTTAATGGGTGGTATTGCCTTACATGAAGGGAATATTTCTGAGATGAAAACGGGTGAAGGTAAAACGTTAACATCTACATTACCTGTATATTTAAATGCTTTAACAGGAAAAGGTGTTCATGTTGTTACAGTCAATGAATATTTAGCACAACGTGATGCGAGCGAAATGGGACAACTTCATGAGTTCCTTGGCTTAACGGTAGGAATTAACTTAAATAGTATGTCACGCGAAGAGAAACAAGAGGCTTATGCTGCTGATATTACGTATAGCACAAATAATGAGCTTGGATTCGATTACTTACGTGATAACATGGTTTTATATAAAGAGCAGTGCGTTCAACGTCCACTTCACTTTGCTATTATCGATGAAGTCGATTCTATTTTAGTCGATGAAGCACGTACGCCGCTTATTATTTCAGGACAAGCTCAAAAATCAACAGAGCTATACATGTTTGCAAATGCATTTGTTCGTACGTTAGAAAATGAAAAAGATTATTCATTTGATGTGAAAACGAAAAATGTAATGCTAACAGAAGATGGTATTACGAAAGCGGAGAAAGCTTTCCATATTGAAAACTTATTCGATTTAAAACATGTAGCACTTCTTCACCATATTAATCAGGGACTTCGTGCACACGTTGTTATGCACCGTGATACAGATTATGTTGTACAAGAAGGCGAAATCGTAATTGTAGACCAATTCACTGGTCGTCTTATGAAAGGTCGTCGCTATAGCGAAGGATTACACCAAGCGATTGAAGCAAAAGAAGGTGTAGAAATTCAAAATGAAAGCATGACGCTTGCAACAATTACATTCCAGAACTACTTCCGTATGTATGAAAAATTATCTGGTATGACTGGTACAGCGAAAACAGAGGAAGAGGAATTCCGTAACATTTACAATATGAACGTTATTGTAATTCCGACAAACAAACCGATTATTCGTGATGATCGTGCCGATTTAATCTTTAAATCAATGGAAGGTAAGTTCAATGCTGTTGTTGAGGATATTGTAAATCGTCATAAACAAGGGCAACCTGTTCTTGTAGGTACAGTTGCAATTGAAACTTCAGAGCTTATTTCAAAAATGTTAACGCGTAAAGGTGTACGTCATAACATCTTAAATGCGAAAAACCATGCTCGTGAAGCAGATATCATTGCAGAGGCTGGTATGAAAGGTGCTGTAACAATCGCGACGAACATGGCAGGTCGTGGTACAGATATTAAGCTTGGAGACGATGTGAAAAACGTTGGTTTAGCAGTTATCGGTACAGAGCGTCACGAAAGTCGTCGTATTGATAATCAGTTACGTGGTCGTGCTGGTCGTCAAGGGGACCCTGGTGTTACGCAGTTCTACTTATCGATGGAAGATGAATTAATGCGCCGATTTGGTTCAGATAATATGAAAGCAATGATGGACCGCCTTGGTATGGATGATTCTCAGCCGATTGAAAGTAAAATGGTTTCTCGTGCGGTAGAATCTGCACAAAAACGTGTTGAAGGAAATAACTATGATGCACGTAAGCAGTTACTGCAATATGATGATGTACTTCGTCAACAACGTGAAGTTATTTACAAACAGCGTCAAGAGGTAATGGAGTCTGACAACTTACGCGGCATTATTGAAGGTATGATGAAATCTACAGTAGAACGTGCTGTTGCCCTTCATACGCAAGAGGAAATTGAAGAAGATTGGAACATTAAAGGTCTTGTTGACTACTTAAATACAAACCTTCTTCAAGACGGAGATGTAAAAGAAGAAGAATTACGTCGCCTTGCTCCTGAGGAAATGAGCGAACCGATTATCGCGAAATTAATAGAGCGATACAATGAAAAAGAAAAGCTTATGCCAGAAGAGCAAATGCGTGAGTTTGAGAAGGTTGTTGTATTCCGCGTTGTAGATACGAAATGGACAGAGCATATTGATGCAATGGATCACCTTCGTGAAGGTATTCATTTACGTGCTTACGGTCAAATCGATCCACTTCGTGAGTACCAAATGGAAGGGTTCGCGATGTTCGAGTCAATGGTTGCTTCTATTGAAGAGGAAATTTCTCGTTACATTATGAAAGCTGAAATTGAACAAAACTTAGAACGTCAAGAAGTTGTTCAAGGTGAAGCTGTTCATCCTTCTAGCGATGGCGAAGAAGCAAAGAAAAAGCCAGTTGTAAAAGGTGACCAAGTGGGCCGCAACGATTTATGTAAATGTGGTAGCGGTAAAAAATATAAAAACTGCTGTGGTATCGTTCAGTAATATAGGACGGTAGCTTTGGCTGTTTTGCAAACTTTTATATCAAAAATGTATAATTAAGAAGGATTAAACTCTCTCCGTAATAAGTGGAGAGAGTTTCCCTTGTTTTCATACGAAAGTAACAGCAATTACATAGAGGTGAAGGAAATGGAATTAGTAGAAATTAGACAGGAATTAGAGAAAATGGCTAAGCGATTAGCGGCTTTTAGGGGGTCTCTTTGACCTCCCTACTAAGGAGAAACAAATTGCAGAATTAGAAGAAAAAATGATGGGCGCAGGATTTTGGGATGACCAACAAGGCGCACAAGCTGTAATTAATGAAGCGAATGCGTTAAAAGATATGGTTGGAAAGTTCCGTCAGTTAGATGAGACGTTTGAAAATTTAGAAATCACGCATGAGCTTTTAAAAGAAGAGTATGATGAAGATTTACATGAGGAATTAGAATCAGAAGTAAAAGGCTTAATTCAAGAAATGAATGAGTATGAGCTTCAGTTACTATTAAGTGATCCTTATGATAAAAATAATGCGATTTTAGAATTACATCCAGGTGCAGGTGGAACTGAGTCACAAGACTGGGGTTCTATGTTATTACGTATGTACACACGCTGGGCTGAAAAACGCGGATTCAAAGTAGAAACGGTTGATTATTTACCAGGTGATGAAGCTGGTATTAAGAGTGTAACTTTATTAATTAAAGGTCATAACGCTTACGGTTACTTAAAAGCAGAGAAAGGTGTACATCGTCTTGTACGTATTTCACCATTCGATTCTTCAGGGCGCCGTCATACATCGTTCGTATCTTGTGAAGTTGTACCAGAGTTCAATGATGAAGTTGAAATCGAAGTACGTACAGAAGATTTAAAAATTGATACGTACCGAGCAAGTGGAGCTGGTGGGCAGCACGTAAATACGACAGATTCAGCAGTTCGTATTACACATACACCGACAAATACGGTTGTAACATGTCAGTCGGAGCGTTCTCAAATTAAAAACCGTGAGCATGCGATGAAAATGTTAAAAGCGAAATTATATCAAAAGAAACTAGAAGAGCAACAAGCAGAATTAGATGAAATTCGCGGAGAGCAAAAAGAAATCGGATGGGGTAGCCAAATCCGTTCTTATGTATTCCACCCGTATTCTCTTGTAAAAGACCATCGTACAAATACGGAGGTTGGTAACGTACAAGCTGTTATGGATGGAGAGATTGATCCATTTATTGATGCTTACTTACGTTCTCGCATCTAATAAGCGAAAAAAAGCCAACGAAATTGTTGGCGCATGCTGAGGACAATAGAGGATATAAAGAATTTGATTTTATTTTTATAGATGAAGTAAAGAGGAAGAGAAGTTGGAAACGACAACTTCTCTTTTTGATGGGATTATATGTAGATTACAATGCTGTATATTGTTTTGTAAAAAGTAGAGAATAATAAAATAGAGCGGTAATAGGGTAAAGATTTATATAGAACTTTTCTAATTTTTCTTTTAAAAAGGATACTTTATAGAAGTTTTTTAAGTTGTTCACAGAATTGAAACAACTTATGAAAGCTTTATTTTATCAAGGTTCTCACTGTATTTTTGAGGAATATGAAATACACCTTAGTTTTTCTATATAAAGATAATGCTTATAATGAAAATGAGTGTGTTAGGAATAAAAAGAATATCAACAATGGGGAGCGATAGAAGTGAAAAAGAAATTGTTGGCTATTGCGCTAGGGACATCGGTTGTTTTTGCTTTAGGAGCATGCGGAAATAAAGAAGAGAGTAAGTCTTCGAAACAGTCTGCAAGCACAGACAGCGCAGAACAAATTTTCCAAAGAAGTTGTGCGGGATGTCACGCAACAGATTTATCAGGGGCAACTGGACCTGATTTAAGAAAAGTAGGCGGTAAGTACGACGCTGCAGATATTGAAGAGATTATTAAAAAAGGCCGTGGTTCAATGTCACCAGGACTTATTCAAGGTGAAGATGCGAAAAAAGTATCTGAATGGTTAGCTGAACATAAATAAAAAGGTGAAATGGGCGAGTTGATAATATAGTCAGCTCGTTTTCCTTTTTTCTGGTATGTAACATAACTGTAACAAAAATGTATCCAAATTGGAAACCGTTTGATGTTACAATGGGGTTTGTAGAATTTTGCTGAAATATATTACATAGAGTGGTATTGCTTATGAGAAAGCATAAGTAAACTACCTTCAACAAGGATGACTAAATGAAAATGAAGGATGTCTTTTATTTTCAGATGTACAGAAAAGTATTTCGAAAAAAATCATTAAGTATTGGGTGATAAATAATGATAAAAATGACGAATGTTTATAAGGAGTACCCGAATGGTATGAAAGCCATTGCTGGTCTTACAGTTAACATTAAACAAGGTGAATTCGTATACGTAGTTGGACCGAGTGGAGCCGGGAAATCTACATTTATTAAAATGATGTATCGTGAAGAGAAACCATCTACAGGATCTATTAATGTAAATGGACTTACTATCGAAACATTGGCAGAAAGAGACGTTCCGTATTTTCGCCGTCAATTAGGCGTAATTTTCCAAGATTTTAAATTGCTACCTAAATTAACGGTATATGAGAATGTTTCGTTTGCTTTAGAAGTAATTGAAGAAGAACCGGATGCAATTCGTGAGCGTGTAACAGAAGTGCTAGGTCTTGTAGGCCTTGAAGATCGTGCAGACGCACTTCCAAGTGAGCTTTCAGGTGGGGAGCAACAACGTGTGGCTATTGCAAGAGCAATTGTAAATAGACCAAAGGTTGTAATTGCCGATGAGCCAACAGGTAACTTAGATATTGAAACAGCTCTTGATATTATGAATATTTTTACTCGCATTAATGAGCGCGGCACAACGATCGTTATGGCGACGCATAATGCAGATATCGTAAATACAATCCGTCATCGTGTAATCGCGATTGAAGGCGGAAAAATTGTTCGAGATGAGATTGAGGGAGGATACGGATATGAAGGCTAAGACCCTTAGTCGACATTTGCGAGAAGGTGTAAAGAATCTATCACGTAACGGATGGATGACATTTGCTTCTGTTAGTGCAGTAACAGTTACATTATTACTTGTAGGTGTCTTTTTAACAGCGATTATGAATATGAACCATTTTGCGACGAAAGTAGAGCAAGATGTAGAGATTCGTGTACACATTGATCCAGCTGCAAAAGAAGCGGATCAAAAGAAATTAGAAGAAGATATGAGTAAGATTGCAAAAGTAGATTCTATTAAATATTCTTCTAAAGAAGAAGAGTTAAAACGTTTAATTAAAAGCTTAGGTGATAGTGGAAAAACGTTTGAGTTATTTGAACAAGATAACCCACTTAAAAACGTATTCGTTGTAAAAGCAAAAGAACCAACCGATACAGCGACAATCGCGAAGAAGGTTGAAAAAATGCAGTTTGTTAGTAATGTTCAGTACGGAAAAGGGCAAGTTGAACGATTATTTGATACTGTAAAAACTGGTCGTAACATTGGGATTGCGTTAATTGCTGGCCTTTTATTCACAGCGATGTTCTTAATCTCTAATACAATTAAAATTACAATTTATGCTCGTAGTACAGAAATTGAAATTATGAAACTTGTTGGTGCAACAAACTGGTTTATTCGTTGGCCATTCTTGCTAGAGGGATTATTCTTAGGAGTATTAGGATCAATTATTCCAATTGGCCTAATTCTAATTACGTATAATTCGTTGCAAGGTGTGTTTAATGAAAAACTTGGCGGAACAATTTTCGAGCTTCTACCATACAGTCCGTTCGTATTCCAATTAGCTGGTTTACTAGTGTTAATCGGTGCTTTAATCGGTATGTGGGGAAGTGTAATGTCAATTCGTCGCTTCTTAAAAGTATAAAAAGTTGCAAACATAATTCGTACAAGCTTATCATATAGTAGAAATAGGTAAAGGCATCACACACTGTGTGATGCCTTTTGCTACACCACCTGTGTGTTTTGGAAAGGGGAATTCCGCATTGAAACGTAGAGTTGCAATTATTGGAATGGTTGTTGCATTTTTAATTGGTGCTGGCGGAATGTTTGCAGGCATGTCTGTATTTGGGGTTAACCCATCAGAAGTAACGCAAACAATTTCGAGTGGGAATGCTAGCACTGCGCAAGGGAATTTGGCAAAAATTAATGAGGCGTATGCACTAATTGATTCACGTTATGTGGAAGACGTGAAAGATGAAAAGTTAGTTGAAGGTGCAATACAAGGTATGTTGTCTACGCTGAAGGACCCTTATTCCACGTATATGGATAAAGAAACAGCCAAACAGTTTAGTGAATCGCTTGATCCCGAATTAGAGGGGATTGGGGCTGAGGTGAACAAGACGGACGGTAAGCTTATTATCGTATCGCCAATTAAAGGTTCACCAGCAGAAAAGATAGGAATTAAACCGAATGACCAAATTTTATCTGTAGATGGAAACAGTGTGAAAGACTTATCACGTGAAGAAGCAGTATTAAAAATTCGTGGTAAAAAGGGAACGACTGTCGCAATTGAAATTAAACGTGCGGGAGTAACTGATCCGATCGTATTTAAAATTAAGCGTGAAAAGATTCCAATCTTTACAGTATTTAGTTCTGTGAAGCAAGAGAGTGGAAAAGATATCGGTTATATGCAAATCACTTCTTTTGCTGAAAATACAGCGAAAGAATTTAAGGATCAGTTAAAAGAGTTAGAGAAGAAAAATATAAAAGGCTTAGTTATTGACGTGCGTGGTAATCCTGGTGGCTATTTAAATAGTGTAGAAGATATACTAGGGGAAATTATGACGAATAAAAAGCCGATGCTACAAGTAGAGCAGCGAAATGGTGAGAAGAAGAAATTCTCTACGGAACTGAAAGAGAGAAAACCATATCCAATTTCAGTATTAATTGATAATGGAAGTGCTTCTGCTTCAGAGATTTTAGCGGGTGCGCTAAAAGAAGGAGAAGGATACGATTTAATTGGTGAAAAGACATTTGGTAAAGGTACTGTCCAGCAAGCTGTTCCATTTAAAGACGGCAGCAACATTAAATTAACGATGTTTAAATGGTTAACACCGGATGGGAACTGGATTCATAAAAAAGGAATCGCGCCAACAGTAGAAGTGAAGCAACCAAATTATTATCATGCGACACCAATTCAAATTGAAAAAACACTTTCATACAATTCAAATGATGTACAAGTAAAACATGCTCAAGAAATGCTTAAGAGCTTAGGGTATGTACCAGGTCGTGAAGATGGATACTTTAGTAAAGAGACAGAATCGGCTCTGAAAGCATTCCAAAATGCAAATGAGATGGAAGCGACAGGACAGCTTGATAAAAAGACAGCTGAAGCGATTCAAACTAAAATTATCGAAAAAATTCGTTCTGGAGAAAATGATCTACAATTACAGTCAGCATTAAAATTAATGGCAAAATAAGAAGAAATACAGGCAGTTTGCTGCCTGTATTTTTTTGTGTTAAACAAACGTTTGTTTAGTTATGATAATATAAAAAGAAAGAATGATATAAATGGTGGTGAATGAGTTCATGGAGGCGTGGATTTTTGAAATAATGCGGGCAGTTGGACGTTTTTTCTTACACCCTGCTGTCTATATATTTGTAATAAGTAGTATCTTCGTTGGATACTTACGTATGTTAAGAGAACGAAAAGATTTTTCTTTTAAAGTTTATGATATTTGGTTTGAACTGCGAACCTCTCTATTTGCAGGGATTGGATACGGATTAGTAGTATCTATTGTTACGATTGGGCTTGGACTTGTTGTTTCTAAAGCGAGCTTATGGGCCATTTTAATTTGGACGTTACTATTTGGATTAACGGCTATGTATCGATATTTATCGGCAGCTTATACATTTAGCATTGCGATTGTATGTGTTCTATTATCTTCTAAGCTACCAGTTTCCTTTTTACAGCTTCGAGAAGGTGAAGAGAGTACCATTGTATCCCTTGTTATTTTACTAGGCGTTATGCTTATTGTAGAAGGCTTATTGATTTCTAAAAACGCAGTAGGATATTCGACGCCGAGGATTAGGAAGGGGAAGCGTGGATTAAAGATTGGTTTACACGAATCAAAGCGTTTATGGATCGTTCCTATTTTTATTCTTGTACCGGGTGATGCGGTAACGCAGTTTATTTCATGGTGGCCTGTCGTTTCAATCGGTTCAAATACATATTCTCTATTCCTCGTTCCATTTTTAATTGGATTTATGAGAAAGATTAAAAGTTATGAGCCGACGGAAGCTTTATTATTTACAGGAAGACGTGTTTATGGATTAGCAGGATTTGTGCTCGTTTTAGGAATCGCAAGTTATTGGTGGCACGTACTTGCAATTATCGCGATGGGAGTCGCAATGCTTGGGCGTTTCACAATCTCGATGCAAGAGAAAATTGCCGATGAAACAAGACCAGCATATTTTGCTGCACGCAATGATGGGCTCGTTGTACTAGATACAATTCCAAATACAATTGGAGCAGAGCTAAAATTACTGCCTGGAGAAATTATTACGAAAGTAAATGGAGTCATTCCAAAAAGCGCCGAGGAATTTTATGATGCGCTTCAAACGAAGACGACAGGAGCATTTTGTAAATTAGAAGTATTAGATACAAATGGTGAGCTTCGTCTTGCACAAACTGCATTATATGCTGGTGGGCATCACGAATTAGGTATTGTATTCGTTGCGCAGGAGCACGAGTGGGATTCGGAAGCGATGTAATAGAAGGAAAGGTATCACCTTGTGGTGATACCTTTTTTTGTTTTTTGGGGGGAGGGGAGAGTAGTTAGTAAATGAAATTTATATCGGCGATTATCCGAATATATCAGCGCAACTTGAAATATATCGGCGATTTTGCAAATATATCAGCGCAACTCGAAATATATCGGCGATTATTCGAATATATCGACTTTCCAGCAAAAAACGACAACTATCGCAAAGCTTATTTTCAGTTTCATAGACGGATAACTTGAATAATTATTTGATAATGGTTATCATTTAGGGAGTCTTTTTAATTTTGGAAAATGGAGGTAAGATATGCTGCGTAAATTTTTCTCGTACTATAAACCGTATAAAGGTTTATTTATACTCGACTTTTCTTGTGCGGTTGTCGCAGGATTATTAGAACTCGGCTTCCCGCTTATCGTAAATCAATTTATTGATAAGTTATTGCCAGGGCAAAACTGGACGCTTATTTTATGGGCTTGTTTCGGTTTACTCGCAGTTTATATGTTAAATGCAGGCTTACAATATGTCGTTACATATTGGGGACATATGCTTGGTGTTAACATTGAAACAGATATGAGGCAGAAATTATTTGATCATATTCAAAAGCTATCATTCAGATTTTTTGATAATAATAAAACTGGTCATTTAATTTCACGCCTTACAAACGATTTAATGGAAATTGGGGAAATTGCTCACCATGGACCAGAAGATCTATTTATCGCCGTAATGACTTTAGTTGGGGCATTCTCATTTATGATGATGATCAACTGGAAGTTAGCGTTATTAACGTTCTTCGTCATTCCATTCCTATTATGGTTAGCACTTTACTTTAATAAAAAAATGACAGGTACATTTAGACGTTTATTCTCAGACGTTGCTGATTTTAATGCATGCATTGAGAACAATGTTGGGGGAATTCGTGTTGTACAAGCATTCGGAAATGAAAAGTTTGAGAAAGAGCAATTTGCTGTCAACAACGCTCGTTTCCGTACAACGAAATTAATGGCGTATAAAATTATGGCGTTAAATTCATCGATTAGTTATATGCTCATGCGGCTCGTAACGCTCTTCGTCTTAATATGCGGTACATGGTTTGTTCTGCAAGGAGAATTAACGTACGGTGGATTTATCGGATTCGTTCTATTAACGAATATTTTCTTCCGCCCAATTGAAAAAATTAACGCGGTAATCGAAAGCTATCCGAAGGGAATCGCCGGTTTTAAAAGATATGTAGAGCTTCTTGAAACAGAGCCTGACATTGTAGACTCTAAAGATGCAATGGAAGTTAAACATGTACATGGTGATATTCAATATAACAACATTACGTTCGGATATGAAAATAAAGAACCAATTTTAAATGACATTAGTTTGAAAATACATGCAGGTGAAACGGTTGCGTTCGTTGGACCATCAGGAGCTGGGAAAACGACGTTATGTAGCCTATTACCACGTTTTTATGAGCAATCATCTGGATCAATTCAAATTGATGGGATTGATACGAAAGATATGACATTATCTTCACTTCGTAAGCAAATTGGAATTGTGCAGCAAGACGTGTTCTTATTTTCAGGAACAATTCGTGAAAATATCGCTTACGGAAATTTAAAGGCATCAGAGCCTGAAATTTGGCAGGCAGTAAAACGTGCGCAGTTAGAAGATTTAATTTACTCACAGCCGGAAGGTTTAGATACTGTTATCGGTGAGCGCGGCGTGAAACTTTCAGGTGGACAAAAGCAGCGTCTAGCTATTGCTCGTATGTTCTTGAAAAACCCGCCAATTTTAATATTGGATGAAGCAACTTCTGCACTAGATACAGAGACAGAACTTGCGATTCAAAAATCGCTTGCTGAATTAGCTGTCGGTCGCACAACGCTAGTTATCGCTCACAGACTTGCAACGATTAAAAATGCAGATCGCATCGTCGTTGTAAATAAAGATGGCATTGCAGAACAAGGTTCACATAATGAATTAATTGAGCAAGGCGGAGGATACAGTAGGTTATACGAAGCTCAGTTTAGTTCGTAAATATAATTTGTACTGAATTAGTGCACCATAAGTAGGTAAAAATCTCATATGGGAGGCTATAAAGTATGATTGTAACAACAACGTCTACAATTCAAGGAAAAGAAATTATTGAGTATATCGATATCGTCAATGGAGAAGCGATTATGGGTGCGAATATCGTTCGTGACCTTTTCGCTTCTGTTCGTGACGTTGTCGGTGGTCGTGCTGGCGCTTATGAAAGTAAATTAAAAGAAGCACGCGACATCGCAATGGAAGAGATGAAAACTTTCGCAAGACAAAAAAATGCAAATGCAATTGTTGGTATCGACGTGGATTACGAAGTAGTTCGCGAAGGTATGTTAATGGTTGCGGTGAGCGGGACTGCTGTCCGCATATAAAGTAAAAAGCCGTGCTGATGCACGGCTTTTTACTTTGTATGTCGAAGTTTCAATATTTCTTGGGAAATGTGGAAGGCCCCGTCGATATATAGGGAAGACATTAGAGCGCTTCTTTACATTTTTGAATTTGAGTTAATAATTTTGCGTATTCTTGTTCGAGAGATGTGATGTCATCGTGATGATTTGGAATGGAAATCCGGCCGATGACTTCTGTTAATTTTGTTTGTAATCGTAACAATTCTTGCTCAGTAACGTTTACAGAATCTCCAGTGGTTCTTTTTGTGTATTGCTCGTAATTACCGTGGAAGATTCTTGGTTCACTCTCATCTACTTGTAGAATATGGTCTGCAACAGAGCGAATAAAGGCACGGTCATGGCTAATGAAAAGTATTGTGCCAGGATATTCTTGTAACATGGTTTCTAATTCTTCTTGCGTTGCTAAGTCTAAATAGTTTGTCGGTTCATCTAGCAGAAGCATATTATAGTTTCCTAAAAATACTTTTGCGAGTGCAACCTTCATTCGTTCACCCCCGCTTAGAACGTGCACAGGTTTATGAACATCCTCACGGCGGAATAGAAGTCGTGCAAGTATTGTTCGAACGAATGCTTCTGTATAGTTTGTTTCTTCTAGAACATTTTCTAAAATGGTTTTATCTGTTTTTAAAATAGATAATGTTTGTTCGAAGTATCCAATTTTACAACTTTTCGATAGTTGCATGCCACGCTCGTTTGTGAGAAGCATGTTGAACAAAGTGGTTTTGCCGCTTCCATTTGCCCCTAAAACGGCAAGCTTTGCACCAGGGGCAATAGTTCCATTCATATTTTTAAATAGTGTGCGATCGCCTATTTTCTTTGTTGCTTTATTGAATTGTACTGCCACCTTACTATGAATGGGGGTATGGTATTGCGCGTCAAATTGAGCTTGAGAAAGATCCTTTGGCTTTTCCTTCTTTTCTAGTTTTTCGAGACGTGTCTCTAATGCTTTCGCTGCTTTGCTAACCTGTTCTTGGCCGTGAGCCCCACTTAACCTATAAAGTCTAGATTCAGATGAACTGAACCGTGTTGGGATTTTTGTCATGTTAGAAGCACGTTGCTTTCTTTGTAGAATGGACTGTTCTAAACGATTTTTTTCTTGTACATATTGCTCATATTCTGCTTGTTTTTGTATTCGTTCACGTTCTTTTTGTTTTCGATAGTTTGAATAATTCCCTTTGTATTCTTGAATAGTACCGTCTTCAATTTCAATAATTTTGGTACATATATTATCTAGAAATTCACGATCATGCGATATTAAAACAAGTGCTCCTTTATAAGAAGAAAGTGCCTTTTCTAATTGCTCTGTACCGACCATATCTAAGTGGCTTGTTGGTTCATCAGCGAATAAAATGCCTGCATTTTGTTCGAGAGCATGGGCAATCTTTAGCCGCATTCGTTCACCGCCGCTCATTGCGTCGGTAACGTTTGAAATACTCCATTTTCCTTTTGCAAGAGAAGAAGCGGTTTCCGGTAGTTCTTCGCTAAGCTGAGGAATGATGCTGATAGAACTATGATGAGTTACTATGCCTCTGTCAGCTTCTATTTCTTTACTTAATATTTGTAATAACGTAGATTTACCAGCTCCGTTGACTCCGACAATTCCTATGCGATCCTGTGCTTGAATTTCCAGTGATGGTAATGTAAATAGTGTGCGATCACCAAAGCTCTTTTCAATATTACTTGCGAATAAAATAGTCATAAAAAAACCTCCCTAGTTTCACTAGAGAGGATAAACGTCGCCCTTGTATGTAAAAAATCGTACATAAATAAACGATTTTTTACATGATCGTTTCGAAAGAAAGTATCGACAAATGGACAGACTAATCCCCTGCTAGTTTTCATCATTTTTGTTCACTATTTGTGATGGATGAATTAAATAAGAGAATTAGAACTTCATTGGTCAAAGTACCTTCCTTTCATAATATTACTTTTATTGTATGCGCATACAAAAGGGTTTGTCAAACTTATTTCTGTTCGCTATTTTTGAATTTATTATTATACAATTGTGCTTTTGCCAGCGCCTCAGCATCGTTTTTAATTTCATCCAGTCCATTCGCATCCCCAATAACATAACCTTCAAATGAAGAGCCAACAAAATCAAAGATATATTGGAATTGAGCAATAAGCGGTAATGCTTTTAGCTTTGGGTTGTCCCCGCCAACGATGACAACGTACATTTTTTTGCCTTTCATTTTTTCTTTGAAATGAAGGGATGTATCGCGCAAGCTTTGTGACCAGCGATCAACAAAGTTTTTCATATGTCCACTCATTCCATACCAGTATAGCGGTGTAGCAAAGATAATTGTGTCGTGCTCTAGCATGCGGTTGGTTAACTGCTTATAGTCATCATTTACAGGTTGGAATCCTGCTGCATCATGACGTTGGTCTGTAATAGGATAGACGGTATGATCACGCAAATAAATTTGTTCTGTTTCAATGCCCTCTATCATCATATGTGTTAAAGCTTCTGTATTTCCGTTTTGTCTTGAACTGCCATGTATAACAAACATGTAATCATCCCTTTTCTTTTGCATGTTTTAGGAGTGAAACGTGTTTTTGCAAATTCGTTTGGATGTTGGAAAGCAATGAGATTTGCTTTGTTACTTCATTGAGTTTATCTTCGTAAAGCGTAAGGATACTGCTGCACGGATTGTCGTACAGGTGCGGTTCAATTTCAAGGCAGCGCAGCATCCTTGCCGTCTCTTCTAAATTTAAGCCAATTTGTAAGTACATTTGAATAAGCTCCACTTTTTCGATGGCACTTTCATCAAAATCACGGTAGCCATTTGCAAGGCGCTTAGAAGGGAGTAAGCCCTTTTCTTCGTAATGTCTTAGTGATCTTTCACTAACGCCAGTTTCTTTTGATAATTCTCCAATTCGCAATGTATTTCACTCCTTTTACATGTATTGTAAACCTTCACACTAATGTGAAGGTCAACTCTGTTTTTTTGCAAAAAAATCTACATGATTTAAGAACACTTGAATGGCTTTAGATGGAATGAAATATTTACCGCGCACGATGGAGAACGGACGGATTAGTTGTTCATTGGGAACTTCGACGTGGAATAGTTCTTTTGCCAGTAGCTCTTTCCGTACAGTCCAATCGGAAAGGATAGCGATGCCAAGCCCGGCAGCGACGGCTTCCTTTACGCTTTGTATACTACTGAATGTAAAGAATCGTTTCATTTTTAAATGGTGTTGATGAATAAAGCGGTCACTATAAGCGCGTGTACCAGAACCACTTTCTCTTAATACCCATACTTGATCTTGGAGTGTACTTTTATTTATTTCATTTGTGCGGAGTAATGGATGATTTGGCGGGACGACGAGCTTCATTTCATCTTGCATAAATGTTTCAACATCTACGTCGGCGTATACGACTTGTCCTTCCACTAGGCCGATATCAATTTGATTAGAGCGAAGGCTTTGCAAAACGTCTTCTGTATTTGAGATGAAAGTATGAACTTCGACGTGTGGATTTTCATTCGCATAGTTAGCCAGTATTTTTGGAAGTAAGTATTCGCCAATTGTAAAACTAGCACCAATGCGAAGTGTTCCTGTTACAACGTTATGTAGTTCATTAATTTCTTGTTTAGCATCTTCGTAAAGAGAGAGCATTTGCTTTGCATGTATATATAATATGTTTCCTGCTTCCGTAACTTGGACGTGCTTCGGGGAGCGTTGAATAAGTGTAGTGCCAAATTCGTTTTCTAAGTTGCGTATATGCATACTTACTCCAGGCTGTGAAAGGTTTAATAATTCTGCTGCACGGGAGAAGTGTTTCTGTTCAACGACAGTAACAAAAATTTTTAAAATGTCTACGTTCATATAATAGGCTCCTTTCTTTTTCTATCATCTTATCATAAGTATTTCTGATGATAGAGATTTGGTATTGGTATTAAACTTATTATAGAAACTCTCTTATAATGTAAGTAGAAAGAACATGCATGTTCCAATACGATTATTGGAGTGGTTCAAAATGGAACAAACACTTGTTATACAAAAGAAGAAGCGTTTTGGATTTTCGCAAGGGATTGGGATTACGCTATTAATCGCAATTGCCGCGAAATATTTAGCAGAGCTTCCATTTTTAAATATTATGGGACAATTAGTAATTGCTATTCTAATTGGGATGGTTTGGCGTGCGGCAATTGGAGTCCCTCAAGATGCGATTGCAGGGACGAACTTTGCGAGTAAGAAGTTGCTGCGCTTTGGAATCATCTTACTTGGAATGCGATTAAATCTTGTTGATATTGCGAAGGCAGGGCCGAAAGTATTGGTCATCGCAGCGGTTGTTATTACATTTACGATTTTCGTTGTATATGGACTAACGAAAGTATTTAAGGTAGAAAAGAAACTTGGGATTTTAACAGCATGTGGTACAGCAATTTGCGGGGCGGCAGCGGTCGTGGCAATTGCGCCGCAAGTGAAAGCAAAAGATGATGAAACGGCAGTTGGGGCTGCAATTATTGCTATTTTAGGTACGATATTTACGCTTATTTATACGTTATTATATCCAGTGCTTGGCCTATCTCCATACGGTTACGGTGTATTCTCAGGGGCCACGCTGCATGAAATTGCTCATGTTATCGCAGCTGCAGCGCCAGGAGGAAGTACAGCTGTAGACATCGCAGTTATCGTGAAGTTAACGCGCGTTGCAATGCTCGTACCAGTAGCAATTTTAATTGGATTATGGTTTGGAAAGAGTGAAGGAAGCAAGGAAAAAAGATCGTGGCGTGATCTTCCGATTCCGTGGTTCATTTTCGGATTTTTAGCGATGAGTGCAGTGCATTCGCTCGGGATTATTCCAGAAGTTGTTGCGGGATACATTGTTGTCATTGCTTATATGCTAATCGCAATGGCGATGGCAGGACTTGGTTTAAATGTAGAGTTTAAAACGTTCCGTAAGTTAGGAAGCAAAGCGTTCGTGGCGGGGCTGATTGGCTCGGTTTGTTTATCGGTTCTTGGATACGTTCTTGTATATGCGCTAGGATTTATGTAGTAGAGGAGAAAGCTGTTCCCGAAGGTATTTGGGGACAGCTTTTTCTTATGATTATAGTAGCGCTACGGATGTCGATATTTGTCGGTAAGTCGATATATTTAAAAAATCGCCGATATAAATGGAGTTGCGCTGATATATTTGGGAAATCGCCGATATAATTTAAGTTGCGCTGATATATTTAAAAAATCGCTGATATAAATTGAATTACTCTTGTACTTCGTTAGAGTAGATGTTTAATGAAATATTTTTCTAAAATTTGTAAAGATATCTTTACTTATAACTGGAAAATATTTATAATTTAAGTAAAGATATCTTTACTTTTGAAGGTGGAGCCTATGGGTGTGAAAAATAAAATAAAAGAGTTAAGAAAGCAAAATCATATAACGCAAGTTGAAATGGCAAAGGCGATGCAAGTGACGCGGCAGACGATAGTGGCGATTGAAAACCATCATTACAATCCGAGTCTAGAGTTATCTTTAAAAATCGCCAAGTATTTTGGAGTGAAGGTGGAGGAAATATTTACGCTGGAGTAAGGAGAAAGAAAATAAATGATAAGCTTGAGAGATTTCAATTAGAGTAAACGTTTAAATATATAAGGATTGGTTTTGATTTATTAATTAGTATCGCATCAACGAGCGTGTTAGCAACAAAGAATAATAGATAGAAAAAGGGGAACTGGGATGGGATTACCGGTATTATGTGTCGCTACGGCTATTTTTGCTTTGTTTTGGGGAATGCAGAACTTCTCTCGTAATCCAGTACCGAGTATTTGTATTATGCTTGGCACTGTAGGTTTATCATATTATTTATTAGTGTCAGCTCATTATCATAAAACAGCAACGAGTGTTGTCGTTGGAGCACTTATTTTATTTTGTGGGCGCGCTGTACAAAAAGGATTACTTCCGTAAAAGCTGTTTATACGAAGAGTATAAACAGCTTTTTGTATTTTTTTAACAAAACGCTTGAAAGTTACGTAACGTCATCTTTTATAATGAGAGGGAAGAGGTGATGGTAGTGATTTCAATACAAGAATTGACGAAAGAAACAGGGGTTACAGTACGTACACTACGTTATTATGATCAAATAGATTTATTAAAGCCGAGCGGAAAAACAGAGGGTGGACATCGGTTATATAGTGAAAATGACGTTATTCGTTTGCAACAAATTTTATTTTTGAAAGAAATGGGATTTTCATTAAAAGAAGCTGCGAATATGTTAGTAAAAGGTGAGCTGGATTTAAAAAATTCGCTTGAAAAACAACTTCGGTTTGTACAGGAAGAACAAAAGAAATTTAATCGAATGGAGCGTGTTTTACAAGCAGTTGTTTATTCGGTAGATGTAGAGGGAGAACTTGATTGGAAAGTTATGTTTGAACTTATTCAGCTTTCAAAACAGTCTTCTCGTATACGTGAAATATTTCAAAATGAAGTATTTTCAAAGGAAGAACAAAAATTGCTTCAGAATTTGCCAAATATGAGTGAGGAAGATCCGAATGTTTTAGAATGGGTAGATTTATTAAAGCAATTACGTACTTTTATGAAAGACGGTAAAGAAGTCGCAAGTGATGAAGTACAAGAGGCAACGAAGAAATTAATGCAGAAATGTTTAGAAATGGCTAATGGTGACGAAGCGTTTTTAGATAAGTTATGGGAAGTTAGAAAATCGAAGGAAGATTCACAGAAAATGAGCATGTATCCAATTGAAGAAGAACTTTTATTATATATGGATGAAGCTTTTCGTATATATGATGAAAAGGAGAAGGATAAATGAGTATACTTGCAGAATATCGTTGGTATTTTTTAATTGGGGCAGAAATTGTATTTTGGTTATCAGCTATCGGTTTCTTTTTACTCCGTTACGGATTCCATTTGAAGAAGGCAAGCTTTATTATGGGGATTGTACTACTCATAAATGAAGTATTTATTTTAACTTTAGGGGTAGTGGACTATTATCAAACAGGAAAGTTCTCTAACTTTCAAATCATTACGGTAATTATTTTATTGTATGCAGTTTTCTACGGGAAAAAGGATTTAAAGAAGCTTGATATATTTGTACAAAAATCAGTTGCGAAATGGCGTAATGAACCGGCGCCTATTATTGAAGAACAGGTAGAATTAACAGGTATGGCCTATGCAAAGCAGGAAATAAAAAATTGGGTATTACATCTTGTTTTATTCGTTGGTGTGCACATATTCTTTTTCTTCGCGTATGGATTTATTCCATTTGAACAATGGGGTAATTGGTTAGAATCGGGAATCGTTTTAAATAAAGCTGCAAGTCGCGTGAGTCAAGTGTGGGCGATTATATTTTTAGTTGATACAGCGATTTCATTTTCATATGTGATTTTTCCGAAGAAGGAGAAAGGAAAAGAAAAGCTACTTTCATAGTTGAAAGTAGCTTTTCTGGTATACAAATAATTTTTATAGGAGGGGATGACAATAGGAAAAAGAACCAGTTTTATAAGTCTATTTCTCTTTAGTTTAGTAGCATGTTCACCATCTAGCACTACAATTGATAAGAAGAATGATGTCATTGTAAAGGAAGCAGGAATTCTCAATCTAGATAAATTTGAAAAGTTCGTTTTGAATGTCGAGCAAAGGGAAGTTGATAAAATAAGAATTGTACAGTATACCCTTGAAGGGGACCCGATTTTTCAAACGTTAGAGTATAGTGGGAACGATATATTTTATGTGTCAGATAATAGAAAAGACAAATTTGCTGGGAAGGATAAAGGGTTATATAAAGATAGTTGTAAAAGTATTATTAAAGAGCAGCGCGAATCAGAAAGTACTTATCGGCTAATAGATTGTATGAATGAAGCTGGGCGCAATGGATATGACTTAGTATATGTACCTAAAAAATAGAACTAGTAGAGGAAGGAGGTATTTACTCCTTCCTTTTTTTATGTGTATATTGTCGAAAACTTTACCGAATATCTGTTCGTTTTTTTAGGTTTTTTATAGGTATTCGTGGTAAAATAATAATACAGATTTTTATGAGGAGGTCGGATTTTCTTGGAACGTCAATTTGAAATTGTCTCAGCGTATTCCCCGCAAGGTGATCAGCCGGTAGCTATAGAGAAGCTTGTAGAGGGAATTAATAGTGGAAAGAAAAAGCAAGTGTTGCTTGGAGCGACAGGAACGGGTAAGACATTTACGATTTCAAATGTCATTAAAGAAGTGCAAAAGCCAACACTTGTTATGGCTCATAATAAAACGTTAGCAGGGCAGTTGTATAGTGAGTTGAAAGACTTTTTCCCGAATAATGCAGTTGAATATTTTGTTAGTTACTACGATTATTATCAGCCAGAAGCGTATGTGCCGCAAACAGATACGTTTATTGAAAAAGATGCGCAGATTAATGATGAAATTGATAAATTGCGTCACTCGGCAACGTCTGCATTATTTGAACGGGACGATGTAATTATCGTTGCGAGTGTTTCGTGTATATATGGCTTAGGTTCTCCAGAAGAATACCGCGAGCTAGTTGTTTCGCTTCGAGTTGGTATGGAAAAAGACCGCAATCAATTGCTTCGTGAACTTGTTGATGTACAGTATGGACGTAATGATATTGATTTCAAGCGTGGTACATTCCGTGTACGCGGAGATGTAGTTGAAATCTTCCCGGCATCACTTGATGAGCATTGTATTCGAATTGAATTTTTCGGTGATGAAATCGATCGTATTCGTGAAGTAAATGCGTTAACAGGTGAAGTATTAGCAGAACGTGATCATGTAGCAATCTTCCCAGCATCTCACTTCGTTACACGTGAAGAGAAAATGAAGGTCGCTATTGAAAATATCGAAAAAGAATTAGAAGAGCGTTTAAAGGAGTTAAATGATAACGGTAAGTTGTTAGAAGCGCAGCGTATAGAGCAACGTACACGTTATGATTTAGAAATGATGCGCGAGATGGGCTTTTGTTCAGGTATTGAAAACTACTCCCGTCATTTAACACTTCGTCCAGCGGGGGCAACGCCGTATACGTTATTAGACTATTTCCCGAAAGATTTCTTAATCGTTATGGATGAGTCGCACGTATCAGTACCGCAAGTAAGAGCGATGTATAACGGTGACCAAGCACGTAAACAAGTGCTTGTGGATCATGGATTCCGTCTGCCATCGGCTCTAGATAATAGACCGCTTATGTTTGATGAGTTTGAAGAGAAAACAAATCAAGTTATTTATGTTTCAGCAACGCCAGGACCGTACGAGTTAGAGCAGTCACCAGAAGTAATAGAACAAATTATTCGTCCAACAGGACTTTTAGATCCGCCAATTGATATACGACCAATTGAAGGGCAAATTGACGATTTATTAGGAGAGATTCAAGATCGCATTGCAAAAAATGAACGTGTATTAATTACGACTTTAACGAAGAAAATGTCAGAGGATTTAACGGATTACTTAAAAGATGTAGGAATTAAAGTTAACTATCTTCACTCTGAAATTAAAACGTTAGAACGTATTGAAATTATCCGTGATCTTCGCCTCGGTAAATTTGATGTACTTGTCGGCATTAACTTATTACGAGAAGGATTAGATATTCCGGAAGTATCACTTGTAGCTATTTTAGATGCTGATAAGGAAGGGTTCTTGCGTTCAGAACGTTCATTAATTCAAACAATCGGTCGTGCCGCGCGTAATGAAAACGGCCGCGTTATTATGTATGCAGATCGTATAACGAAATCTATGGGAATTGCGATTGAAGAAACGAAGCGTCGTCGTAGTATACAAGAAGCTTACAATGAAGAGCATGGTATTACGCCGAAAACGATTCAAAAAGGCGTTCGTGATGTTATCCGTGCAACGACAGCTGCTGAAGAGACAGAAACATACGAAGCAACTCCTGCTAAGAAAATGACGAAAAAAGAGCGCGAAAAGACAATTGCGAAGATGGAAGCAGAGATGAAAGAAGCAGCAAAAGCGTTAGACTTCGAGCGTGCAGCTGAACTAAGAGATTTACTATTAGAATTAAAAGCGGAAGGGTGAAAAAAGTGAGTAAGAGCAAGGATTTTATCGTTGTAAAAGGTGCTAGAGCACATAACTTAAAAAATATTGATGTAACCATTCCGAGAAATCAGCTTGTCGTTGTAACGGGATTGTCTGGTTCGGGGAAATCATCATTAGCATTTGATACGATTTATGCAGAAGGGCAGCGCAGATACGTAGAATCATTATCTGCGTATGCGCGCCAGTTTTTAGGACAAATGGATAAGCCGGATGTGGACACGATTGAAGGATTGTCACCAGCGATTTCAATCGATCAAAAAACGACGAGTCGTAATCCACGTTCAACTGTCGGAACGGTAACGGAGATTTATGATTATTTACGTTTATTATTTGCGCGAATTGGTACGCCAATTTGTCCAAATCATGGGATTGAAATTACATCACAAACAGTAGAGCAGATGGTAGACCGTGTTCTTGAATATCCTGAACGTACGAAATTACAAGTGTTAGCTCCTATCGTGTCTGGGCGTAAAGGTGCACATGTGAAAGTACTTGAAGATATTAAGAAGCAAGGATATGTTCGTGTACGTGTTGATGGTGAAATGCTTGATGTATCTGAGGATATTACGTTAGATAAAAATAAGAAGCATTCCATTGAAGTTGTAATTGACCGTATTGTTGTAAAAGAAGGAATCGCAAGCCGTCTTGCTGATTCACTTGAAAGTGCATTAAAGCTTGGCGGAGGCCGAGTGTTAATTGATGTAATGGGAGAAGAGGAACTTCTATTTAGTGAACATCATGCTTGTCCGCATTGTGGTTTTTCAATCGGAGAATTAGAGCCGCGTATGTTCTCATTCAACAGTCCGTTCGGAGCATGTCCTTCTTGTGATGGACTTGGTTCAAAGCTAGAGGTAGATTTAGAGCTTGTTATCCCGAACTGGGATTTATCATTAAATGAACATGCAATTGCACCTTGGGAACCGACAAGCTCACAATATTACCCGCAGCTTTTACAATCTGTATGTAATCATTATGGCGTTGATATGGATGTGCCTGTGAAAAATATACCGAAAGATTTATTTGATAAAGTGTTATACGGAAGCGGTGAAGAGAAGGTTTATTTCCGCTATGTAAATGAATTTGGTCAAGTAAAGGAAAATGAGATTTTATTTGAAGGTGTTATTCCAAATATTGAACGTCGTTATCGTGAAACGAGCTCCGATTACATTCGTGAGCAAATGGAAAAATATATGGCAGAACAAGCTTGTCCGAAGTGTAAAGGTGGACGCTTAAAGCCTGAGAGTTTAGCTGTATTTGTTGGCAATAAAACGATTGCTGACGTAACGAAGTATTCAGTTCAAGAAGTACAAGAATTCTTCTCGAATGTAGAGCTAACGGAGAAGCAACAAAAAATAGCTCATTTAATTTTAAGAGAAATTCAGGAGCGCGTTGGGTTCTTAGTGAACGTTGGTTTAGATTATTTAACGTTAAGTCGTGCCGCAGGAACTTTATCAGGTGGTGAGGCGCAGCGTATTCGTTTAGCGACGCAAATTGGTTCTCGTCTAACTGGCGTACTTTATATTCTTGATGAACCTTCAATTGGTTTACACCAGCGTGATAACGATCGTCTTATTCGTACATTGCAAGAAATGCGCGATTTAGGTAATACGTTAATTGTTGTTGAACATGATGAAGATACGATGATGGCTGCTGACTATTTACTTGATATAGGGCCTGGTGCAGGTATTCACGGTGGACAAGTCGTATCAGCAGGTACACCGGCTGAAGTGATGCAAGATGATAATTCATTAACAGGGAAGTATTTAAGCGGTAAAGAGTTTATTCCTG
The DNA here is from genome assembly GCF_001836235.1 of Bacillus sp. HMSC036E02. Lineage (NCBI taxonomy): Bacteria > Bacillati > Bacillota > Bacilli > Caryophanales > Bacillaceae > Bacillus > Bacillus sp. HMSC036E02. The sequence continues at coordinate 220,555 of NZ_KV827857.1, read as the reverse complement.
TTCCACTTGAAAGACGTAAAGGTGACGGAAGGAAAGTGGAAATTGTCGGCGCAAAAGAGAATAACTTAAAGAATGCGAAGATGTCATTCCCGCTTGGTACGTTTGTAGCGGTAACAGGGGTATCTGGTTCTGGTAAAAGTACGATGATTAATGAAGTACTATATAAATCGCTAGCTCAAAAGTTATATAAAGCGAAAGCGAAGCCAGGTACTCATAAAGAGATTAAAGGTCTTGAACATTTAGATAAGGTAATTGATATTGATCAATCACCAATCGGTCGTACACCACGTTCTAATCCAGCGACGTATACAGGTGTATTCGATGATATTCGTGATGTGTTTGCACAAACGAATGAAGCGAAAGTGCGCGGATATCAAAAAGGACGTTTCAGCTTTAACGTAAAAGGTGGCCGTTGTGAAGCGTGCCGTGGTGATGGAATTATTAAAATCGAAATGCATTTCCTACCAGATGTGTATGTTCCGTGTGAAGTTTGTCACGGTAAACGATATAATCGTGAAACGTTAGAAGTGAAATATAAAGATAAGAATATTTCTGAAGTGTTAGGGATGACAATTGAAGATGGAGTAGAGTTCTTCGCTAATATCCCAAAAATTAAGCGTAAACTTCAAACGCTTGTAGACGTTGGGCTTGGTTATATGAAATTAGGGCAACCAGCTACGACGTTATCTGGTGGTGAAGCACAACGTGTAAAATTAGCTTCTGAATTACACCGTCGTTCTACAGGACGTACGTTATACATTTTAGATGAACCAACGACTGGTTTGCATGCGCATGATATTGCACGTCTTCTAGAAGTGTTGCAACGTCTTGTTGAGAGCGGTGAGACGGTACTTGTAATTGAACATAATTTAGATGTAATTAAAACGGCTGATTATATCGTTGACCTTGGACCAGAGGGTGGAGATAAAGGTGGACAAATCGTTGCTTCCGGAACGCCAGAGCAAGTAGTGAAAGAAGAGCGTTCATATACAGGTAAATATTTAAAAGAGATTTTAAATCGTGATAAAGCAAGAATGAAAGAGAAGATAAAAGAAGTAGAGTTATCTCAATAAGTGTATTACGAAAAACCGAGTGGAAATGGCACTCGGTTTTTCGTTCATAGGGGGAGAAAATGGAATTTGTAGATGTTTTAAGAAAGAAAAATATGAAGGTAAGAGAGTTTCAAAATTGGGGTGTATATTTTCGGAAGCGCTGGGAGGATAACTTTGCAAATCATTTAAGTGATGAAGAAAAAGAAGACATTTTTCTTTATGGAGATAAGTATGGATGTGGGTATCTTTGGCACATATTTAGTTATGAGAAAAAGAAGTGTTTAGAGGGTAAAGAAGCAAAGAACGCGTTTCATAATGAAGTGAAAAAGGATTGCTACATTTTCTACCAACACTGTGATGAGGTACTGTTAATAAAGGATGCGAGTTTGTTACATATGGATGATATATTGTGTGAGAGGGACGATATGTATAAGGGTGACATCTATATTGTAGATAAGGAGTTCACTTGGACTTTTGTAAAAACTCATGAACATAGATGGTGCGGCCCTTATTTTACTAAGAAATGTTAGTAGGTATACAAGCATGAAAGATAGAATAAGTTGATATAAGTGTTTGTATCATACTTGCGTTTATTATCTATTAGCGTATGATGAAATATATATGTTTAAAAGGATGTGTAACGAAATGAGATGGATTGTATCACTTCTTGTAAATAGCGTTGTGTTAATCGCTGTATCGGGGCTTTTAAAAGGGATTGCACCAGATGCATTTTACGTAGCAAATATACAAACTGCAATTATTGCGAGTATTATATTGGCGGTTTTAAATGTGTTCGTAAAGCCGTTTTTAATTTTAATTACGCTACCAATTACTGTTGTAACTTTCGGCTTCTTCTTAATTGTTATTAATGCGATTACGTTAAAAATAGCAGATTCATTATTAGGAGATGCTTTTAATATATCAGGATTTGGTGTAGCGATTGTTGCGGCAATTTGTATTTCAATTTTTAATATGATTATTGAGAAGGCAATTGTGGAACCTCTATATGAAAAAAAGAGAAAATGACAAAAAGAAAAACATTTCATTATTCGTATGAAATGTTTTTTTCTATTTATTAGAAACCGTATTTCTTGTTTCCAGAAAAAAATGGTACAATATCCGGTAGAATGGAATTTTACATCAAACGAGACTGAACCCGCAGCGGAGTGGAGGTTTATACATATGCCAAAAGTAAGGACAAAAGATTTAATTGAACAATTTCAATTGGAGTTAATAAGTGGTGAGGAAGGAATTCATCGTCCGATTGATACAAGTGATTTATCACGACCTGGAATTGAAATGGCAGGATTCTTTACATATTATCCAGCTGATCGCGTGCAGCTTCTTGGAAAAACGGAGCTCACGTTCTTTGATACGTTAACAACAGAGCAAAAACAAGAGAGAATGAAAGCGCTTTGTACCGAGGAGACGCCATGTATTATTATAACTCGTAATCAAGATGTACCAGATGAGTTATTACAAGCATCACGTGAATCAGGCATGCCTTTATTACGTTCTTCTCAAACGACAACGAGATTATCAAGTCGTTTAACTAATTATTTAGAAGGTAAGCTAGCACCAACAACTGCTGTTCATGGTGTATTAGTAGATATTTACGGTGTTGGTGTTTTAATTACAGGTCAAAGTGGTGTTGGTAAAAGTGAGACAGCTCTTGAACTTGTGAAGCGTGGTCACCGCCTTGTTGCGGATGATAGTGTAGAAATTCGCCAAGAAGATGAAGACACATTAGTAGGAAGCTCACCAGATTTAATTGAGCATTTATTAGAAATTCGTGGTCTAGGTATCATTAACGTTATGACGTTATTCGGTGCAGGGGCAGTGCGAAATTATAAGCGTATTACACTTGTTATTAATCTTGAAATTTGGGATCAAAAGAAAAACTATGATCGCTTAGGTCTTGATGAAGAGAAGATGAAAATTATTGATACAGAACTTACGAAGATTACACTTCCAGTTCGTCCTGGTCGAAACTTGGCTGTTATTATTGAAGTAGCAGCGATGAACTTCCGTTTAAAGCGTATGGGAGTTAATGCAGCACAGCAGTTCTCAGAACGATTAATGAGTGCGATTGAGTTAGGGAATCAGGAGTAAACATTGGAGAGGGAGGTCATACATATGCTGTTAGGTTCTGTACCGCAGCTTGACCGCGTAGCTGTCCAACTTGGGCCGTTTCCTGTTTATTGGTACGGGATTATTATCGGTACAGGGGTGCTATTAGGTCTTTGGCTAGCAACTCGCGAGGGAGAAAGGCTAGGTATTCCAAAAGATACATTTGTTGACCTTGTATTAATTGCAGTACCGATCGCTATTCTATTTGCGAGAATGTACTATGTTATTTTTGAATGGGAATATTACGCGCAAAACCCGAGTCAAATTATTAATATTCGTCAAGGTGGCTTGGCGATTCATGGTGGTTTAATCGGAGCGGTTATTACAGGGATTCTTTTTGCAAAGCGACGCGGGGTTTCATTCTGGAAGTTGGCGGATATTGCTGCACCAAGTATTTTATTAGGACAAGCAATTGGCCGATGGGGAAACTTTATGAACCAAGAGGCGCATGGTGATGAAGTAACGAGACAGTTTTTAGAAGGTCTTCATTTACCAGATTTCATTATTAATCAAATGTATATTGAGGGTGTGTACTATCATCCGACGTTTTTATATGAATCATTATGGAATTTTGCAGGTGTAATTTTACTACTTGCATTAAGAAAAGTGAATTTACGCCGCGGGGAATTATTCTTCACATATTTAATTTGGTATTCAGTAGGACGCTTCTTCGTAGAAGGCTTACGTACAGATAGTTTAATGCTAGGACCACTTCGTATTGCACAAGTAATGTCAATTGGACTTGTTGTTATTTCTATTATTTTCATTATTGTGAGACGAAAAATGGGGCAAGCTGATAAAAGATATTCGGAAAATTAGAGAAAAGTAGCATCTTATTATAAGATGCTGCTTCTTTCATATTCAGGAAGGCGAAAGGACTAAGGCAATGAGAATAAATACAGTGTTATTTGATTTAGATGGAACTTTAATTAATACAAACGAACTTATTATTTCTTCTTTTTTACATACTTTAAATACGTATTATCCAAATCAATATAAGCGTGAAGATGTGTTGCCATTTATCGGTCCATCTTTGCATGATACTTTCAGTAAGATTGATGAAAGTAAGGTTGAAGAGATGATTACAAGTTATCGCGAATTTAACCATGATCATCATGATGAATTAGTAGAAGAATATGAAACTGTATATGAAACAGTTCGAGAGTTGAAGAAGCAAGGTTATAAAGTTGGTATTGTTACAACGAAAGCGAGACAAACCGTTGAGATGGGATTACAGTTGTCAAAGCTTGATGAATTCTTTGATGTTGTCGTGACAATTGATGATGTAGAGCATGTGAAACCACATCCAGAGCCACTTCAAAAAGCGCTTGAATTATTAGATGCAAAACCAGAAGAGGCATTGATGGTTGGAGATAATCATCATGATATTGTCGGTGGTCAAAATGCGGGGACGAAAACAGCTGCGGTTTCATGGACGTTGAAAGGTAGAGCGTATTTAGAAGCTTACAAGCCGGACTTTATGCTAGATAAAATGAGTGATTTGTTACCGATTTTGTCTAATATGAAACGTTCATAAAGGTCCAAGTAAGTTAGTAGAGGAGCGAGCTAAGTGCGACGGACAACGCGCTATCCTGTTTCAGGAGAAAATTCATTATGGAATGTGTATAAAACAGTGTCTTTTTGGAAGGTGATGAAAAACTTTATTATTATCCAAATTGCGCGTTACACGCCATTTTTATCTGTGAAGAATTGGTTGTACCGTACTTTTTTACGGATGAAAGTAGGAAAGAAAACATCATTTGCGCTTATGGTAATGCCGGATATTATGTTCCCGGAAAAGATAACTGTGGGAGAGAATTCGATTATTGGCTATAATACAACGCTTTTAGCGCATGAATATTTAATTCGTGAATATCGACTTGGGGAAATCGTCATTGGAAATGAAGTGATGATTGGAGCGAATGCAACAATATTACCAGGTGTGAAAATTGGAGACGGTGCGACTGTCTCAGCTGGCACACTTGTTCATAGAGATGTACCGAGCGGTGCTTTCGTAGGTGGAAATCCAATGCGTATTATTTATACGAAAGAGCAAATGACCGCAAGAGAAGGTTCATGGTGAAAATGTAACATTTCTCCTCTTTTTTTATGAATAAAAAGGAAATAATTGAGTATAATATACTGTTTTGTTTTTTACGGAATCGTTTATACTTATAGATAGAAGAATGTGTGAACGAAGAAAACAAAAAACTGGAGGATATATGGGGAAAAATCAAAGGATATATAAGGAGAACGGACAAGTTATCTCTTTTAATCAATTAGCGGACTTCTTTTATAAAAAAGGGATGAGAGCTTACAAAGGACAAAAATTGCAAGATGCAATTAAATATTTTCGAAGAGCGGCACAAAGTGAGAAGGAGCCGTTTATTTTATGTCAATTAGCATCAGTATTATCTGAGGCTGGTGAATATCAAGAATCGAATCAAATCTTCTTAAAGTTAGTTAGATCTAATCCAGAACTTGAACAGTGCTATTATTTTATTGCAAATAATTATGCATATATGGGGTTATTTCAACAGGCGAAGAAATATGCAGATCGTTATTTAGAAGTTGCAAAAGAGAAGGAATTCGTAGAAGATACGTTAGAACTTCTTGAGATTATGGAAGAAGAAGCAATGGGTGCGGAAGAGATTGAAGATGAAGATGATTTAATTGTTATGCAGGAAGAAGCGAATCGCTATATTCGTAATGGACAATTGGAAGAAGCAATTGCTACATTAGAAATTGTTACGAAAGATTATCCGGAATTTTGGTCAGGTCATAATAATTTAGCCATTGCACATTTTCAATCTGGTAATGTAGACAAAGCACTGAAGTTAACAGAAATGATTTTAGAGAAAAATCCTGGCAATATACATGCGCTTTGTAATACGCTTATTTTTCTATATTCAATTGGAGAGCATAAACAAGTAGAGGCATTAGCGGGACAGCTAGTTTCGGTATATCCGATTTCATTTGAACATCGTTTGAAACTGGGAACTACACTCGCAACAATTGGTTATTTCGAGCATGCATATAAGTGGTTCAAACTATTAAAGCGTCAAGGATATGAGGGAGACGTTAGTTTTTATTATTGGTTTGCATATTCTGCGTATATGGTGAAAGACCAGCAACTAGCTGAAAAAATGTGGCAATATGTCGTGGAATTACATCCTGATAAAAAGGGAAAAGAACCGTGGAATGCGCTGAATTTAGCAGATGAAGGGCAAAATGTGTTATTTGAAGAATTACGAAAATCATTTCAGCAAAGTGCGACGCTAGAAGAACAAATGCTAGCTTTATATTTAATGAATGAATTGTCAACGCCGGAGAAGGTTGGATTCTTCTTTGATATAACGCAAGCGAAGAACGGTGTTCCCATCGTATCGCAACTTGCAAAGTACTTCTTTTTACTTAATAGTCATAAGAGTATTCCAGCTGATTTACAGCAATTTGAGCAGTGCGCGAGAATTGCGGATGCATTATACAATTATACGAAAAAAGATGATGAATTAATTGAAGAGTGTTTACACTTTTGGTTTTGTACGTTCATACGTTTATATACATCTGGAGACATATTTACAAATGTGTACGGCTGGTCAGCTGCGATTGAATACATTGTACGCGGCGAACAAGGAAATAAAATGACACAGTCGGAGCTTGGAGATGTATATAATGTATCTGTAGCGACTGTCCGAAAGTATGTGCAAGCTGTTAAGCGTACGCACACATAAGATAAGCAAATCATTGGGAAAAAAATGATGCTAACAGTATAATGAGGGTAACTTAATTGTGTAGGAATGGATAGGAGTGAATAGTGTGTCAGAAGAAAAAATTTATGATGTCGTTATTATTGGTGCAGGACCAGCTGGTATGACAGCTGCAGTATATACATCTCGTGCAAATTTAAGCACATTAATGCTTGAGCGTGGTATTCCAGGTGGCCAAATGGCAAACACGGAAGATGTAGAAAACTACCCAGGTTATGAGTCTATTTTAGGACCAGATTTATCAAATAAAATGTTTGAGCATGCGAAGAAATTTGGTGCTGAATATGCATACGGTGATGTGAAAGAAGTCATCGATGGTAAAGAATACAAAACAATTATTGCTGGTAAAAAAGAATATAAAGCACGTGCAATTATCGTTGCAAGCGGTGCAGAGTATAAAAAAATTGGTGTACCGGGTGAAACAGAACTTGGCGGCCGCGGTGTATCATATTGTGCAGTATGTGACGGAGCATTCTTTAAAGGAAAAGAGCTTATCGTAATTGGTGGCGGAGATTCTGCTGTTGAAGAGGGTGTGTTCTTAACACGCTTCGCATCAAAAGTAACGATCGTTCACCGTCGTGACACGCTTCGTGCACAGAAAATTTTACAAGACCGTGCTTTCCAAAACGAAAAAGTAGATTTCATTTGGAATCACACTATAAAAGAAATCAACGAAGCAAGTGGTAAAGTAGGAAGTGTAACACTTGTGGACGTAAATAGTGGAGAAGAGAAAGAAGTCAAAACTGACGGCGTATTCGTATACATCGGTATGTTACCTTTATCAAAACCATTTGTTGAACTAGGTATTACAAATGAAAATGGTTACCTTGAAACGAACGAGCGTATGGAAACGAAAATCCCTGGTATTTTCGCAGCTGGTGATGTTCGTGAAAAAATGCTTCGTCAAATTGTAACTGCAACAGGTGACGGTAGTATTGCAGCGCAAAGTGCACAACATTACGTAGAAGAATTATTAGAGGAATTAAAAACTGTATCAGAAAAATAAGGGATAATATACCTTTTGAGAAGAAAGCTACCGACAGGAGCTTTCTTCTTTTTTTGTGTGAAAATGTCAAAGTTTTGTCAAAAAATATAAGGATTATAAGCTTTCTTATTGATATACTGGACTTTACGGAAAAAATCACTATAAGAAATGAGGAATTTATTCAGTATGGAATGGCGTAATATATATCGTGGATTTTGTATGGGCGTTAGTGATTTAATTCCTGGTGTGAGCGGCGGTACAATCGCTGTTGTGTTAGGGATTTATGAACAATTGCTTGCGGCAATTAGTGGATTCTTTAGTCGTGAATGGAAAAAACATTTAGGATTTTTAATTCCCCTTGCAGCTGGTGTGGCAGCGGCATTTTTAACGTTAAGTCACGTTATTAAATATTTACTTGCAAATCATTATGAACCGACTCAATTTTTCTTCCTCGGTTTAATTATTAGTATATTACCGATGTTAATGAGGGAAGCTGATGCAAAGTCATCGTTTAAAGGTAAGCACATCGTTTTATTAATAGTTGCAGCAATTCTTGTTGCGATTACAGCTTTCTTTAAACCAGATAAGGCAGCAGATCCAATTACGACTTTAACAATTTTAAATGCAATTGGTTTATTTTTCGCAGGATGGATGGCTAGTATGGCCATGCTGCTTCCTGGGATTAGTGGATCGTTTATTTTATTAATTATTGGTGTGTATCCAACAGCAATTAACGCTTTAACTACACTTAATTTACCTTTAATCTTGGTTATCGGTGCTGGTGTTATGGTCGGATTTGTTGTAAGTAGTAAAGGCATTAGTTTTTTATTAGATCGTTATAAAAGTATGACATTTGCGGCAATTATTGGACTTGTAATCGGTTCGATTGTAATTGTATTCCCAGGGATTCCGACTGGTGGATTTTCAATTATAAGTTCAATCATTACCTTTATTTTAGGATTTGCGATTGTTACTTATTTCGGTAAGAAATAAGGGCTTTAATCCCCTTGGCGATAAAAATCGTTAAGGGGATTTTTCATGCTATTCATTAAAAGTATAAGCATTTACATTGCTTGTTATAGAAAGCTTTTTAAAATTGCTGAGTAGCATATGCTTAGCGAAAGAGGACTGGCTCCTTCGTTGTAGCAAACTGTTTTTGATAGTATAATGAAAGAAGTATGCAGTGAGGAATTTTACTGCAAGTAGCTGAGGTGAAGAAACATGCAAAGAGTGACAAACTGTGTGTTAATTAGAGATAATGAAGTACTCTTACTCCAAAAACCTCGCCGAAATTGGTGGGTTGCACCAGGCGGGAAAATGGAGCGTGGTGAGACTGTAAGAGATTCCGTTGTTCGCGAATATCGCGAAGAAACAGGTATTTATTTGAAAAATCCAGCGTTAAAGGGGGTCTTCACCTTTGTCATCCAAGAAGGTGATAAAGTTGTTTCTGAATGGATGATGTTCTCCTTTTTAGCGACAGATTTTGCAGGAGAAAACAAACTAGAGAGCGAAGAAGGCATCATTGGTTGGCATACATTTGATAAAATTGATGATTTAGCAATGGCGCCAGGAGATTATCACATTATTGATTATTTAATTAAAGGAAATGGCATAATCTACGGTACATTTGTATATACCCCAGATTTTGAGTTGCTTTCATATCGATTAGATCCGAGTTAAACCGTCAAGGAGAGGATACGATGACAGAGAATAATGATATAAAAATGGTAATTATTACAGGGATGTCTGGAGCTGGAAAAACAGTAGCTTTACAAAGTTTTGAAGATTTAGGATATTTTTGTGTAGATAATTTACCACCGATGTTATTGCCAAAGTTTATTGAGCTTATGGCGGATTCAAAAGGGAAAATGAATAAAGTGGCACTTGGTATTGATTTACGTGGCCGCGAGTTTTTCGAACATTTATGGGGAGCACTTGATGATTTATCAGAACGTACATGGATTATTCCTCATATTTTATTTTTAGATGCGAAAGATAGTACGCTTGTAACTCGTTATAAAGAAACGAGACGTTCGCATCCACTTGCACCAACTGGTTTGCCATTAAAGGGAATCGAAGCAGAGCGCAATTTATTAACAGATATGAAGGCACGAGCGAATATTGTGCTTGATACATCGGATTTAAAACCAAAAGAATTACGTGAAAAAATTGTTCACTTGTTCTCAACAGAAACTGAGCAAGCATTTCGTGTAAATGTTATGTCATTTGGATTTAAGTACGGTATTCCAATTGATGCAGATTTAGTATTTGATGTTCGTTTTTTACCAAATCCATATTACATTCCACACATGAAGCCATTAACAGGACTAGATGAAGAAGTTTCTTCGTATGTACTGAAATTTAATGAGACACATAAGTTTTTAGAGAAGTTGACGGATCTGATTACTTTCATGCTGCCTCATTATAAAAGAGAAGGCAAAAGTCAACTTGTAATTGCAATTGGATGTACAGGTGGACAGCATCGTTCTGTTACGCTTACAGAATACCTTGGGAAACATTTGAAACCAGAGTATAGTGTTCATGTATCTCATCGTGATGTGGAGAAGAGAAAGGGCCATTAAGGGATGAAAAAAGAGAGAAAGCCTAAAATTGTCATCATGGGAGGCGGAACTGGACTCTCTGTTTTATTAAGAGGATTAAAGCAATATCCTGTTGATATTACAGCAGTTGTTACAATCGCTGATGATGGTGGTAGTTCGGGTAGATTACGTGATGAGCTAGAAATTCCACCTCCAGGTGACATCCGTAACGTACTTGTTGCGTTATCGGATGTAGAGCCACTGGTGGAAGCTTTATTTCAGCACCGTTTCACAACAGGAGACGGACTGAAAGGTCATGCGTTAGGAAATCTATTATTGGCAGGTATGACCTCGATTACAGGAGACTTTTTCCATGCAATTACGGAAACAAGTAAAGTATTAAATGTCAGAGGACGTGTATTACCAGCAGCGAATCAAAGTGCGGTACTTCATGCGGAACTTGAAGATGGAGAAATTGTAACAGGTGAATCAAAGATTCCTTATTACGGAAAGAAGATTAATCGCGTCTTTTTGACTCCAGAAGATGTAGAGCCATTGCATGAAACGTTGGCTGAGATTAAACGAGCTGATTTACTTGTTTTCGGCCCAGGAAGTTTGTATACGAGTATATTACCCAATTTAGTTGTTAACAAAATTGGAGACGCTGTTCTTGCTGCAAAGGCGAAGAAGGTATATGTATGTAACGTTATGACACAAGCGGGTGAAACGATGGGATATACTGCTTTTGATCATGTGCAGGCGTTACACGATCATTTAGGGCAACCATTTATCAATACTGCAATTGTAAATAACCGTGAGATTCCTTGTGAATTACGTAAGTTATATGATGAAGAAATGTCTACACCAGTTGTAGTGGATGAAGAACGTTTTGTTGAAAATAATATTGATGTTATTCAAGAGGGATTAGCGAAGTATGATGATCATGTTGTAAGGCATGATACGTTAAAGTTAGCTTCGATTTTATATTCATTGTTATAAATATGCGTTGCCTCGTTTGAGGTAGCGCTCCTCATTCATATAGGACAAGAATTTTGTTCCGCAATAATCGTATAAGGAGGTGTTGACTGTGTCATTTGCATCAGAAACAAAGAAAGAGTTGACGAATCTTGAGATGAAGGAATGCTGTGAGAAAGCAGAATTATCAGCGCTACTTCGAATGAACGGGTCGCTTTCTTTTTCAAACCGTCGTCTATCTATCGATATTCAAACGGAAAATGCGGCAATTGCAAGAAGGATTTATACGCTTTTGAAAAAAGGATATGACGTGACGGTAGAATTACTTGTTCGTAAAAAAATGCGATTGAAGAAAAATAATGTATATATTGTGCGGCTTGTTGAGAAGTCTCGCGAAATATTAGCTGATCTTCATATCGTTCGAGATGACTTTTCATTTATTCGAAATATATCACAAGAACTGATTGAGAAGAAATGTTGTAAACGATCGTATTTACGCGGAGCATTTTTAGCAGGTGGTTCAGTAAATAACCCAGAAACATCATCTTATCATTTAGAAATCTTTTCGTTATATAAGGAACATAATGATGCTATATGTGAACTGATGAACGGATTTGATTTAAATAGTAAGACGCTGGAGAGAAGAAAAGGGTACATTACGTATTTGAAAGAAGCAGAAAAAATTACAGAGTTTTTAAATATTATAGGTGCTCATAATGCACTTTTAAGATTTGAAGATATTCGAATCGTACGTGATATGCGTAATTCTGTAAATCGTTTAGTGAACTGCGAAACAGCTAATTTAAATAAAACAATTGGTGCAGCACTAAGGCAGATTGAAAATATTCGTTACATTGATGAGACAGTTGGTCTTGATATATTGCCGGATAAACTACAAGAGATTGCACAATTACGAAGAGATTATCAAGATGTAACATTGAAAGAGTTAGGTGAGATGGTATCCGGGGGGAAGATTAGTAAGTCGGGTATTAATCATCGTTTGCGTAAAATCGATGAAATTGCAGAGAAATTACGCGCGGGGGAAACGGTAGCAAAAAAATAAGAGGTTAAAGGGGAAATGGAGCTGTGGTTCAAAAAAGAGTTCAGGTTTCATTAAAAAACGGTTTACAAGCACGTCCGGCTGCGTTGTTTGTACAAGAGGCAAATCGCTTTCATGCAGATATCTTCATCGAGAAAGATGGAAAGACAGTAAATGCAAAGAGCATAATGGGGATTATGAGCTTAGCAATTGGAACTGGAAGCATGATAACAATTACAACAGAAGGTTCAGATGCAGAAGAGGCTTTAGAAGCATTAGCTGCATATGTACAATAAAAAGCTATCGCGTATATGCGATAGCTTTTTTGTTTTGTTGTCTGTGCGAATTAGCGGGGAGGGGTATTTAAGGAGAATGTGCTTGTCGAGGATTGTCGGTAAGTCGATAAGTGGTGTCGAAACGTCGATATATTAAAATAATCGCCGATATAATCGGAGTTACGGTCGATATATTTGAAAAATCGCTGATATATTTAGGTGAATACCAGGGTGGGTATCCAGACGGGAGTGCATGATAATAAAAAAGCGCCCTGTAATAGGGCGCTTTTTTATGTATCTAGCTTCAGCGGCTAGAATCTCCGGTTGTTTCGCCCCTTCATTCGAGGCAAAAAGCGCCTCGGAATCAGGTGCTCCATCGCCCTTTGATTCTAAACGAGCCGCTTTCGCTTTTAAGTATTAACGATTTGTAAAGATTTTATCGATTAAACCGTATTCTAAAGCTTTTTCTGCTGTCATGAAGTTGTCGCGGTCTGTGTCGCGTTGTAGTACTTCAAGTGGTTGACCAGTGCGGTCAGCAAGAATTTGGTTTAGTTTTTCACGTAAGAATAGGATACGTTTTGCAGCGATTTCGATTTCAGTTGCTTGACCTTGTGCTCCACCAAGTGGTTGGTGAATCATTACTTCACTGTTTGGAAGTGCATAACGTTTTCCTTTTTCACCTGCTGCAAGTAAGAATGCACCCATAGATGCTGCCATACCGATACAGATTGTTGATACTTGTGGTTTAATAAACTGCATTGTATCATAGATTGCCATACCCGCTGTGATAGAACCACCAGGGCTGTTGATGTAGATGTGAATATCTTTTTCTGGATCTTGAGATTCCAAGAATAAAAGCTGGGAAACGATTGAGTTAGCTACGTTGTCATCAATTGCACTACCAAGCATAATGATGCGGTCTTTTAATAGTCGAGAGTAAATATCGTAAGCGCGTTCTCCACGATTTGTTTGTTCAATTACTGTAGGAATTAAATTCATCTGTTATTTCCTCCTTATAAAGCTTTCTTAGTCTTATAATACAATTATGGTCAATAAAGGTCAAACGAAACCACTTTAAATCAAAAAAATATGTAGTTGTACCATGAAATATTCGCTATGTTTTCGAAATTCCCTGCTTATGTATCTTCAACATCATAACCGAATTACATAAATTTAAACGTTATGAAAACTGGAGAAAAAAAGAAAAGAACGCCTTTTAACTGAAGCGTTCTTTCGATAATTAGTCTTTTAAAAGATAGGTTACTTTATTTAAAATCTTTTCGATTTGTTTCGCATTTTTACTATACATTTCACTTGCTGATTTCGACTTTGTTTCTAAGGAAAATAGTTCAAGATCAGCATGACATTTTTTTAAAGATGCTAATAATAAAGGTTTGTTTTGAGGAGAAGGCATTTGGAGTTTGTCATTGTAAATGTCGATAGTAAGTTGTCCGTATGAATCCACTTGACCGAGGAAGACATTTTCAATAACAACACCGAGTTTTTCTAATTCTGAATGTAGCCAAGCGCGGTTATGTCCGCTTGCTGAAAGAGGTTCATCTAGTACATTTCCATCCATAATAACAGTTTGTGGTTCTTTCTCGTTTGGTACTTTTAAACCGATGTCTTTTGCTGTAAGTGGCTGGGAATCTTTCTTTAATAATACATTTAATTCTCCGCTCGGTTCTAAGACAGCAAATTCGACTTCAGCTACGCTGAACGCACTTTTTCCACGGAGAAGTTCCAGTAATTCGTCACTCGTATATTTTTCTTTCTTTAAGTTATCTTCGAGTATCTTTCCGTCTTTTATTAATACGGTAGATTTCCCTTCAAAGAAGTCCCGAGCTGTTTTGTTCTTTAAAGAGAGGATTCCTGTTAAAAAAGGTACCACAGCGAAAATGAGTATCGCAAAGACGCCGTGAAAAAATTTTGAATCGAGCCCTGTAGATACTTGGGCAGCGATGTCACCAATCGTCATTCCGGCTATGTATTCAAAAAAGGAAAGCTGAGAGATTTGTCTTTTGCCTAACCATTTCGTAATAGCGAATAAAATAATTAATATGAATACAGAGCGAAGAATGACAAGTGTCCATTCCGGCAGGTGAGACATAGTCGTTTCCTCCAGTCTACTTAAAACCCTTTATATTGAGGTTCTTCACGTTCTAATACTGAAATTCTATCCTTTAAATCAGCGATGACGCTGTCCATTTCTAACATACATTCATGAAATACGCGTTTTGATTCTTCGTCTTGTGAATTTAATGAAAGGGAGCTTAAACTTGCTTGAGCGCCCCTTACACTAGCAAGGCAAGTTTTTACGCTAGCGATAACAGTCATATAAACACCTCTTATCCTTTCGGTTTGAATAACAATGCTCCAATGAAGCCGAAAATAATAGCCGCTGATACACCGGCGCTCGTTACTTTAAACATGCCGGTAATAACGCCAACGATGCCATGTTTTGCAGCTTCTTCCATTGCGCCATGAACGAGGGCATTACCAAAGCTTGTAATAGGTACAGTTGCCCCGGCTCCAGCGAAATCAATTAATGGCTCATACAAATTAAATCCATCTAATATAGCTCCAGCAACAACGAGTGTTGCCATTGTATGAGCAGGTGTTAGTTTGCCGACATCAAACATAAGTTGGCCGATTACACATATAAGTCCGCCAATGACGAAAGCCCAGAAAAAAATCATTGCGTTGCACCTCCAAATTCAATCGAAACGGCGTGAGCGATACACGGAATCGTTTCTTCTTGTTGGAATGTAAGTGGAGATAGTAAAGCACCTGTCGCAACGACAAGTATTTTTTTGAACTCTCCTCTTTTCATTCGGTTTAATAAATGACCGTATACGACTGTTGCGGAACATCCAGGTCCGCTAGCACCAGCTATGACAGGTTGTCCTTCTCTATAAATGATAATTCCGCAATCTTGAAATTGTTCGCTCGTTACTTTCGTTCCGTGTTTATGTAGTAAGTCATAAGCAATTTCGCGTCCTACATGTCCGAGATCGCCTGTTACAATTAAATCGTAGTAAGAGGCATCAATTTGACGTTCACGTAAATGGGCTTCAATTGTATCAACTGCAGCTGGAGCCATTGCGCCTCCCATATTAAACGGATCCGTTAATCCCATATCAACCACTCGGCCGATTGTTGCAGAGGTTACTCTTGGACCGTGTCCAGTATCGCTTAAAATAGCGGCTCCTGCTCCGGTTACTGTCCACTGTGCAGTAGGCGGCTTTTGTCCACCGTATTCGGTAGGGTAGCGGAACTGTTTTTCTACAGCTGTATTATGGCTTGAAGCTCCAGTTAATAAATATTTTGCACCTTTTGCATTTACGATACTTGCCCCAAGTGCTAAACCTTCCATAGAAGTAGAGCAAGCCCCGAATAATCCGAGATAAGGAGTCCCAAGTGTGCGGCAAGCAAAGCTTGTTGGAGTAATTTGATTAATTAAATCTCCTGCGAGTACGAATTGAATATCATCTTTACGAAGCTCTGCTTTTTCAGTAGCGCGACTACAAGCTTCTTCGAATAAAATCTTATGTGCTTTTTCATAGGAATCTTGTCCGAGCCATAAATCTTCATGAAGGATATCGAAGTCTTCTGGGATGTTCCCCTTTGCTTCAAATGGTCCACCGACAACCCCTGTTGAGATAATGACTGGTTTGTTTTCAAATACCCACGTTCGGTGTCCTTGTAACATTTATAGCCCTCCCCATTGAACGAGAATAGT
This sequence comes from Bacillus sp. HMSC036E02, assembly GCF_001836235.1. NCBI lineage: Bacteria > Bacillati > Bacillota > Bacilli > Caryophanales > Bacillaceae > Bacillus > Bacillus sp. HMSC036E02. The sequence goes on along the minus strand of NZ_KV827857.1, from coordinate 204,047 downwards.
TTTAATAAGTGCGATGACGAAAGCGGAAAATACACCAAATAAAATAACAGAACCAGCTAGTTTAAACATATTGCCGCCAACGCCAAGGACAAATCCTTCCGTTCGATGCTCAATACATGCGGCAATAACAGAGTTACCAAATCCAGTAACAGGTACAGCTGTACCAGCACCGGCAAACTGTCCAAAACGATCGTATATACCAAATCCAGTTAGTAACATAGAGATGAAAATGAGAGTTGCGACTGTTGGATTGCCTGCTGAGCGTTCAGTGAAATCAAAATATGTGATGTAAAAAGTAGAAATGAGTTGTCCGATGAAGCAAATAAAACCACCGACGAAAAAGGCTTTTATACAATTTTTTAAGACAGGTCGTTTTGGTTCGCGTTCTTGTTCGAATTTTTTATACTCCTGTTGTACAGGGGTTAAGTTTTTATCTTTACTAGACATTGCAATCCTTCCTTTTCTTTTAAAAAGCGTTAAGTGTTAGACTCCATTTTTTTACCAATGAATTTTAATTGTTTATTAATTTCATCTTTAGATACTTCTTTTTCCTTAATTTTTCTTTCGAGTTTTTCGAGTAACATAAAGATTTTTTTATCTGTACTGACACGAACATCGAAAGTAGGGTGCTCATCACTTAGTTGCTTTTGAAGTTTGCTGCGCAACGGCTTTAATCCAAACCTTTCGTGATGCTCAGGTGTAACTGCTATGTAGAGATCTAAATTTGAATTCACTGCTGTGCTTTTTATAATTTCATCCATAGCGAGAGCTCTTTTCTTCGCTCCTTGTGATATAGATTGATTAAAGGATTCCGTACTCGTCTTTGTTAACTTTGGACCTTTTTCTTTCTCCGTTCGTTTTGCTTCTTCTTTCACTTTTTTATCTAAAGGACTATTATCACATCCGGTAAAAGAGCTAAATAGAAGTGCAAATAATGCGGTTATGAGGCCGAGTTTTCGCATAATTATCATTCCATTTCTATTGCAATATGTAATGTGATAGAAAAAGGATGACTGCATATCATCCTTTTTCTATTTCACAGCAAGATTGGTTCGTTATTGCTGTGAGTATTGTGGTTCTTCTTGTTGGACTTCTTCAACACGTGGGTTTAAAGAATCGATAATCGTTTGTGTTTGCTGCGCAGCTGTTTGGAAAAGTTGCTTAGCTTGTTGGTTATCCGTATCAAGAGCGAATCCCTCTAAGCTAGCTTGGGCACTTTTTAATCCAGAAACAGTCTGCTTTAATTTTGTAATTACAGTCATTGAATGAAGCCCCCTTTGGAATATCAATTCAAAGATTATAATTTGTGAGTTGGGGAGAATTTATGATTGGAAAATTTAGGGGTGGAATGGATTTTATATGCTCTTAGCTAAGATGCATAAGGTATTACGGGGATATTTTTATTGATTTAGATGGATTTTATTGCTATTATTATGAGAAGAAAATGAAGTGTTTTCTATAATCATGCGCCCATAGCTCAGTCGGATAGAGCGGTGGTTTCCGGTACCACGTCTGCCGGGGGTTCGAATCCCTCTGGGCGCGTCAAAAAGTCCTAACTTACGTTTTGTAGGTTAGGACTTTTTTATTTACCTCTTGTTATATCTAATAATAAGATTTACTATTAGTACTTGATAATAATTTTTAACTTTATTATTTTCTTTCAATATTATTCAAATTTCGGTTGTAAGTTGTAAATCTCATTAATACATATAAATTAATAATATTTTGGAATGGGTGTCTGCGTGAGGATTCTCCTTTTACCAAACTTATTGTACAATAGAAACAAGGGGGAGATTAGTTTGAAGGCAAGTCTTTTACAAGAACAAAGCTTACGTTTGGCAATGACACAAGAGTTAAGGCAAGCGATTACAATGCTCCAGTATAATGTACAAGAATTATCGGAGTTTTTGTATGAGCAATCGTTAGAGAATCCCCTTATTGAGTTAGGTGGTTTTGAGAGGGAGAAGAAAAAGAGCTCTAACAACAGTAAAAGTACCAGCAAACAAGTCGAGAATCAGATGGAGATCTACAGTGTGGATTCTACAACGATTCAGCAACATTTATTAAATCAAATACAGTATTATAAAATAGATGAAGAAGAGCGAAAAGTAGCTTCTTTCATTATTATGAACATGGATGGAAATGGATATTTACAAGAAACGAATGAAGAGTTAGCAGAGCTCCTTTCTGCACATATTCATGTAGTCGACCGTTCTGTAGAGCTTGTCCAATCACTGGAGCCAGCAGGGGTAGGGGCGCGTAATATTCAGGAATGTTTAACCTTACAATTGAAGCGCTTACAAAGGCGTAATGGATTAGCAGAAGAGGTTGTAGAAGATCATTTCGCTTATTTCGTGAAGAAAGATTGGCGAAAGCTCGTTCAAGTGTTGAAATGTAGTAATGAGGAATTACAGAGTGCGGTAAATTGTATAACGTCATTACAACCAAAACCAGGTCTTGCGTTTTCTTCAGATAAACCACTTTACATTGTACCTGATATGGCGGTGAAAAAAGATGGCGATCGCCTCGTTTTACAAATGAATGAGAGAAATATGCCGAGAATTGAAATTCATTCTGAATATAGTGCGCTTCTTAATAATAGTGAAAGTGAAGTAGCATCTTACGTATCAGAAAAGTATCAGCATGTGCAGTGGATTATGCGCAGTTTGAAGCAGAGAAAACAGACATTGCTGCAAGTAATGACTATTATTATGGAAAAACAACGTGATTTCTTCTGGAAAGGTCCAGAGTATTTAAGACCTCTCGCTTTAAAAGAGGTAGCGGAAGAGTTAAGTGTGCATGAATCGACAATTAGTCGTGCGACGCGAAATAAATATGTGCAAACACCACACGGTTTATTTGAGATGAAATCGTTCTTTAGCAATGCCGTTTCGACGACTGAAGATGAAGCAGTTTCTACAAAACGTGTAAAACAATTTATTCAAACGCTAATTGGGGCAGAGGATAAGAAAAAGCCACTTTCAGATCAAAAGATTTCAAAATTATTAGAAGAAGAGCATGAAATTGTTATTTCTCGAAGAACAGTGGCGAAGTATAGAGAACAAATGCATATCCCAGCTTCGTCATTACGAAAAACGATCGGATAGGTGAAGAAGATGAAAGTTGTACTGTATACTAAAAAAGATTGTGGCCTTTGCGTGAAGGCAAAACAAGTTTTACAGGAAGTACAATGTGAATATTCTTTTCAAATCGAGGAAATAGATATATATGAAGATAATGACCTTTTAGAAAAATATCACTTAATGATTCCGGTTGTAGAAATGGACGGAAAACAAGTAGAATATGGTAACATTCACAAAGGTGTCATAATAAACTATATAAAGAATGCAGTTAAGAGTTGAATAAGTTTCTATCTCCTGTTACAATAATACACGTAGCAGGGATTATTTTTTTAACCTATGTGGGACACAAAATGTCACTACGGGACGTAAAGTGACCACGAGGGAAAATGAACCGATGTAGTGAGGAGAAAAGATATGCGCTCATGGATTCAGAACACAAAAAAATTATTACCTGATCTGCTACCTGTTATGCAAACGAGAATGCAAATTCTTCAATACATTAGGCTCATGCAGCCGATTGGAAGAAGAAACTTATCAGCAAGTCTCGGTATGACAGAACGAGTATTGCGAAGTGAAGTTCAAGTTTTGAAAGAACAAAACTTAGTTCACGTCGCTTCTTCTGGAATGACTTTGACAGAAGAAGGAACAGCTTTAGTTCTTGCTTTGGAAGACTTTATGAAAGAAATTTCCGGGTTAAAGGTTTTAGAAAAGCAACTTAAGGAAACATTAGACTTGGATGAAGTTTTCGTTGTCCCTGGTGATAGTGATGAATCACCTTGGGTCAAACTGGAGATGGGCCGTGCTTGTGTGACTTGTATAAAAGACCGTCTGACAGCGAATAATATCGTTGCTGTGGCTGGAGGAACTACGCTAGCTGCTGCTGCGGACATGATGCAACTTGATTGCAAAGATTTACATATGCTGTTTGTCCCAGCACGTGGTGGAATTGGAGAAGGTGTTGAATTAGAAGCCAATACCATTTGTGCCAAGATGGCGCAAAATACGATGAGTAATTATCGCTTATTGTATGTTCCAGACCATGTTAGTAGCGAAGCATATGCGTCTATTGTGACAGAGCCTTCCGTGAAAGAAGTTCTTGAGTTGATTCGATCTTCCAATATCGTCATTCATGGAATAGGTGATGCGTTAACAATGGCACGTCGCAGAAGTACTTCAGAAGCAGATTGGTTAAAGATTCAGGCAAGCGAAGCAGTTGGCGAAGCTTTCGGTTACTACTTTAATGAAGAAGGAAATGTTGTTCATAAAGTAAGAACAGTTGGTATGCAACTAGAGGACTTACAAAATGTATCTCATGTTGTTGCAGTCGCTGGAGGTTCTTCAAAGGCAAAAGCAATACAGGCTGTAATTAAACAAGGGCACACTTCAATTCTAATTACAGATGAAGGTGCAGCAAAACAGTTAACAAAGGGTTTTACCCTTTAATATAATCCCCCAAGGAGGAAATTCAAATGACTAAAATTGGTATTAATGGATTTGGACGTATCGGACGTAACGTATTCCGCGCAGCTCTTAACAACTCTGAGGTAGAAGTAGTAGCAATCAACGACTTAACAGATGCTAAAACATTAGCTCACCTTTTAAAATATGACACAGTTCACGGAACTTTAAATGCAGAAGTATCTGCTAACGAAAACAGCATCGTTGTTAACGGTAAAGAAATTAAAGTTATCGCTGAGCGTGACCCAGCTCAATTACCATGGAGCGACTACGGAGTAGAAGTAGTAGTAGAATCTACTGGCCGTTTCACTAAAAAATCAGATGCTGAGAAACACTTAGGTGGATCAGTTAAGAAAGTTATCATCTCAGCTCCAGCTTCTGATGAAGATATCACTGTAGTTATGGGTGTTAACCACGAACAATACGATGCAGCTAACCACAACGTAGTATCTAACGCTTCTTGTACTACAAACTGTCTAGCTCCATTCGCTAAAGTATTAAACGAAAAATTCGGCGTAAAACGCGGAATGATGACAACAATTCACTCTTACACTAACGACCAACAAATCTTAGACTTACCACACAAAGATTTACGTCGTGCTCGTGCAGCAGCTGAAAACATGATCCCAACATCTACTGGTGCAGCTAAAGCTGTAGCATTAGTATTACCAGAACTTAAAGGTAAATTAAACGGTGGCGCTGTACGTGTTCCAACTGCTAACGTTTCTCTAGTTGACTTAGTTGTTGAACTTGACAAAGAAGTAACAGTTGAAGAAGTAAATGCAGCATTCAAAGCAGCAGCTGAAGGCGAATTAAAAGGTATCCTTGGATACAGCGAAGAGCCATTAGTATCTATCGACTATAACGGATGTACAGCTTCTTCTACAATCGATGCATTATCTACAATGGTAATGGAAGGTAACATGGTTAAAGTACTTTCTTGGTACGATAACGAAACTGGTTACTCTAACCGCGTAGTAGACCTAGCAGCTTACATGACTTCAAAAGGTCTTTAATTCTTAATTATATAAGTTATCAATGACAAAACGAGGGAGAGGGTTTGTTCCCTCTCTCTCTTCTTTCGTTTTAAAAGCAAATGTGTTAAGCTTTTGAGTGGGTTTTGTCAATCCTAACTAGTAGTCGGAGGGAAATCCAATGAACAAAAAATCAATTCGTGACGTAGATTTAAAAGGTAAGCGTGTATTTTGCCGCGTTGATTTCAACGTACCTATGAAAGAAGGCAAAATTACAGATGAAACTCGTATCCGTGCAGCTCTTCCTACAATTCAATATTTAGTAGAGCAAGGTGCGAAAGTTATTTTAGCAAGTCACTTAGGCCGTCCAAAAGGTCAAGTAGTAGAAGAAATGCGTTTAACTCCAGTAGCAGCACGTTTAGGCGAGCTTCTTGGTAAAGACGTTAAAAAAGCGGACGAAGCATTCGGACCAGTTGCACAAGAAATGGTTGCAGCAATGAACGAAGGCGACGTATTAGTTCTTGAAAACGTACGTTTCTATGCGGGCGAAGAAAAGAACGATGCAGAACTTGCGAAAGAATTTGCAGCACTTGCTGACATCTTCGTAAACGATGCATTCGGTGCAGCTCACCGTGCTCACGCTTCTACAGCAGGTATCGCAGACTACCTACCAGCAGTATCTGGTCTATTAATGGAAAAAGAGTTAGATGTACTTGGTAAAGCACTTTCTAACCCAGAACGTCCATTTACAGCTATCATCGGTGGTGCGAAAGTAAAAGATAAAATCGGTGTAATTCGTCATCTATTAGACAAAGTAGATAACTTAATCATCGGTGGTGGACTTGCTTACACATTCGTTAAAGCTTTAGGTCATGAAATTGGTCTATCTCTATGTGAAGACGACAAGATCGAACTAGCTAAAGAATTTATGCAACTTGCAAAAGAAAAAGGCGTAAACTTCTACATGCCAGTTGATGTTGTAATCACTGAGGAATTCTCTGAAACTGCAACAACTAAAATCGTTGGTATCGACTCTATCCCTTCTAACTGGGAAGGCGTGGACATCGGTCCTAAAACACGTGAAATTTATGCAGATGTAATTAAAAATTCTAAGCTTGTTGTATGGAATGGACCAATGGGTGTATTCGAAATGACTCCATTCGCAGAAGGTACAAAAGCAGTAGGACAAGCATTAGCAGATGCAGAAGATACATACTCTGTTATCGGCGGTGGTGACTCTGCAGCAGCTGTTGAAAAATTCGGTATGGCTGATAAAATGAGCCACATTTCTACTGGCGGCGGTGCGTCATTAGAATTCATGGAAGGTAAAGAGCTTCCAGGTGTAGTTTGTCTTAACGACAAATAAGTAGCAGCCAAAGAAAAAGGACGGTGCAAAGCATGCGTAAACCAATTATCGCAGGTAACTGGAAAATGAATAAAACTCTATCTGAAGCAGTTAGCTTCGTAGAGGAAGTTAAAGGTCAAATCCCAGCAGCTTCAGCTGTTGATGCAGTAGTTTGCTCTCCAGCTCTATTCTTAGAGCGCCTTGTAGCAGCAACTGAAGGAACTGACTTACAAGTAGGTGCACAAAACATGCACTTCGAAAAAAATGGTGCATTCACTGGCGAAATTAGCCCAGTAGCACTTAGCGACTTAAAAGTTGGCTATGTAGTACTTGGCCACTCTGAGCGTCGTGAAATGTTTGCTGAAACAGATGAGTCAGTAAACAAAAAGACTATCGCAGCATTTGAACATGGTTTAACACCAATCGTATGTTGTGGTGAGACTTTAGAAGAGCGCGAAAGCGGAAAAACATTTGATCTAGTAGCAGGTCAAGTGACAAAAGCACTTGCAGGTTTAACAGAAGAGCAAGTTAAAGCAACTGTTATCGCTTATGAGCCAATCTGGGCTATCGGTACAGGTAAATCTTCTTCTTCTGCAGATGCAAACGAAGTATGTGCGCACATCCGTAAAGTTGTTGCAGAAGCTGTTTCTCCAGAAGCTGCAGAAGCTGTTCGTATCCAATACGGCGGTAGCGTAAAACCAGAAAACATTAAAGAGTATATGGCACAATCTGACATCGACGGCGCTTTAGTTGGCGGTGCTAGCTTAGAGCCTGCTTCGTTCTTAGGTCTTCTGGGGGCGGTAAAATGAGAAAGCCAACAGCTTTAATCATTCTTGACGGTTTCGGACTTCGTGAAGAAACTTACGGGAATGCTGTAGCACAAGCTAAGAAACCTAATTTTGATGGCTACTGGAACAAATTCCCTCACACAACGCTTACAGCTTGTGGTGAGGCGGTAGGTCTTCCAGAAGGTCAAATGGGTAACTCTGAGGTTGGTCACTTAAATATCGGTGCTGGCCGCGTAGTATATCAAAGCTTAACACGCGTTAACGTTGCAATTCGTGAAGGTGAGTTCGATAAGAACGAAACTTTCCAAAATGCAATTAAAAGTGTAAAAGAAAAAGGTACTGCACTTCATTTATTCGGTTTACTTTCTGACGGTGGTGTGCACAGTCACATGAACCATATGTTTGCTCTTCTTCGCCTAGCAGCAAAAGAAGGCGTGGAGAAAGTTTATATCCATGCCTTCTTAGACGGCCGCGATGTTGGACCACAAACAGCAAAAGGTTATATCGATGCAACGAATGAAGTAATTAAAGAAACAGGAGTAGGACAATTCGCGACTATCTCTGGTCGTTATTACTCTATGGACCGTGACAAGCGTTGGGATCGCGTAGAAAAATGTTACAGTGCTATGGTGAATGGTGAAGGCCCTACTTATAAATCAGCAGAAGAGTGTGTAGAAGACTCTTATGCGAACGGTATCTATGATGAATTCGTATTGCCGTCTGTAATTGTTAACGAAGATAACACGCCAGTTGCAACAATCAATGATGATGATGCAGTTATCTTCTATAACTTCCGTCCAGACCGTGCAATTCAAATTGCTCGTGTATTTACAAACGAAGACTTCCGTGAGTTCGATCGTGGTGAAAAAGTACCTCACATTCCAGAATTCGTATGTATGACACACTTCAGTGAAACTGTAGATGGTTACGTGGCATTCAAGCCAATGAACCTTGATAACACTTTAGGTGAAGTTGTTGCGCAAGCGGGATTAAAGCAACTTCGCATCGCGGAAACTGAAAAGTATCCGCACGTTACATTCTTCTTTAGCGGTGGTCGTGAGGCTGAATTCCCAGGAGAAGAGCGTATCTTAATTAACTCACCGAAGGTTGCAACGTATGACTTGAAACCTGAAATGAGCATTTACGAAGTAACGGACGCTTTAGTAAATGAAATCGAAAATGATAAACATGATGTTATCATTCTTAACTTTGCGAACTGTGATATGGTTGGCCATTCTGGGATGATGGAACCAACAATTAAAGCAGTAGAAGCAACTGACGAATGTTTAGGAAAAGTTGTAGAAGCGATTCTTGCAAAAGATGGTGTAGCACTTATTACTGCTGACCATGGTAATGCTGATCAGGAGTTAACTGCTGATGGCGGTCCTATGACAGCTCATACAACTAACCCGGTTCCTTTCATCGTTACAAAAAATGATGTAGAGCTTCGTGAAGGTGGTATTTTAGGAGATATCGCTCCAACAATGCTTACACTTTTAAATGTGGAACAACCGAAAGAAATGACAGGTAAAACAATTATTAAATAATTTGCTTATATAAAAAGGAGAGAATTTATTATGTCAACAATTATTGATGTTTATGCTCGCGAAGTCCTTGACTCTCGTGGTAACCCAACTGTAGAAGTAGAAGTTTACACAGAAAGCGGCGCTTTCGGACGCGCTATCGTACCAAGTGGTGCATCTACTGGTGAGCACGAAGCAGTAGAATTACGTGACGGTGACAAATCTCGTTACCTTGGTAAAGGTGTTGTTAACGCAGTAAACAACGTTAACGAAATTATCGCTCCAGAAATCGCTGGTTTCGATGTAACTGACCAAGCTGGTATCGACCGTGCTATGATCGAATTAGATGGCACTCCAAACAAAGGTAAACTAGGCGCTAACGCTATCCTTGGTGTATCTATGGCAGTAGCTCACGCAGCAGCTGACTTCGTAGGTCTTCCATTATACCGTTACCTTGGTGGATTCAATGCAAAACAATTACCAACTCCAATGATGAACATCATCAACGGTGGTTCTCACGCTGATAACAACGTTGACTTCCAAGAGTTCATGATCTTACCAGTTGGTGCTCCAACATTCAAAGAATCAATCCGTATGGGTGCTGAAGTATTCCATGCACTTAAAGCTGTATTACATGACAAAGGTCTTAACACTGCAGTAGGTGACGAAGGTGGATTCGCTCCAAACCTTGGTTCTAACCGTGAAGCTTTAGAAGTAATCATCGAAGCTATCGAAAAAGCTGGTTACAAAGCTGGCGAGAACGTATTCTTAGGAATGGACGTTGCTTCTTCTGAGTTCTACAACAAAGAAACTGGTAAATATGACCTTGCAGGCGAAGGCCGTACTGGCTTAACTTCTGCAGAAATGGTTGATTTCTATGAAGAGCTTTGCAAAGACTTCCCAATCATCTCTATCGAAGATGGTTTAGACGAAAACGACTGGGATGGTCACAAATTATTAACTGAGCGTATCGGTGATAAAGTACAATTAGTTGGTGACGATTTATTCGTAACTAACACTCAAAAACTTGCTGAAGGTATCGAAAAAGGTATCTCTAACTCAATCTTAATTAAAGTTAACCAAATCGGTACTTTAACTGAGACTTTCGAAGCTATCGAAATGGCTAAACGTGCTGGTTACACAGCAGTTGTATCTCACCGTTCTGGTGAAACTGAAGATGCTACAATCGCTGACATCGCAGTTGCAACTAACGCTGGCCAAATCAAAACTGGTTCTATGAGCCGTACTGACCGTATTGCTAAGTACAACCAATTATTACGCATCGAAGACGAACTAGGCGAAATCGCTGTTTACGATGGTATCAAATCTTTCTATAACATCAAACGATAATTGTAGAAAATAAACGACAGACCGTGAGAAATCATGGTCTGTTTTTTTATGCTAAAATTGTTCACCCGTCATAAGTGACATGAAATGTTTGAAGAAGCGGTTATAGTCAAAATCAATTGCGATTTGATGAACCGGCCAATCAATAAATGGCTTCTGGTTCACTAAAGAGCGAAATTCCCCTATGGTTGCTCCTTGTGCAGAGGATTCTGTCATGACAACAATAGGTGATTTATGATACGTGAACATAGAGTTATCAAATAAAGCGAGTATTGGCATTGTGTCATGGAAAGGGCTGCCTTTTAAATGTGGTAGGGCGTCTTTATAATATCCGTAGTAATAATGATCGAATAAAGGTTTGAGAAGTGGGGCTTTTCCTTTTGCTTCAATATACTCTGCCATTTCTGGTGTAATGACGGAATATTGGGTAACGTTTAATGGGTATATGTACATGTTAGCTGTAGATTGAAGGACTATATTAGCAGCAGTAGGATCGCCATAAAAGTTTGCTTCGGAAATAGGGGTAACATTACCAGGATGTAAAAAGGCACCGCCCATTACGTAGTAAGATTTAACTTGCTTCATTAACTGTTTACATACGATGAATAAAATTGCTAGGGAGGTAAGTCTTCCTAAACTTACAATGATTAATTCATCTTTATACTGTTCAATAAGAGGAATGACTTCAAAAAAATTCTCCATTTCTCCGTTAGTCACATTCACCTTTGGAATAATTGGACCGAGCCCCTGTTTCCCATGTACATCCGTAAAAAACGCAGGTGGGGCACCTGTAAGGGGACGTTCTGAACCACCGAATATCTTGATATTTCTATTCTTTGTTTCGTTATTAAAAAAATGAGCATTTTCTACGGCCATTTTTTTTGGAACATTGCCGTAATCAGCAACGATACCGACGATTTCTATTTCATCGATAAAGAATGCTAAGAGGAGAGCCATCGTATCATCAATCCCAGGATCACAAAAAATGAGAACTTTTTTGGGCATATGTTCACCACCTATCTTGTTTATCCGGTACAAATCCGCTTGGTGAGGGATAATAATTAATGGGGATGAGGAAAACCTCAATGATTAAAGTTTCACTTTATATATATGTAAGTTTAAGGATAAAAAGATTATTTTATTGAAATAATAGTCTTTTAAATTCAGAAAATAAAAACTTTTTATATTAGGTCAAGGTTTTTGACGTAATTTTCGTTTAGAAATGCAGTCATATCAAGGTTGTAAGCGTATAACATAGGCTGTTTTTGCTGTCAAGTTGATAAATTGCAGCTTTTTACAATTTATACTATGATAAAGATATTAACAGAAGATCGTATAAACATGAGGGATGATGAACATGAAATTTACAAAGATTCTTGTCCAAATTGCTGCTCTTTACGTGTTTTATATGGTTGGAACTTGGGTGCAAGAAATGTTAAATATTCCGATTCCAGGAAGTTTGATTGGAATGTTCCTCTTACTTGTTTTACTTAGCCTAAAAGTTCTTCCAGTGAAATGGTTCGATTTAGGAGCAGAAACACTCGTTGCTATTATGCCGTTTTTATTAATTCCGCCAACGCTTGGCCTAATGAATTACGGTGCTTTTTTTATGAGTAAAGGAATTTCTCTTTTCATTACAGTTGTAGCGAGTACATTTTTAATTATTATTGTCGCAGGACATACAGGACAATATCTTGCGAATAGGAAGGAAAGAGAGTCGCGATGAGCCAAATATTAATCGGAATCGGTTGGGTTCTTTTTACGGTGCTATTATATCAATTATCTAAAAAAATCTATAAATTATTTCCAACACCATTCACCATTCCAATGCTTGTAGCAACTGGATTAATGGCTTTCCTATTTATCGTGCTTGATATACCATATCAACATTATATGGAAAGTGGTGGTGGCTGGATTGCAAAGCTACTTGGACCCGGTGTTGTAGCATTTGCAATTCCTCTTTATAAACAACGTCATGTTCTGCAAAAATATGTTGTACCGATTGCTGGCGGGGTATTAGTAGGTACAACAGTTGCAATCGCTAGTGATTTTGCGATTGCTTCACTTATGGGAACGGATAAAAGCTTAATCTTATCGTCATTACCAAAATCGGTGACAATGCCAGTTGCGATGAGTGTTTCTGAACAAGTCGGTGGTGTACCTTCCTTAACAGCAGCTTTCGTTGTTATCGCAGGTATTACTGGAACGATTACAGGACCCCTTTTATTAAAATGGAGCCGTGTTACAAACTCAGTTGGTAAAGGTATCGGATTTGGATGTGCTTCTCATATTATGGGCGTGATGAGAGCGATGAAAAATAACGAGCATGAAGGTGTTATTGGATCGGTAACAATGACATTAACAGCAATTTTGACATGTTTACTTGGACCGTTATTTGCGATGATGTTTATGTAATAGAAGAAAAGCGAGAGCGCCTCTATAGCTCTCGCTTTTCTATAGAATTTATGCTACAGTTACAATAACTGAATCTTTGTAGGAGGTACGCCAAGTGCATACGTTATTATCAGTTTTACTTATTATTGTATCGATTTTAATGATTGTTATGGTACTTATGCAATCTAGTAATAGCTCAGGCCTTTCAGGTGCAATTTCAGGCGGTGCGGAGCAATTATTTGGTAAGCAAAAGGCACGTGGAATTGAAGCGGTATTAAACCGTATTACAATTGTTTTAGCTGTATTGTTCTTTGTATTAACAATTGGTGTTACGTACTTCAATTTATAGAATTGAAAGAAGAAGCGTTAGTGAATGGTACTAATGGTTCTTCTTTTTTTGTTTTGCTATTTGAAAGATGTTTCTAATTAGATTATAGAAATACAAATATGGTACACTAGATATAGAAAGAATACGACTAGATTACAGAAGAGAAAGAGGAGAAATACATGATGAAATTAGCATCTCCGAAACCATTTACATTTGAGGGTGGAGACCGCGCTGTTTTATTACTACATGGATTCACAGGGAACTCAGCTGATGTACGTATGTTAGGGCGTTTCTTAGAAAAGAAAGGCTATACTTGTCATGCGCCAATTTATAAAGGGCACGGTGTACCACCAGAAGAGCTTGTTCATACAGGGCCTACAGATTGGTGGCAAGATGTAACGGAGGCATATCAGCTTTTAAAAGATAAAGGTTTTGAGAAAATTGCTGTTGTTGGATTGTCACTCGGCGGCGTATTTTCTTTAAAATTAGGTTATACAGTACCGGTTTTAGGTGTAGTACCAATGTGTGCACCGATGTATATTAAGAGCGAAGAAACGATGTACCAAGGTATATTGGCATATGCCCGCGAATATAAAAAACGTGAGCAAAAATCACCTGAACAAATTGAACAAGAAATGTTGGAATTCCAAAAGACACCGATGAATACATTAAAAGCATTACAACAATTAATTGCTGACGTACGTAACAATGTGGATATGATTTATGCGCCAACATTTGTTGTACAAGCACGTCATGACGAAATGATTAATACAGATAGTGCTAACATTATTTATAACGGTGTAGAATCTACGTTAAAAGACATTAAATGGTATGAAGACTCTACGCATGTCATTACACTTGATAAACAACGTGACGAGCTACATGAGGATGTATATAACTTCTTGGAGCAACTAGATTGGTAAGATCTAGTTGCCTCTTTTTTTCATAAGGAATTTTTTGTGAAAACTGTAAAAATCATAAGGGGAGTATTGAAGTTTCACTTTATACATCCCCTATCTTTCGGATACACTAAATAATATAAGGTTTTAAAGGAGGTATTTTTGCTTGGAAGAAATCATACAAGAACATATTGATAAGTTGTTATTATTTATGAGAGAAGAAGCGTATAAACCGCTAACGATACAAGAGTTAGAAGAGGCATTTGGAATTGAAGGTTCTGAGGGTTTTAAAGATTTTGTAAAGGCACTTGTAACGATGGAAGAGAAGGGACTTGTTATTCGTACACGTAGCAACCGTTACGGTCTTCCTGAAAAGATGAATTTAATACGCGGTAAATTAATTGGACATGCACGTGGTTTTGCATTCGTTGTACCAGACGAGAAGAAAACAGGAGACGATGATCTTTTCATCCCGCCTACAGAATTAAACGGTGCACTTCATGGCGATACAGTATTAGCACGCCTTAGTTCTCAATCGAGCGGTTCGCGTCAAGAAGGTTCAATTGTACGCATTTTAGAGCGTGGAACGAAAGAACTAGTTGGTACATATACAGAATCGAAAAACTTTGGATTCGTTATACCTGACAATAAGCGCTGGACGAGTGATATCTTTATCTTGAAAAGCGCATCGATGGGTGCTGTAGAAGGTCATAAAGTAGTTGTGAAAATTACGAGCTATCCAGAGAATCGTTTAAGTGCAGAAGGTGAAGTTATTCAAATTCTAGGTCATAAAAATGATCCAGGAGTAGATATTTTATCTGTCATTCATAAACATCATTTACCTTTAGCATTCCCTGAGGAAGTGATGGAGCATGCAAACAGTGTACCAGAAACGATTTCAGAAGAAGATTTAAAAGATCGCCGCGACCTGCGCGATCAAATGATCGTAACGATTGATGGTGCAGATGCGAAAGACTTAGATGATGCTGTTACAGTAACGAAGCTTGAGAACGGTAACTACAAGCTAGGCGTTCACATTGCGGATGTAAGTCATTACGTTCAAGAAGGCTCTCCAATTGATGTTGAAGCAGCGGAAAGAGCGACGAGTGTATATCTTGTTGACCGTGTAATCCCGATGATTCCGCATCGTCTATCTAACGGTATTTGTTCATTAAATCCGAAAGTAGACCGTCTGACGTTATCTTGTGAAATGGAAATCAACAATTTAGGTGATGTTGTTAAACACGAGATTTTCCAAAGTGTGATTAAAACGACAGAGCGTATGACGTATGCTGACGTAAGAAGCATTTTAGAAGATGAGGACGAAGAGTTAATTAAGCGTTATGAGCCGCTCGTACCGATGTTTAAAGAGATGGGGCAATTGGCACAAATTTTACGTGAAAAACGTATGCGCCGTGGTGCAATTGACTTTGACTTTAAAGAAGCGAAAGTATTAGTGGATGAAGAAGGAAAACCGACTGATGTTGTTATGCGTGATCGTTCTGTTTCAGAGAAGTTAATTGAAGAATTTATGCTTGTTGCGAATGAAACAGTAGCAGAGCACTTCCACTGGATGAACGTACCGTTTATGTACCGTGTCCATGAAGATCCGAAAGAAGATAAGCTTGAGCGTTTCTTCGAGTTTGTAACGAACTTCGGATATGCGGTAAAAGGACGTGCGAATGAAGTGCACCCTCGTGCGCTGCAACAAATTCTTGAAATGGTTCAAGGACAGCCAGAAGAAGTAGTTATTTCAACAGTTATGCTTCGTTCTATGAAGCAAGCTCGTTACGATGCGGATAGTTTAGGACATTTCGGTTTATCAACTGAGTTCTACACACATTTCACATCACCAATTCGTCGTTACCCAGATACAATCGTTCATAGATTAATTCGTGAATACATTATTAATGGTAAAGTCGACAACGAAACGCAAGCAAAATGGCGTGAAAAATTACCTGAGATTGCAGAGCACTCTTCTAATATGGAACGCCGTGCTGTTGAAGCAGAGCGTGAAACAGATGAGATGAAAAAAGCAGAGTATATGGTTGATAAGATCGGTGAAGAGTATGACGGTATGATTAGCTCTGTAACAAACTTCGGTTTATTCGTAGAGCTTCCAAATACAATTGAAGGTCTTGTACACGTTAGCTACTTAACGGATGATTACTACCGTTATGACGAGCAACATTTCGCTATGATCGGAGAACGTACAGGAAACGTATTCCGCATCGGTGACGAAATTACAATTCGCGTTATTAACGTAAACAAAGACGAGCGTGCAATCGACTTTGAAATCGTTGGCATGAAAGGCACACCTCGCCGTAAGTTCAAAGATCGTCCAGTCGTTATCGAGCAGCCAAGAACAGGCAGAAAGAAACGCGGTGGACGTAGCGAGCGCAGTAATGAGCGCGGCGGTGAACGTGGCACAGGTAGAAAATTTGACCGTGGTGGTAAAGGAAAAGGAAGAGGATCTGCATCCGCATCCGCTTCTGCTAGCCAGCCAGGAAAAAAAGATGGTAACGGTAAGAAGAAAAAAGCATTCTTCGAAAACGTACCAGGATTCAAGAAGAAAAAGAAAAAGCGTAAGTAAGAAAAGAGTGGCTTCGCTTTGATGAAAAGCGGGGCCTTTTCTTTTTTCTTCGTGGCTTAAGAGCGAGCCACTTTCGCTTTTTGTTGGAATCCAGCTACAGTGGCTAGAATGTTCGGCGGCTTCGCTTCTTCCCCAGAGGCAAAGAGCGCCTCAAGGTCAGAAGCTCCATCCACCTCACATTCTGAGCGAGCCACTTTCGCTTTTAATGGAATCCAGCTACAGTGGCTAGAATCTGTTGGCCATTTCACTCCCTCGGCCGAAGCAAAAAGCGCTTCTCTGTCGGGAGTTCCAATGTCCAAAGATTCTGAGTGAGCCACTTTCGCTTTTTATTAACATTTGTTACAATAGTAAAAATAGAGGAGGGACGTTATATGCCAAAGGGTACAGGTAAGGTTATTGCACAGAATAAAAAAGCATTTCATGATTATTTCATCGAAGAAACATACGAAGCAGGGCTTGTCCTTCAAGGAACGGAAATTAAGTCGATTCGCGCTGGACGCGTAAACTTGAAAGATGCGTTTGCACGTGTACATAATGGTGAAGTATGGGTTCATAATATGCACATTAATACGTACGAACAAGGGAATCGTTTCAACCATGATCCACTTCGTACGAGAAAATTACTTCTGCATAAAAAAGAAATTGATAAACTAGCGGGCGCTGCGAAAGAAACAGGTTACGCATTAGTTCCACTTAGAATTTATTTAAAAAATGGATTTGCAAAGATGGCACTTGGTTTAGCAAAAGGTAAGAAGCAATACGATAAACGTCACGATTTAAAAGAGAAAGAAGCTAAACGTGAAATTGCACGCGCGTTCCGTGATCGCCAAAAGATGTAATACAGATATTTACATTTGTAAAATGGAGCGCGTATGTTATAATAACTTATGTAAGGTTGTTGCACATTGAAAAACAGCTCTTAGTAGCTATCACGATATTTTCTTCGTATGCTCCATTTTTATCATGGGGACGTTACGGATTCGACAGGGATAGTTCGAGCTTAGGTTGCGAGTCGAGGGGATCGGCCTCGTTAAAACGTCAAAGCCTATAATTGGCAAACAAAACAATCTTTCTTTAGCTGCTTAATTGCACTAAAGGTTCCTCCCTCCATCGTCCATGTGGTAGGGTAAGGGACTCAAACTAAGTGGACTACGCCGGAGTTCGCCGTCTGAGGACAAAGGAAGAGAATAACCAGACTAGCAACTTGGAAGCCTGTCGATAGGCCGAAGAGTTCGCGAAATGCTAATATATCGACTACACTCGTAGAAGCTTAAGTGCCGATATTTTTGGACGTGGGTTCGACTCCCACCGTCTCCACCAATACATATTTGGTGGTTTTTTATTTTGTATAATATGAACCATAATTTTGCCAGGTTGGTGAGGTTATGGTTCTTTTTGTTTGTGGTTTTATAGAATGCTGAAGTCGATGGAACGGTATCCCTGAAAGAGAGAATAAAAAATGGTTATTGATGATAAGCGGGTAGATACTATAGCAGATTGTAAACGCTCAATTGTTAAGTAGTTATTATTTTTTTACTTTATTCGAATCTTCATATGTTTTGTGTTTTTATCCATACCTATTGTAAGATTATATAGAGTTCTCCTAATAAACTGTTTTAATGGATTATTTAGGGGTTTTAAATTTATAAATCTTAAATTATTTTTTCGGGATAATTTTTTTATCTAAATAATTTATATTGAAGTAGAGGTGAACCATCGGTGAAGCAGGTGTTGGTGATTAAAAATGAACGGTCTTCAGCAAAGAAAATCGTAAGCGGTCTAACGCAAGAAGGCTATTTCATTTTAAAACTTCACAATGAAAACGAAGGTTTAAATATAATATATGAACAAGATTGGGATATTATCATATTGGATTGGGATTCATTAAGTATATCAGGACCAGAAATTTGCAGACAAATACGACTTGTTAAAACGACACCGATCATTATTGTGACCGACAATATTTCTAGCAAGGATTGCGTAGCAGGGTTACAAGCAGGAGCGGATGATTATATTAGAAAACCATTTGTGAAGGAAGAATTAGTAGCGAGAGTTCAAGCTATTTTAAGAAGAAGTGACTATAACCAGCAAAATGAGACAAACTTTTTTCAGTTTAAAGATCTCTTTGTTGATGCATCTAGCAATCTTGTGAAAAAAGGTGGCAAAAATCTCTCGCTTACGAAGCGCGAGTACGATTTACTTGTATTTTTAATTAAGAATAAAAATACGATATTAAGCCGTGAAATGCTTTTGAATCAAGTTTGGGGATATGACGTAGTAGTAAATCCGAATGTAGTAGACTTATATATTGGGTATGTAAGAAAAAAGCTAAAGTGCGAGAAGAAAGATAGATATATTCAAACGATACATGGCAGAGGCTATTCAATGGTTGAATGATAAAAATAAGATAATAAAGTAGTTTCTGTGAAATATTAGCTATTACTGCGCGTATTTTGTAAGGGAAGGTCTCTGTCCCGTATTTGTTGAGAAAGTATTTAATGAAGGTTAATCAACAGTCCTGACCGCACATATTACTTTTTATGCTTGATTTTATGAATTCATACGATTCACAAGATTTTCACAGAATTAATGACTATACTAATTAACAGGATGTTCAAATGAAAATGATTATCAATAGCGATTCAATTGAATAAAAGTTACCTTCTAATTCAATCTATGGATGTCATCATTTTCGAAATAAATCACACTATAAGGAGTATACATATGAAAAAATCTATGCTTTTAAAATTAGTGAGTATTCTAGCAATTTTCACTTTAATGTTAGTGGCTTGCTCAGATTCAAGTAAAGAAACTTCGAAGGCTAATAATAAAGATAATGGTAGTGATAAGCCAAAAACGGTTGAAATCACTGATGCTCATGGAACTGTTAAAGTACCTGTAAACCCAAAGAATGTAGTTGCTTTGGATAACAGAACTTTTGAAACTTTATCTGATTGGGGAATTAAATTAGCGGCTGCTCCAAAGGATATCATGCCTGCTGATTCAGCATATAAAAAGGATGAAAAAGTTCAAAATATTGGGAATCACCGTGAACCAAATCTAGAAATTATTGCAGCGGCAAACCCTGATCTTGTAATCGTTGGTCAAAGATTTGCTGATCATTATGAAGAAATCAAAAAATTAGTGCCAAATGCAGCTGTTATTGATCTTAATTTTGATGTTTCTGAGAAGGCTACTAAGCCTGGAGAAAACTTAGTAAAAGGACTTAAAGATTCTACAACTACTTTAGGTAAAATCTTTGCTAAAGATAAAGAAGCTAAACAATTAGTAGCTGATTTCGATAAATCTATTGAAAAGGCAAAATCTGCTTATAACGGAAAAGATAAAGTTATGAGTGTTATCGTTACTGGTGGAAATATTGGCTTTGCTGCGCCGCACTCTGGTCGCGTTTGGGGACCTATGTATGACATTTTCGGTTGGACTCCAGCATTAGAAGTTTCGAATTCTACTGCAGGTCATAAAGGTGATGACGTTTCTGTTGAAGCTATTGCACAAACAAATCCTGATTGGCTTTTCGTATTAGATCGTGATGCTGCAACATCTGATGCAGCTAAGTCAACACCTGCTAAGGATGTTATTTCTAAATCACCTGCTCTTCAAAACACAACTGCTGTTTCTAAAAAACAAGTTATTTATGCACCAGAAGATACTTACACAAATGAATCAATTCAAACTTATATAGAGTTATTTGGAAATATGGCAAAAACTTTAGCTAAGTAGTGTAAAGGGGTACGAAACAGTGTCAAAAAATATGATTTCTAGGGTTGAGAATATTTCTCAACCCCAGTTTTATAATCAAAATAAAATATGGACAAAACCTTTTATAATAGCAGTTATAGTTGTTATAATTTTAGGGATTATATCACTGTTTACTGGAGTTTATGATATACGTGGACAAGAGGACGGAATGGAGATGTTTTTCATCACTCGTGTTCCAAGAACGTTTGCATTAATGCTTACTGGAGCTGCGATGGCGATGGCAGGGCTCGTCATGCAACTTATTACACAGAATCGCTTTGTTGAACCTACTACAACGGGGACTATTGAATGGTCAGGCTTAGGCCTGCTTTTTGTGTATTTATTATTTCCTGCCCCGACTTTAGTTCAAAGAATGACTGGTGCAATCATTTTTTCTTTTATAGGAACTATGATTTTCTTTCTATTTTTAAGAAGAGTTAAGCTTCGTTCGTCTTTAATTGTTCCGATTATTGGATTGATGCTTGGAGCAGTAATTTCTGCAGTGTCTACTTTTTTAGGACTCCTTTTTCAAAAGACGCAAAGTATTGAAACTTGGTTTGTAGGTTCATTTGCTAACATTCAGGTGGGAAGATATGAATATTTATGGCTGATTGTTATCATTACTTTTCTTATTTTTATGTATGCTAATAGATTGACTTTAGCTGGACTAGGAGAAGATGTCGCAACAAGTCTTGGAGTTAATTACAATAGAATTGTTCTTTTTGGGACTGCTCTTATCTCTGTTGCAGTTGGAATTGTTGCAGCTGTTATTGGACACTTACCTTTCTTAGGATTAATTGTGCCAAATATCGTTTCAATGTTTAGAGGTGATGATCTTAGGAGTAATTTACCTTGGGTTTGTGTGATCGGAATGGGATCAATAACTGCCTGTGACATCATTTCTCGAACAATTATACAGCCTTTTGAATTACCTGTTTCTTTAATACTTGCAACAGTGGGAGCAGTCGTGTTTATTACTATTTTATTGAGAAAAAGAAAACCAAGGAGGCTACGATGATCACATTAGAATATAGAAAAAAAGAAAATGTCGAGATCGATTCTAGCCTTCATAATGAAAGTAGATCAGCTAGCGCTTTTCGGTCTAAGAAGGAAGCAAGACGTTATTGGATTTTACTGATAACATTGATTGCTTTAGGTCTTCTTTCTTCATATGGACTTTTAGTTTATAACAATCCAGTTCCGATAGATTCACCTTCTTTTATCCCAGTCGTTAAGAGAAGGATAGTAGCTATTGTTGCAATGATTATTGCTGCGGTTTGCCATAGCTTGTCGACAGTTGCTTTCCAATCTATTACGAATAATAAAATTATTACTCCTTCACTTTTAGGTTTCGAATCACTTTATTCAGCAATTCAAACGAGTACAGTATTCTTCTTTGGTGCTAGTGCGTTAATAAATTTTAATGGAATTGGATCATTTTTATTCCAAGTTGTTGTTATGGTCTTCATGAGTTTAATACTTTATGGATGGTTACTTTCCGGTAAATACGGGAATTTACAACTTATGCTTTTAGTTGGAATTATTATTGGTACCGGGCTAAATTCTGTGTCAACTTTCATGAGAAAACTACTTGCGCCTTCAGAATTTGATATTTTACAAGCAAGATTATTTGGTTCTGTTAATCATGCAGATCCTGCATATTTTCCTATTGTAATTCCTATGATCATAATTGTAGCGGTATTAATTTTTGCTCATTCTAAGAATTTGAATGTTTTGTCACTAGGAAAAGATGTTGCTACTTCTTTTGGAGTTAAATATCAACCTAGTGTAATTTATACGCTTGTATTAGTAGCTATTTTGATGTCTATTTCAACAGCTCTAATTGGGCCACTTACTTTCTACGGCTTTTTAGTAGCAACTTTGAGTTATCAGGCAGCGGCAACTTATGATCATAGATATATTTTTCCGATGGCTTTTGCTATAGGATTTTTAATAATGACGAGCGCATACTTTTTAATGTATCATGTATTCCATGCTCAAGGTGTAGTTTCAGTTATTATTGAATTATTTGGTGGAATTATATTCTTAACTATAGTTTTAAGGAAGAGGGCTTTATGATAAAAATTGATAATGTTAAAAAGTTCTATACTGATAAGGTAAAAATAGGACCTTTGGATATTGAAATACCAAAAGCAGGCTTTACTTCTTTAATTGGACCAAATGGCGCTGGAAAGTCCACGACACTTTTGATGATTGGCAGACTTTTAGATATGGATGAAGGCCAAATTCAGGTAGCAAATATGGATGTTTCTGAATCCAAATCAAAAGACTTAGCAAAAGTTTTGACTATATTGCGACAAGAAAATCATTTTGTAACTAGGCTTACAGTTAGACAATTAGTTGGATTTGGGCGCTTTCCTTATTCAAAGGGAAGATTGACTAAAGAAGATGAGGTTATCATTTCTAAATATATCGATTTCTTAGATTTAACTAGTTTAGAGAATAGATATTTAGATGAGCTTTCTGGTGGTCAAAGACAAAGGGCATATGTAGCGATGGTATTGTGCCAAGAGACGGAATATGTACTTTTGGACGAACCTCTGAACAACCTTGATGTTGCTCGTTCTGTTCAAATGATGGAGCATTTAAGACGTGCAGCTAATGAATTTGGAAGAACAATTTTGACTGTCATGCATGACATAAATTTTGCAGCTAAATACTCGGATAAAATTTGTGCTATGAAAGATGGACAAATTGCTGCTTTTGGAACAGTAGAAGAGGTTATGGACTCAACACTTTTGACAGATATTTTTGAAACAAAAATAGAAATTATTAATGGTCCTTATGGGCCAATCGCAGTTTATTAGTTATAAAATGTAAAAAAATACCGTAGCTTGCGTAGATTATGCAAGCTACTCTAGTTGAAGTTGCTGTCTGTATTTTATAGGCAGCAGCTTTTTTATGTGACTACTCATAAAATGCAAAAGAATGCTTCACCTTTTCAAGTATGTACTAAACGAAAAAAATATCCCTGTATAACTTTTTAAAAGAATTCAGCTTGTTTTTTGATATGTAATATTGCATATCAGAGTGTATTGATAAAAGTGTAAGGGGTCACTATAATGAGGGCATAAAGATAAATCACATTTTCGTAGCAATAAAAAGGAGGAAATAATATGGAAATCGCAATGGCAGTTTTAAAATTTGTAGGTGGCGTAATCCCGTTAATTCAAGAACTTTTAAAAGCATTTATGTAAGTTTATTAGTTAGCTATCATTTATCAATCATTATCATATTTTACTAAAAAAAGAACGGGGTGATTTTTCTGAATATTAAGAAAAACACTAAAAGAAGAAAGTTCCTTGCATGTTTATTAGTTAGTCTATGCACTATTAATTATTCATCTATTTCCTTCGCAGAAACACAAGCAAGTAATGCAACTGATGTAACCAAAAATGCTAGTGGCATTAATACTGGTATAGCAAATCTTAAATATAATAATCAAGAGGTTTTAGCTGTAAATGGTGATAAAGTAGAAAGTTTTGTTCCGAAAGAAAGTATCAATTCAAATGGTAAATTCGTAGTAGTGGAACGTGAGAAAAAATCACTTACAACGTCACCGGTCGATATTTCAATTATTGATTCTGTAGTGAATCGCACGTATCCAGGAGCTGTACAACTTGCGAATAAAGCTTTTGCAGACAATCAACCGAGTTTATTAGTGGCTAAGAGAAAGCCTTTGAATATTAGTATAGACTTACCGGGCATGAGAAAAGAAAATACAATCACTGTCCAAAATCCGACATATGGTAATGTAGCTGGAGCAGTAGACGATTTAGTATCTACTTGGAATGAAAAGTATTCTACAACACATACGTTACCTGCAAGAATGCAGTATACGGAATCTATGGTTTATAGTAAATCACAAATCGCAAGTGCTCTTAATGTTAACGCTAAATATCTTGATAATAGTCTAAACATTGATTTTAATGCGGTTGCAAATGGAGAGAAAAAAGTGATGGTTGCCGCATATAAGCAAATATTTTATACGGTAAGTGCTGAACTACCTAACAATCCATCCGACCTTTTTGATAATAGCGTTACTTTTGACGAGTTAACTCGAAAAGGCGTAAGTAATTCGGCTCCACCTGTTATGGTTTCAAATGTAGCTTATGGTAGAACGATTTATGTAAAATTAGAAACAACATCTAAGAGCAAAGATGTACAAGCTGCTTTTAAAGCCTTACTTAAGAATAACAGCGTTGAAACAAGTGGACAGTATAAAGATATTTTTGAAGAAAGTACCTTTACTGCTGTAGTATTAGGCGGAGATGCGAAAGAGCATAACAAGGTTGTTACTAAAGATTTCAATGAAATCCGAAATATCATTAAAGATAATGCTGAATTAAGTCTTAAAAATCCAGCATACCCAATTTCATATACAAGCACTTTCTTAAAAGATAATGCAACTGCTGCTGTTCATAACAATACAGATTATATTGAGACGACAACTACAGAATATTCAAGTGCTAAAATGACACTTGATCATTACGGTGCTTACGTTGCTCAATTTGATGTATCTTGGGATGAATTCACATTTGACCAAAAGGGTAACGAAGTATTAACACATAAAACATGGGATGGTAGCGGAAAAGACAAAACGGCTCATTACTCTACAGTTATCCCTCTTCCACCGAACTCAAAAAATATAAAAATTGTAGCAAGAGAATGTACAGGTCTTGCATGGGAATGGTGGAGAACAATTATTAATGAACAAAATGTTCCATTAACAAATGAAATAAAAGTTTCAATTGGAGGAACAACATTATACCCAACAGCTAGTATTAGTCATTAAGTATAAAACAAGCGCCCTATAAGTAGGGCGCTTTTTACTTGGTCACAAATTTTATTTTGTATCGGTATGTTTTTAAGTTTTGTAAATCATCAACTATAAGGTGGGAATATTGTGCAGACGAAAAGCTACATGTTTTTCGTCTTTTCGTTCTCTTGCTTAATAAGAAAGATCCTGTAACTCAGTACAGGATCTTTAATCAAACGTTTTTAAAAGCTAAATTGTGGTTTCATATCACCTTTATAAGGTTCATGTTCAACAAATATAGTTATATCCTTACCAGCTTGGTCTTTACCAGTTCTTTTATACGTAAATTTATTTTTATTTAGTTCAGTAAGTTCAAGAGCAGCACCGTATTTATTATTTCCAATTGAAACATGGGCTCTTATTTTATTTTCGTGTACAACATCGAAGTAGCCATAATCACCGCGGCTTTGACCTGTTTCGCTATTGAAGAACTCATATTTATTAGATTTGTCATCAAATTTTGCTAGACTTATAAAATTCGAATTAAACTGTGTTACATCGTTACCAGTTTCGTCTAATACCTTTGTTCCGTGCCAAAGGGTACCGCCTAAAATTTTATCTCCATCAACGTTTTTAACAATATCTCCTGTAGTCGTGTTCAGCTGCTTGTCCGGATCAGTGAAAGAAAGTTCTTTTTCTTTATATGGAACATGTTCAACGAAAACTTCTACATCTTTACCGTTAGCGTCTTTCCCCATTCGTTTATAAGTAAATACATTTTTATTTAGTTTTGTCATGTCAACGACAGCTTGATACTTCATTGATTCTGAAATTAATATTCTTTTTTTTCCATCATTTGTGATAAAGAAAGTTCCTTTATCGCCACGACTTGCACCTGTTTTAGCATCAAAAAATTCATATCTGCCTGACTTCGCATCATATTTTGCAAGACCGATGAAGTTTGCATTCTCTTTTGTTAAGTCATTCTTATCTTTGTCATACACTCGTGTACCTTGCCAATTTGTCTCGCTAAGAATATTAGCCATTTTTTGCCCTTTAGTTAATTTATTTTCCTTTTTTGTTTCTTTAGCAACTTGTTCTTGCTTTTGTTTCCCATGATTTTCTTCAGCTTTAGTACCAGCACACCCTGTTAATGCTAATGTGAATCCGAGCAGTATGGATGATAGTGTTTTTGTTTTTTTGTTCATGTTTTATCGTCTCCTTATTTTATGATTTCAAGTAGTACGGTTAGCGATTATAGTAGCAGTGCGTCATATATAAACTTAATTGCTACGTTTCTTATGTTAATCCCCGACTATAAACTGCCTCTAAATAAAACATTAAAAAAAGATAAACTAATTCCTAAATTTTTTTCATACTTATAAAAAGGTTTTTTACATGGGGGGAATGTAAATTTCTTATTTTGAAACTGGCGTAATCACATTGGGGTATACACATTATGCTTACATTGCGATTTTAGATGTGATGTTATACTGTGTATAAGATTTTATGTGTGTATGTTGTGTCGGTTTTTGTCGGTAAGTCGATATATTTCGAAAATCGCTGATATATTTGGAGTTGCGCCGATATATTTCGAAAATCGCCGATATATTTGGAGTTGCGCTGATATATTTGAAAAATCGCTGATATATTTTGGAGGGGGATAAAAATGATTGTGAAAGAGCGGAAAATGCCCGTATATTTGCTGCAATTAGAAGCTTTACTTAGAAGATTGCCTGCTCATCATCCAAAAAGAAATGTGGTGGTTGAAAGTCTAGCGAAATTTATGGCTGGCTATAAAGGAGAGCAGGCGATTGAGTATCCACTTAGTTTTTTACCCGAAACAGAATACAGTATTTTACATGATATTAGGTTATTTGATCAAAAACATTATTTCCAAATTGATACCCTCATAGTTTCATCTTATTTTCTTCTTTTTCTTGAAATAAAAAATATTATTGGTACATTAATTTTTGATACAAAGTTCAATCAACTTATTCGAATAGTAGATGGTAATACGGAAGAAGGATTCCCAGATCCGCTTTTACAACTGAAACGGCAAGAGATGCAACTGAGAAAATGGCTGAATCTACATGATTTACATAATATTCCGATTGAAGCCCTCGTTGTAATTAGTTCCCCTCGTACAATTATTAAAACTTCAGATGAAATACTGTCTAGTAAAATTATCCACAGTGCAAATTTACCTAATAGAATAAAACAGATTAAAAATCAATATAAAGAAAAAGTGATTGATAATATAAATGGACTTATAGGCCAGATTATGAATGAGCACATTCCGCAACGTCAAAATGTTCTTGCGCAATATAAAATTAAAAAAGAGGAATTGCTAAAGGGTGTACAGTGTGAGGAATGTTTTACAATGGCAATGTTAAAAGAAAGACAGGGATGGCGTTGTTCAAATTGCAATAGTATGTCTAAACATGCTCATTTACGTGCTGTACAAGATTACACACTTCTGTTTAGTGTGATAACTACTAATAGCGAATTGAGGGAATTTCTTAATATGGAATCTAGTTCTGCGGTTAAAAGACTCCTCCAAACAATGAACATCACCTTCACTGGCAATAACAAAGGACGAATATATGATTTAACTTCTTTCCAATCGTAATTTTGCTATAATAAATAAGTACTTATACGAAGGGGAGTCTAAAGAGAGTATGAAGTCATTTAATATCGATCATGTTATAGCTAGTGTTTTGCAATGGATATTAAATATAGCCTTAATTATATTATCCATTGTGTTATCAATTTTCTTAGTGAATGAGACAATTACGTTCGTGCAGTATATTTTTTCGGCAAAAGAGTATACGTCTTATAAATTGGTTGAAAGTATCATCGTCTATTTCTTATACTTCGAGTTCATTGCATTAATTATTAAGTATTTTAAATCGAACTATCATTTCCCGTTACGCTATTTTATTTATATCGGAATTACGGCCTTAATTCGATTAATTATTGTGTCTCATGAGGAACCGATGGAGACGTTATTATACGCAGGAGCAATTCTTGTTTTAGTTATTGCTTTATACATATCAAATATGAGAGATTTGAGAAAAGAGTAGTAGTGCAGACATAAGTCAGCACTACTTTTTTACATCTTGACCTTCAAGTTGCTTGAAAGTTTACAATGAAATTAGGGCGTTTGAAATCGAAAAAAATTGAGAAATTAAGTGAAGAGGTTTCTTTTACTTGGAGGTTATAGGAATGAATCAGGAATTGAAGTTACGTCCATTAGAACGAGAAGATTTAAAGTTTGTACACGAACTGAATAATAATGCGCATATTATGTCGTATTGGTTTGAAGAGCCGTATGAGGCATTTGTGGAGCTGCAAGACTTATATGATAAACATATACATGATCAAAGCGAACGCCGATTTATCGTTGAGAAAGACAATGAAATGGTTGGATTAGTTGAGTTAGTAGAAATCGATTATATTCACCGTAGAACAGAATTCCAAATCATTATTGATCCGAATTATCAAGGATATGGTTATGCAGTGGATGCGACGCGTTTAGCAATGGATTACGCTTTTTCCGTACTAAATATGCATAAGATTTATTTAGTTGTGGATAAGGAAAATGAAAAGGCAGTACATGTTTATAAAAAAGTTGGGTTTATGGTAGAAGGTGAGCTTATCGATGAGTTTTTCGTTGATGGTAACTATCATAATGCAATAAGAATGTGTATGTTTCAGAAGCAATATTTTGAAAACAAGTAGTTGAAAGATTCGGAAGTAATGTTGACGCTTCGTAAAACCGTATGCTAAAATCCTTTTTAAGTATTAAGGAAGGTGCATAATATGCTTTATATAAAATTTGTAAAACTCATTAGAAAACTTTGCTCCGCACAAATGTATACGGTGAAGCGTTGTACGGAGCTTAATCAAGGGGCATAAATCCCCTATATTCATCGGCTGAATAACTTTTCTAAAAAAGTATAGTTTATCTATGCTTATTTCGTTATGGTTTTTCAGCTGGTGTATAAAATAGATTAAGGGGCCATAGACAATGCTTTGTCTATGGCCCTTTGTGTATATTATTCCGATGAGTCTTTACCGTAAATTGGAGTAGTATAGGAAAAACCACGAAGCAGAGGGCTAGTGTCGAATGACGCTATCTCTCTGCTTTTTTTAATTTCAGGAAAAGAGGAATAAAAATGAGTTTACTTAAAGTGGAAAGTTTATCACATAGTTTTATAGATAAAGTATTATACGAAAATGCTTCTTTTGATTTGCATAAAGGGGAGCATATGGGAATTGTTGGGCAGAATGGTGCAGGAAAAAGCACATTAATGAAAATATTGGTGGGGGAAATTATTCCTGATAAGGGAGACATAAAGTGGCAACCTAATATTCAAATTGGACATCTTGATCAATACGCAGAAATTGATGAGGGTTATACCATTTCACAATATTTAAAGAGAGCCTTTTATGATTTGTATACAATGGAAAAGAGAATGAACAAGTTATATGAAGAAAGTGCGATGACTGGAGATGAAAATCAACTATTGAAAGCGGCAGAAATTCAAGAACTGCTCGAGGCCCGTGATTTTTATTCAGTAGATAGTATTACGAATAAGGTGGCAGCCGGTTTAGGTATTGATGTGATTGGGATGGATCGTGTGATTGGTGAATTAAGCGGAGGGCAGCGTGCAAAGGTAATTTTAGCGAAGCTCTTATTAGAAGAGCCTAATATTTTATTGCTAGATGAACCGACGAATTTTCTCGATAAGGAGCATGTGGAGTGGCTTGCTAATTATTTAATGAATTTTGAAGGAGCGTTTATTGTCGTATCACATGATTTTGATTTTCTGGAAAAGGTAACTTCTTGCATATGTGATGTAGAGTTCGGAACAGTTAAGAAGTATTACGGCAAATACTCAGATTTTGTAAGACAAAAGGAGCATTTGCGAAAAGATTATATTCGCCAATATTATGCACAGCAAAAGAAAATTGAAAAAACGGAAGAGTATATTCGTAGAAATATTGCTGGGGTGAATTCAAAAATAGCGCAAGGTCGTAGAAAACAATTACAGCGTATGGAAAGAATTGCGCCACCAAGTTTTACTCATAAACCGTCTATTCATTTTCAGGAACTTCCCATTTCAGTTCAGACAGTTCTTGAAGTAAATAATCTTGAAGTTGGTTACGACTTCGCTCTCTTACCAAAGTTGAATTTTTCAGTAATGGGTGGGCAAAAACTTGTCATTACAGGTTTCAATGGAGTAGGGAAATCTACTTTATTAAAAACAATCGTTGGAAATATTGCTAGTATTTCTGGAGAGTTTCACTTTTCAGAGCAAATAAAGATTGGATATTATGAGCAAGATTTAAATTGGAGCAATGATTCTTTAACGCCGCTTCAAATTATTTCAGAACAGTTTCCTAAACTGAATATGAAGGAAATACGCCATCATTTAGCTGCGTGTGGAGTGGAGGATACGCACGTTTCGCAAGAAATTCGTACGTTAAGTGGTGGTGAACAATCGAAGGTGAAACTGTGTGGATTATTACTATCACCTTGTAACTTCTTAATTTTAGATGAGCCGACAAATCATTTGGATGCAGAAGCGAAGGAAGCTTTGCAAAAGGCGTTAATTAAGTTTAAGGGCAGCATTATACTCGTATCTCACGAAGCAAGTTTTTATCTTGATTGGGCAGATAGCATCTTTCATATAGAGACGGGATTAGTTAAGGGGGTGTGAAACATATGAGTGAAAACAATTGGAAAACGAAAATTATATTATTTTTGACCGCTCAAACTATTTCGTTGTTCGGTTCCTCTCTCGTGCAATACGCGATTATATGGTATATCACCCTTACAACATCATCAGGAGTGATGTTGACTATTTCAACTGTTTGCGGTTTTCTACCACAAATTGCGATATCTTTGTTTGCAGGTGTTTGGATTGATCGTTATGATCGTAAAAAGATGATTATGTTATCGGATGGAATTATAGCGATTGCGACGTTAGTTTTAGCAATTTTATTTTTAACAGGATATAAAAGTATTTGGTTACTTTTTATTGTGTTACTCATTCGTTCAGCTGGAACAGGAGTACAAACGCCAGCTGTGAATGCATTAATTCCGCAAATCGTTCCGAAAGAGTATCTTATGAAAGTAAATGGAATAAATAGCAGTATTACATCTTTAATTATGTTTCTTTCTCCAGCAGCAAGTGCTGCGATTCTTTCTATTGCCAGCATTGAAACAACATTTTTTATTGATGTTATTACAGCTATGATTGGAATTAGTATTATGTTTGTCATTCATGTGGAAGGACATGTGAATGTAAAAAGTAAGCAAAAATCTAATCTACAAGGAATTAAAGAAGGGTTCACTTATTTAAAAGAAAATGTATTTATTAAAAGGCTAATCGTTTTATTAATTATCGTCATGATTTTAATAAGTCCAGCTGCTTTTTTAACACCTTTAATGGTAACTCGTTCTTTCGGGGCCGAAATGTGGAGACTTACTGCTAGTGAGATGACCTTTAGTGCGGGTGCGGCAGCTGGTGGCGTATTGATTGCAGCGTGGGGTGGTTTTCGTAATCGTATGCATACAACAGCGCTAGCTTGTGCATTATATGGACTGCTTATGATTGGACTCGGAATAGCACCGATATTTATTATGTATTTAGTCTTTAATTTTTTAATTGGTATAACAATGCCGTGCTTCAATACACCAGTTACTGTGTTATTGCAGGAGAAAGTAGAACCATCAATGCACGGACGGATGTTTAGCCTTGTACAAATTGCGAATTCATGCGCGCTTCCTTTAGGAATGATAATATTTGGTCCGTTGTCGGATATGTTTAGTGTAGAGATTTTGTTAATTTATGCTGGGATATTCGTGCTATTTTGCGCAATGTATATTGTATTAAGCAAGAGGTTTGAAGTGTAAATATTTATAATTTAGAAGGTTTGCGAAGTGATTTAAGATGCTTTGCAAACCTTTTTGTTGTTTGTTTAGTTAATAATTTTTTATTGTTTAACAATAAATAATTATTGAATGTTAATTCTTTTTTAGATAATATGATGGTAAGAATCTAAGGGGAATTACATAAGTAGAGGAGAATGTGAAATGAAAAATAAATACGTAGTAGCTATTTCTTTCATGATTTTAGCGATTATTTCTTTAACGATACATGCTTCAAACAGTAAAGTAGGAGCGGATGGATTTCTTGAAGAACCTTTCTTTTTCCTAGTACCGATAAGTTATATATTGTTCCTTAGTGGTATTGGTATATTGCTATTTGGATTTATTACTTCAAAGCTGAAAAAGGGCAATAGATAGGGACAAAACACTCACTATGAAATAGAAACATACCATATGGAAGAAAAAGAATAAGTGAGATGAATCATGATGAATCATTATTTTTATAATGGTAGACAAGTAGGGGCAGCTATTACGCTGGCTGGGGCACAAGGGACAATTCATGCTGTGAATCAAACTATTCAAATGCAGCAACAAGCATATTTTGCACAAATGATGCAAAGTCAGTATATGCCCTATTCACAACTTCCGATGCAAATTGTACATTACGATGTACATCCAGCTGGTTTATTTTCCATTCCATATGGCGGGACATATTTCTTATGAAAGAAAGCGACTCAATAGAGTCGCTTTTTTTATATTCCGCCTAGCTTCATTCCAAGGAAGGCGAAGAGGATACCAATTATGTAAGTAGCACTTAAATATAAAAGGAAGATGTATAGCTTTTTACGATTGAGAAGCTGAACAGATTCTAATTTAAGCGTAGAAAATGTAGTGAATGCGCCCATAAATCCAGTACCTAATAATAGTTGCCAGCCTGTAGTAACTCCGTTGCCGATTATATATCCAAGTAAAAATGCCCCTGTTATATTAATAAGGAATGTAGCAATTGGAAATTGTGTTTTATTTCTTTTCTTAAACCAATTGCTAATTGCAAATCGTGTAATCGCACCGAAAAATCCTCCTGTTGCGACTAATAAAGCTTCTATCATGAGTAATCACCTTCCGTAAGAGATTTCTTAATTAAGAAATCTCCAAGTGTATAGCCAAGGCCAGACATAATGAGGCCACCAAGTATGCTACATGATACATATAAGAAGGCTATGCTCCACTCAGAATGATTGATCAATTGCACAGTTTCTACACTAAATGTTGAAAAAGTCGTAAAGGAACCGATGAATCCAGTTCCGATGCCTGTGATAACCTCTGAAGGTAAGATGTTTAGCCGAACGATATAAGTAGTTAGCCACGCTAAGAAAAAGCAACCGATTAAGTTAATGAGTAATGTTGCCAATGGAAATGAATGATGCCAAAATGTGTTGATATTAAGACCTAAATAATAACGAGAAAGAGCTCCTAATATACCAGCAATGCCGACGATAATATAAATCAATTTTCTCACCTCTTTAAATAGCTTGCTCAAAAAAATAGACTCCTACCAGTATCCATACTGGTAGGAGTCATTAGCTAAGCAGCGTTTATGGCGAACTCCATCGCCTATGATTATTACATATAGTGTACTAAATATACCGTTTAATTTCCAGTGAGGAGGAGGGTGTAACTTTTCTTTTTTTGATGTCTGAACGCTTTTTAAGTAATTAAAATGGGATCGATTACTTATCAACTAAATATAGTGATATACGGTTTTAATTATGATAAAATGTTTCTTATGTGTGTCGTTTTGTTTTATTTGACTGAAAATAAAGAAAAATAAATTTGCGTGAAAAGGAGTCATTTATTTGAAGAAATTTTTAAAAATCGTATTTACATGTGTTTTAGTAGTAGCGGGCATTGTAGGAGGATTTCTAGCTTATATGACACTTACTAAAGAACAGCCTGCTGATGTTATAAGCTTGAAGGTAGAGAATAATAAGGAGCGCGTATTAGCGACTGGAAATGAGTTTAAAGTTACAACATTTAATATTGGATATGCTGGGTTAGATAAGGATCAAGATTTCTTTATGGATGGTGGAAAGGGATCTGGTTCAAGTAGTAAAGAGCAAACGGAAACTAATTTAAAGAATATGCTTTCGTTTTTACAAAATGAGAATAGTGATTTTGCACTATTACAAGAAGTTGATATAAAGTCACTTCGTTCATTTGATGTAAATGAACATGAATTTTTGAAAAAAGGATTACCTGATTATGTTTCGTCATTTGGCAAGAACTACGATACGAAATGGGTTCCAGTGCCAATAACAAATCCAATGGGATATGCGGAGGCTGGATTAAGTACGTTTTCTAAATACACTGTTCAAGAAGCGAAGAGGTTCCAGCTGCCTGGAATGGAGCCTTGGCCAAAGCGTTTGTTTGATTTAGATCGAGCAATTGTGGAATATAAAATTCCTGTTAATAATGGAAAACATGTTAGACTCGTAAATTTACATTTGTCTGCTTATGATGAAGGCGGGAAAATTAGAAAACAGCAAGTAGAGTATTTAAAAGAATATATGAACAAGCATTATGAAAATGGTGATTACGTAATAATGGGTGGAGATTGGAATCAATTGGTTTCGAACGCTCAATTAAGTGATCCGAAGTTCGTGAAAGAGCGTCCTGAGTGGTTAGTAGAGTTACCGAAGGACTTTACAGACGGTGGCTTTAAGTGGGCTGTAGATCCGTCTGTTATGACTGTAAGAGATGATGTAAAGAAATATGTAGAAGGTGAAAATTTCGTCACTATTATTGATGGCTTTATCGTTTCACCGAATGTAGAGATTGTAAATGTACAAGGGAAAGATTTAAAGTTTGAAAATAGCGATCATAACCCAGTAAGTGCGGTATTTAAACTGAAGTAATTGATATGTATAAGTAGAAGGTGGGGCTTCATATGGAGTGGTTAAAGAGGACTTGTTTTTCTAACCTTGAGAAAGAATCACAGAAAAATCATTTATTACTGTTTATAACGATTTGTAGTTTCTTCCTTGGGATAATCGCGATTGGGTATTATGGATATATTTTTACAGAGAGAGCAATAGCATTTTGGATTTGTGGTATTTCTGTCGTTGCATTTGGAACGCTTTTTACTTTTATAAAAAGTATGGAATCAGTGTATAAATATATCATGACATTTATGTTGCTTACAATGTCTTACATTATGGTACAAGCTTTTAATGAAAGCCCGGCTGTATTTCAAATGGTCTATTTTACATTAGCTGTTTCACTTATTTACTTAAGTGAGCGCCTCATTTTAATTCTTGGCGGGATAGCTGTTGTGATCACATTTATCCTTTGTAGCTATTGGCCGGAGCAATTTTTTGCTTATACAGCCTCGTCTGAAGCTGCTAATTTCGCAAGTTTGTTAGCGATTGTAACAATCGCTATGTGGGGCGTCACGAAAATCGGTTCTAATCTGCTCCTTCGTTTAAGTGATGAGAAGCAAGAAGTAATGAGAAAAGCTCAGGAGTTAGAAGAGACGCAAAGACTTATTGAAGAAACAGTTGTGAAACTAGATAGTAATTTCAATCATTTAAGACAAAATATGAACACGTCGATGGAATCGATGAGTGAAATTAATTTTGCCTTTGAAGAGGTGGCAGTTGGTACACAATCACAATCAGAGATGATGTATCGTTCGGTAGAAGTATTGAATGATATGGAGGGAAATATTGAAAAAATCATCTCTCAAGTAAGAACTGCATCGGCTCATGTGGATGAAAGCTTAGAAATTTCAAAAGGTAGTGTACATACTCTAAGAAATTTTGAAACTAACATGAGAAGTTTAAATGATGTTGTTTCACAGTCTGGAATTATATTTAGAGATTTAATGATGCAATCGAAACAAATTAATGAAATTGTAGATGTAATAACGAATATTTCAAGTCAGACGAGTTTGCTAGCTTTAAATGCAAATATTGAAGCTGCGAGGGCAGGCGAGCATGGAAAAGGTTTTGCTATTGTAGCGAGTGAAGTGTTAAAGCTTGCTGAAGAATCAAATCGTTCTGCGGGAAGAATTCAAGGGATTTTGAAGGAGTTTAGTAATCAAGCAAGTAAGGTAGAAGTGCAAGTAGAGAAGTCAGAAAGAGTACAAGAAGAATGTAACGAGATGTTAGCAAGCGTTTTAACAAATGTAACTGATTTAGGGAAGTTTATTGATGCGATTAATGAAGTAATGCGAGAGGTTGTTGTTCATCAAGAAAGTTTCCAAGTTAAAACGACGAATATTGTAAAGGATGTTACGCATGCTTCTAACGTAATTCAGCAAACTTCTACAGCTACAGAAGAAGTGCTAGCGAGTGTGGAAGAAGAAAAACATCGAAATGATACGTCAGTGAAGACGTTACAAACTGTTAGCGAGCAAGTGAAGTTGTTAGAAGATATTTTAGAAAAGTAATATTGCTTAGAAAGAGCACGAGTGATGTGCTCTTTTTTCATTGAAACGAATACTTGATAGGAATTTAATTGCTTTTCTGCGCGTTTTCTGCCAAGCTTAAGGAGATAAAGTGAGACTAGTACATACTGATTATTAGCCCTCACCAATCAAGCTATCCGCAAATAGCGGAATAAAATACTTCAAAGAAAGAATTATATAGGTGACGCATATGATCGAAGTTAAGACTTCTGAACTTAGTGATGGAGAATTTAATAGAGGTGTATTTGCAACTCGTGATATTAAAAAGGGTGAGTTGATACACGCAGCACCAGTTATCTCTTATCCAAATGAACAGCATGAACATATTGAGAAAACGTTACTTGCTGATTACGCATTTGAGTATGGAATCAATCATACGGCAATCCTTTTAGGATATGGTATGTTATTTAATCATTCATATACACCGAATGCAACGTATGACATCGTTTTTGAGAATCATACATTTAACTTCTATGCTTATAAAGATATAAAAGCAGGAGAAGAAATTTTAATCAATTATAATGGTGAAGTTGATAACGATGAGCTGTTATGGTTTGATAAAGAAAAAGAAGAGAACGAAAAGTAATATAAAGAGTATAGAAAGAGCACATTCTGTGGGATGTGCTCTTTTTTATTGATGTAAATAAAGTAAAAAGTACAAAAAAATACCACTTTCTTTTTATATGGTATAGTAAGATACTGAGGGATAGTGTTTTGAAAAAGTCACATATTTTACAAATTGTTGTCTTTCTGATGACATGTCAAGTTTAGTAGTCCATTTGGGTTGCTTTATTATGCAATATATATTTTAATATGATTGGCACCTCTTATAAATTAAGAGGTTTATAGGTGTCTCGAATTGATTTTGGGTACACTGTATCCACCACTTTAGGTTCTTTCATGTACGTGGGGATATTATGGGCCCGTATAACGGGATAAAATGAATATAGAAATAGAGGAATCGTAAAATGAATATGCAAGAGGTTTATAAATATTTAAGTACGGTATTGCCTGAAGGACATGTTAAACAAGATGAAATGTTAAAGAATCATACGCATATTAAAGTTGGCGGAAAAGCAGATGTTTTTGTTGCGCCTACAAATTATGATGAAATTCAAGAAGTTATTAAATATGCGAACGAATATAATATTCCAGTTACGTTTTTAGGAAATGGATCGAATGTCATTATTAAAGATGGTGGAATTCGCGGGATTACAGTAAGTTTAATTCATATTACAGGTGTTACTGTAACAGGAACGACGATTGTAGCACAGTGTGGTGCAGCAATTATTGACGTATCACGTATTGCTTTAGACCATAACT
Source organism: Bacillus sp. HMSC036E02 (assembly GCF_001836235.1). Lineage (NCBI taxonomy): Bacteria > Bacillati > Bacillota > Bacilli > Caryophanales > Bacillaceae > Bacillus > Bacillus sp. HMSC036E02. The sequence continues at coordinate 166,081 of NZ_KV827857.1, read as the reverse complement.
TAACGGGTCTTGAGTTTGCTTGTGGTATTCCAGGTTCAGTTGGCGGAGCATTATATATGAATGCTGGTGCATACGGCGGTGAAATTTCGTTTGTATTAACAGAAGCTGTCGTAATGACAGGTGATGGAGAGCTACGTACTTTGACGAAAGAAGCATTTGAATTTGGATATCGTAAGAGTGTATTTGCGAACAACCATTACATTATTCTTGAAGCGAGATTTGAACTTGAAGAAGGTGTACATGAAGAAATTAAAGCCAAAATGGATGATTTAACGTTTAAACGTGAGTCAAAACAGCCTCTAGAATATCCTTCATGTGGTAGCGTATTTAAGCGCCCACCAAATAACTTTGCTGGTAAGTTAATTCAAGACTCAGGACTACAAGGTAAGCGAATTGGTGGAGTAGAAGTTTCTTTAAAACACGCTGGATTTATGGTGAATGTTGATAACGGAACAGCACAAGATTACATCGATTTAATTCACTTCGTACAAAAGACAGTTGAAGAGAAATTTGGCGTGAAGTTGGAGCGAGAAGTAAGGATTATTGGAGAAGATAAAGAATAACGAAATACGTATGAAGATATGAATTATTTTAAAATAACATTTGGGTATTGTTGACAATTTGTTTTCAATTCAATATAATGGCTAATAATTTAACAAATAACATACGTTGAAAGAGCCCAGTAGCAGTTTGTCACTGTTAACGAGAGAGCTAGGGGTTGCTGGAACCTAGCACAAACAAACTTGCGAATTACACTCTGGAGTATCTTAGGTAATGCTAAGCGGACTAGCAATCGATATTATTGCTAAGAGTGGTATGAGTAGCTATGCTATTTATGCAAACTGGGTGGTAACACGGTGAATAATCGTCCCTATGTCTATCGTAGACATAGGGGCTTTTTTGTTTTTAAAAAATAAAGGGGATGACAAAAGATGAATATTATTGATGAATTAGAATGGCGCGGCGCCGTTAATCAGCAGACTGACGAAGAAGGCTTACGTAAGCTAGTAGAAGAGAAAAAGATTTCACTATATTGCGGAGTTGATCCAACTGGTGATAGTATGCATATCGGACATTTGATTCCGTTTATGATGATGAAGAGATTCCAATTAGCTGGCCATCATCCTGTTATTTTAATTGGCGGGGCAACAGGAACAATTGGTGATCCGAGTGGACGACAATCAGAGCGTCAGCTTCAAACGTTAGAAGTGGTTCAGCATAATGTAGATGCGTTAACAGCACAAATGAAAAAGCTATTTGATTTTGGTGGAAATAGCGAAGTGAAGATGGTAAATAACTATGATTGGACACATGAAATAAATATTATTAAGTTTTTACGTGATTACGGGAAAAACTTTAGCATCAATAGCATGTTAGCGAAGGATATTGTAGCAAGCCGTTTAGATACAGGTATTTCTTTCACAGAATTCACGTACCAAATTTTGCAAGCGATGGACTTCCATCATTTATACACGAAAGAGGATGTTCAGCTGCAAATTGGTGGTAGTGACCAATGGGGAAATATTACGAGTGGTTTAGATTTAATTCGTAAGTTAGAAGGTCATGAGGCGAAAGTATTCGGATTAACGATTCCGTTATTATTAAAATCGGACGGTACGAAGTTTGGTAAATCAGCGGGTGGTGCGGTTTGGCTTGATCCTGAAAAAACGACACCGTTTGAATTTTACCAGTTCTGGGTAAATACAGATGACCGTGATGTAATTAAATACTTGAAATACTTTACGTTCTTAACGAAAGAGCGTATTGATGAATTAGCAGCGAAGGTAGAAACAGAGCCTCATAAACGTGAAGCGCAAAAAGTGTTAGCGGAAGAAATGACGAAATTTGTTCATGGAGAAGAGGCGTTCCTGCAAGCTGAGAAAATTACAGCAGCGTTATTTAGCGGAGATATTAAATCGTTAACAGCTGATGAAATTGAACAAGGCTTTAAAGAAATGCCAACATTCCAGTCTTCAAAAGAGACGAAAAACATCGTAGAGTGGCTAGTCGATTTAGGGATTGAACCATCTAGACGACAAGCACGCGAGGACATTAATAATGGTGCGATTTCTATGAATGGTGAGAAAGTAACAGATGTGGGTACAGATGTTACTGTAGAAAATTCATTTGATGGAAGATTTATTATTATTCGTAAAGGGAAGAAGAACTACAGTCTTGTGAAATTAGGATAATAAGTAAGGCTGGAAAATATATCGGCGATTTTTCGAATATATCGACCGTAACTCAAATTATATCGGCGATTTTCGAAATATATCAGCGCAAATCCGAATATATCAGGGATTTTCCCAATATATCGATTTACCGACAAAAAGCGACAATAAGAGCTGTTCCGAACGGGACAGCTTTTATTATAAAAAGTCAGTATATTTAGATAAATTTAAAGGGTATATAATTTTTTTGACGAATAAATAAATTAGAGAAAATTACGGATAAAAAATAGCCCGAACCATGCAGGGCATGATTCGGGCTTATATTCAGATTAGTAAGCTAAGCTGAATAGACCTTTAATGTGTGATAAGTAACGAACGTTACTTGCTTCTTTCATTAATGATGCTGGTAAGCCTTTAAGTGGAGTATTGCTTGCTCCAATTGTAGCAACCGCATCTTTACGTCCTAGACTAGCAAGTGTTCCAGAGTTTACAGGTGCGAACTCTTCTAATGCTTTGCCTTCTAGTGCTGCGTATAAGTTGTATCCAATTAACTCACCCATTTGCCAAGCGATTTGTGCAGTTGGTGGGTATGGACGTCCGTCTGGAGCGAAGACAACAGCGCTGTCTCCAGCAACGAATACGTCTTTGTGAGAAGTAGATTGTAGGTATGCATCAACTGTTGCACGTCCACGGTTAACTTCAAGACCTGATTCACCGATTAATGGGTTACCTTGTACGCCGCCTGTCCAAACGAATGTGTTAGCAACAAGTTTTTGACCGTCTTTTAAGTCGATTTCATTGCCAGCAACGTTTGTTACAGGAAGACCAGTTAAGAATGTAACACCGCGTGCTTCTAGGCTAGTAGTTGCACGTTCGATTAAGTGGTCTGGTAATACTGGAAGGATTTTTGGACCTGCTTCAACAAGAAGAAGTTTCACTTCTTTTGGATTTACGCCGTGGCTTTTTGCAAGTTTAGGCATAATGTCAGCAAGCTCACCAACTAGCTCAACGCCAGTTAATCCGCCACCACCGATTACGATTGTAGCATCAGCTTCGTTTTTCGTTTTCGCGTATTCACGAATGCGGTCTTCAACGTGTTTGTAGATTTTGTTTGCATCAGCAGCAGATTTTAATACCATGCTGTTTTCTTCTAGTCCTGGAATACCGAAGTAAGCAGTTTTACTTCCTAAAGCAACTACAAGTGCATCGTAAGATAAAGTAGTGCCACCAGCTAGTTTGATTTCTTTGCTATCAACTGAGAATGACTCAACTGTTGCGATTTTAAGATCGATGTCTTTCCCTTTGAAAAGCTTTGTAAGTGGCATTGCAACTGCTTGCTCAGACACGTTACCAGCTGCAAGGCGGTGTAGTTCAGTGATGATTTGGTGTGTTGGGTATTGGTTAATCACTGTAACTTGTGCTTCTGATTTGCTGTAATATTTACGTACGTTTAAAGCGGCAAGAAGACCGCCATAACCAGCGCCTAAGATGACAATTTGTTTTGACATAGTATGATATCCCCCGTCTTTACTAATTGTTGTTATAAGTTAAATTATTTATTGTTACGTTCTGCACTAATTTGAAGATATGCGTTCACAAAGCGGAACATTTTTTGTGCTTGTGGATCTTTTAGTAATTTTAACAGACCGAATAGGCCGATAACTTCGTTGCTTTCTTCAGCACGATCTTTCGCTTCGATTGCAGTTGCAGCCATGCTTTTCACTGTATCTTTTACAGGTTCTACAAGCTCTGTAATTGCACCAACAGTGTCGCTTTTTAATACTTCATCAGTAGCAACAGTTTGAGCGAAGTCATAAGACTTAGTTAAAATGTTAACAAGCTCAGTTAATTTTGGAAGCTGTTCTACTAGTGTTGTTAATGATTCTTGTACCTCAGGTTTTAACAACTGATCAAGTACATCAAGTTGTCCTTGGCTAGCAGAAATTTGTACAGTTTCTTGTTCTGGCTTTGTTTGAGTCATAGTTTCTGGCATCTCCAATTCTCCTTTACGATAGCAATACTCTTATTTTTTATAAGTAAGATAGTAAACGTTTACGAAACTTTATACAAAGTTTCACAAAACACAATAAAATGCCTTTAAATTTATGACAGCAAGTAAGCTGCAAACATAAATCTAAAACCATAACGTCTTACTTATTATTTATGAACTGTCCGATACATGGCTTGTCCGCATAATGGAAAAGCTCCGTTACCGGAAAGTGTATATAATATATATCCTATATTATATACTATATACACCTATGTTAACATAAAAATGATTCCTAATTATTTGATATTGAGTGTATAACGTAGTGCTGACAAGGTATGAAAGCGTATAAAATATTTTGTTCCAGTTAGAAATGTATATACATATAAAGAAAAAAAGGAAAAAATGAACAAATTCATGTTCGTTTTTTCCTTTTTCCTATTATTCACCTTCTACAATTAGCATCGATGTGTTACCGCTTTTTTCAAGATGGCATTCGCCCCAAGTACAAAGAGAATCAAGAATGGACTCTAAAGACCAACCGTATTCTGTAAGTGAATATTCTACTTTTGGTGGTACTTGATTGTATACCTTTCTTTGAATAACCCCATCGTCTTCTAATTCACGTAATTGCTGAGTTAACATTTTTTGTGTAATCCCAGGCATTAAACGTTTTAGTTCACTCGTTCTTTTTGTGCCTTTCGTTAGATGACAAAGGATAACAACCTTCCATTTTCCACCGATAACCTCTAAAGTCGCTTCAACGGGAATATTATATTTCTTCATATAAAAATCTCCTTTGATGAATGTAGATTTAAGTTCTCCAACAAAAGAAGCTAAATAATTAAATGTTACTAAAAAGTGCCTATAGCACTTTAAAGTACGTACTTTTTATCATGTTGAATATGTTCCATAATAGCATACGTAAGAGGGAAATGAGTAGTACGGTACTAAAAAGTGCCTATGTTACTTTTAGGTACCTATCGTACTTTTAAGTGCGTTCTTCAAAAAAAGAGTAAAGCCATTCATAATAGCATATATCAACAGTAAAGTTATTTTTGTAGAAGATAAAAAGGCCTTTTTATCATACTATTATGATTGGATTTCTCGCATTAAGGAGGAGTTCAATTGAATTCATATACAGTATCTTCTTCGGTTATGCAGACGAATCGGAGAAGTATGTTTGCTTTATTAGCACTAGCAATTAGTGCGTTTGGAATTGGTACAACTGAATTTATTAGTGTCGGCTTATTACCATCTATCTCAGAGGATTTACATGTTTCTGTTACAACAGCGGGGTTAACTGTTTCTTTATATGCATTAGGAGTAGCGTTTGGTGCTCCAGTATTAACGTCATTAACAGCTAGTATGTCGCGAAAGACGTTATTAATGTGGATTATGATTATTTTCATTATTGGTAATGGAATTGCGGCGGTAGCAACAAGTTTTACTGTGTTACTTATTGCGAGGGTTGTATCTGCATTTGCGCATGGTGTTTTTATGTCAATTGGATCTACAATTGCGGCTGCGCTTGTACCTGAGAATAAACGTGCAAGTGCAATAGCATTTATGTTTACTGGTTTAACTGTTGCGACTATTACAGGTGTACCAATTGGAACATTTATCGGTCAACAATTTGGCTGGAGGGCCTCGTTTATTGTTATTGTGGCCATTGGAATCGTTGCTTTAATCGCCAATAGTATGCTAATTCCTTCTAATTTAAAAAAAGGTACGTCTGTATCATTTCGCGATCAATTTAAGCTGATTACGAATGGAAGACTGTTACTTGTATTTATTATTACTGCATTAGGATACGGGGGAACGTTCGTAACATTTACGTATTTATCTCCGTTATTACAAGAAGTAACAGGATTTAAAGCAAGTACCGTTACAATTATTTTGTTAGTATACGGAATTGCAATTGCGATTGGGAATATGGTCGGGGGAAAATTATCAAATCATAATCCGATTCGAGCGTTATTTTACATGTTCTTTATTCAAGCGATTGTATTATTTGTTTTAACATTTACAGCGCCATTTAAAGTCGCTGGATTCATCACAATTATTTTCATGGGACTATTCGCATTTATGAATGTTCCAGGGCTACAAGTGTATGTTGTTATATTAGCTGAGAGGTTTATACCTAGCGCTGTTGATGTAGCATCGGCGATTAACATTGCAGCATTTAACGCAGGAATTGCTCTTGGTGCTTACTTGGGCGGTATTGTAACGAACTCGTTAGGATTAATTCATACGGCTTGGGTAGGTGGAATTATGGTAGTAGGTGCTGTTGTTTTAACTGCGTGGAGTATGACATTAGAAAAAAGAGATCAAGTAAAATAAAAGGAGAGAAAATAAAATGAAAAACTTACAAAGTAAAACAGTATTAAATAATGGTGTAGAAATGCCTTGGTTCGGTTTAGGTGTATTTAAAGTAGAGGATGGACCAGAACTTGTAGAAGCAGTGAAATCGGCAATTAAAGCAGGATACCGCAGCATTGATACAGCTGCAATTTACGGAAATGAAAAAGCTTTAGGTGAAGGAATTCGCGCAGGTATAAAAGAAGCAGGCATTTCTCGTGAAGATTTATTCATTACTTCAAAAGTGTGGAATTCGGATCAAGGATATGAAACGACACTTGCTGCATATGAAGAAAGCTTAAAAAAATTAGAGCTGGATTATTTAGATTTATACCTTGTTCATTGGCCTGTAGAAGGGAAATACAAAGATACGTGGAGAGCGTTAGAAACACTTTATAAAGAAAAACGCGTACGTGCAATTGGGGTAAGTAATTTCCAAATTCATCACTTACAAGATGTAATGAAAGATGCAGAAATTAAACCAATGATTAACCAAGTAGAATACCACCCTCGTTTAACACAAAAAGAATTACAAGCTTTCTGTAAAGAACAAGGTATTCAAATGGAAGCATGGTCACCACTTATGCAAGGTCAATTATTAGATAATGAAACATTACAAGAAATTGCTGAGAAACACGGTAAAACAACAGCGCAAGTTATTTTACGTTGGGATCTTCAAAATGGAGTAATCACTATTCCAAAATCAACGAAAGAACACCGCATTATTGCAAATGCCGATATATTTAATTTCGAATTAACGAAAGAAGATATGGAAAAAATAGATGCGTTAAATCAAAATCACCGCGTTGGTCCAGATCCTGATAACTTCGATTTCTAAGATTAAAGTAAGAAAGAAGAGTGCGTAAAAGCACTCTTTTTTTGTGCATAAAAATAGTTTCTAAATAAATACTACTTAGTATTAAGTTTGTGATAAGGGGCTGTAAACATGAATATAAAGCAATCGTTCAAGATTTTAGCTATGTTTTTAAGTGTTTTATTTGTGTTATTCCCGCTTCAAAAAGCATTTGCAGAAGTTATGGACCATACAAAGTATGAAATGAATTGGAGTTATAGTAAGTCAAAGAAGAAACCAATTCGAACAGAGCTTATTAAAACCGCAGATGGCAAAATTGCTTTTTGCTTAAATGTAGATTTGAAATCTCCAAGCGGTCAAGATTTACCGGAAATGGGGAAAGTGGATATTAACGTATACCGTGTACTATTGAATGGATATCCACAAAAGAGTCCACAAGAATTAGGTGTTTCTGATTGGAGAGAAGCACATTACGCAACGCAGCTTGCAGTGTGGAATGCGTTAAAACAAATCGATATTAATGATTTAGATTTCCGAAATAAAAATGTAGAGAAAGTAACGAAAGACATCGTTGCAAAAGCAAGCGCTAGTGAAGAGTTACAAGAAATTACGATGAGTGTAACTCCTACAGAAGAACAAGAAGCAGTATTAAAAAATGATTTCTTTGAAACAGGTTTATATACAGTAGAAACAAATGCAAAAAGCGGAACGTATAAAGTGCAAGCAACAGGTGCACCAGCGGGCGTGAAATTTGCAAATGAAAAAGGCGAAACAAAAACAGAATTTAATGTAGGAGAAAAGTTCCGCATTTTAATTCCGAAACAAACACCAGCTGGTGGATTTAGCTTTAAAGTATCAGGAAATTTAACGAAATTACAAGGGATTGCGCATAAAGGTACACCGACTATTCAAAATGCAGTAGTATTACTTGAGCGTAGTGAAGAAAAAACAAGTCCAGAGTTAGCGGTAAGTTGGAAAAAGGCTGAGGCTCCAAATAAACCAAATAAGCCATATACTCCAAATGAACCGCATAAACCGAATCAAAAAAGATAATAAAAAAGCATTGGCGTATGCCAATGCTTTTTGTATGTGAGGATAAAAGTTATATTGAAAAAAATAAAATGGATAGAAATAGTGTTTTTAAAGGTTAAATTATATTTAAAAATAATATAAATATAATAAAATCCTGACGTTACGATTAATAGATTAAATTCACAAAATTGTAATATTATTCTTGGAGGGAGGCTATTAAATGAAGGTAAAAGCGTGTAAAATTCATTTGGAAAAACTACCTATAGATGGTCATATATGAAGAAAATGTAAGTTTTTATTGCTATTTTTATTTTTAGATGTATAGATGACAATACTGAAAAATATCTTTTACTATTCTCTTTTTTATGTAGCAAGAGAACTCATCACAAATAGAGAGAAGTGAGGAGGGCATATTACATAAAAATTTTACAATGTAAGAAAGCGAATGCATGGAGAGAAATGCGGTAGTAATATATACAGGTGCGCGAGGTGTTAGTCCATTCATCAAATGTTTTTATATAAATAATAGGATTACTTATTAGATGAATATATAGGGTAGTTTATCTAAATAAAGGAACAGGGGACACAGATTATGTCGAAGAAAAAGACGAGTAGGGTATTAGTAGCTGGAATATGTATATCTACATTATTATCGCCAGTAGCTTTCGAAGCATCGAACGGGTATGCGGCGCCTTTGGAAGAAAATAAAGGTGGGAAATTAGAAGAGGTAAAAGAGAATAAGTTTGAGCAGAGAGTATTTCAGTTGCCGGGGAAAGGTAGCGTAGAAGAAGAAAATAATCGTTTAAGAGTTACTTGGAAACTTTCCGCTAATGAACCGACTGGAATTTATGCGGAGCCAAATGAAGAGATTACAATTGACATAAAAGGAACGCAGTCTATCCAAGCTTTTATTGGAACGAGATCTTATGATGAAAAGGACCCAGAGGAGTTTGATTTAAAACCAGGGAAAAATGTTATTTCATCTTCAAGAGGCGGTATTTTATATTTTTATAATATGAATAACGAAGGAGAAGTAACAGCTTCCGTTACAAATGGTGGTAGTCACTTTCCTTTATTTATTTTAGGTAAGCATACAAAAAAAGATTGGGATGAAATGTTAAAAAAATATAAGGATCCTTATGCAGTTGAATTAAAAGGTGAGAGAAGCTTAATTACTACTACTTACGATTCTGTGCAGAAATATATGAAGAATACGGATCCAACAGATTTAATGAAATTGCATGATAAGATTATCCGTTTAGAAAACGCAGTGGCAGGATTATCTGAGGACAGTGTTGGGGTTGCAAAATCTCCAACTCATTATGTTCAGTTTGTTGAAAAACGGAAGCCTGCTAAAGGGGACTTTATGTTTGCAAAACATTATCATACAGGATATATTCCAACTGCAATGAATAGAGTTTTAGATATAGAGGTACTTGAGAAGGATGGATGGGGACCGTGGCATGAAGTTGGTCATTTACATCAGCAAGAACCGTGGAAGTGGTCTAAAGTAAGGGAAGTAACAGTAAATATTTACTCATTAGCTGTTCAAAAGGCGTTAGGGAATCAATTAGAAATGGATGAGCACTATAAAAACTCATTTGAGTATTTAGAGAAGCCTAAAGCAGAAAGATTCATTGATGACATTAATCCTCTTACAATGTTTTGGCAATTAAATGTAGTGTATGGAGAACATTTTTATCCTAGGTTACATCAAGTTTATCGTTTGTTACCTCAGAGTGAAATGCCTCATTCTGATGAAGAGAAAAAGCAGCTATTTATTTATATGACATCGCAAGTGGCAGGGCAAAATTTAATTCCTTTCTTTGAGGAATGGGGATTAACACCAAATGATGATATTAGAGAGAAAATAGAAAAATCAAAGTTACCTAAATTAGAAAAGGAAATCTGGAAAGCTACAGATAGTAATGATATTCGTGAGAAGCAAGTTGAACCGTATAAGGTTCCATATGGTGAACCTGCTAATGAAGTACAAAATCTTTTAGTTGGTACAGATTCTGACGAGAATGAAGCAAGTAAACTTGTTCGAAATTTAGGTGAGAATGTAAAAGTAACAGGAAAGATTGTATGGCCTAAACTAGAGAATGGTAAACAGGAAGTGTTAGTAGAAATTGGGGATGAGAAAGGAAATAAAAATTCAATTCCTGTCCAAGTTAACGGATTTTATGATGACAGTATAGTTTTTCAAGGACTTTCAGATGATGTAATGTCGACAGTGACACTTCACCACAATAAGAAGAAATTAAATGTAAACTTTACTAATAATGAAATACATTACCGTTTTGAAAAAGAAGAATATATGGGCTTAACGCTATATGACCGAAATGGGATTGAAAAGAAACGTGTATTTGCAGAAGGACAAGAAACGGGAAAAAGATTTGCGATGGAACTAAATGAATTGGATTTTGAATATGGTGATGTAGTAAAAGTATTCCATGCAGAACCGGATCGTCTGAAGTGGTACCAAAATAATACACTTGTAGATCAAGGGAAGGCTAAAAATAAAAAAGAGAAATTATTCCAAATCACTGAGCAAGGGTTCGAATTAAAAGATAGTTTACAAGAAGTGACGGCGAAACCGCAAAAAGTAGTAGTCGGAATGGATGTAGACAAACTAGATCCGAAAGAATTTGTACAAGTAAAAGATGGAGAAGTGGTTGGTTTTGCAGAAAAACCAAATACATCAAAAATCGGAGAACAAAAAATAAAAGTAGAAACGAAAGATCGATTTGGAAATAAGAAAGTGACAGAAGTTCCTCTAACAGTAACATATGGAGATAGCCTACTTGTATATGGGCTAAGCTATAGAGATGGTGACTTAAAATCAATTGTAACTTTGCATCATGATACGAAAAAACTGAGTGCGACAGATACAAAGAACCTAATTCATGATTACTTTAAAGATGAAAAGTATTTTGAATTCACATTGTACGATAAAGAAGGAAGAGTGAAGAAAAATATAGCAGTAAAAGGTTTAGAGAATACGCAAGAATTTGCTAAGGAAGTAAATGGAATTGCATTTGAGTATGGAGATGTAGTGAAAGTATATCATGCGGAATCTTCTCGTTTACATTGGTATCAAAAAGATGTATATGTGGGCGAAGGAAAAAGTAAAGAGATAAAGGAATTAGTCTTCAAAATAACTGAAAATGGATTTGAAAGATTAGACGGTGAGCAAACAGTAAAAGCAAATCCGCAGCAAGTAGTAATCGGAACAAATAGCGAAACGCTAGACGTGAAGAACTTTGTTGAAGTACAGGGTGGAGAAGTAGTAGGTTTTGTAGGGAAAATAGATATGACAAAAATTGGTCAGCAAACAGTGAAAGTAGAAACGAAAGATCGTTTTGGAAATAAGAAAGTGACGGAAGTTCCTGTAGAAGTGACATATGGGGATAGTCTAGTCTATCAAGGTGTGTCCGATGTTACACGTTCAATTATTACGTTAAACCACGCTGAAAAGAAATTACATGCAACATTTACAAATGATGAGATTCATTATCGCTTTGTAAATGAACAGTATATAGGCCTTACGATTTATGATCAAAATGGAAATGAGAAAAAGCATGTAACCGCAGAAGGACAAGAAACTTCGCAGAATTTTGCAGAACAAGTAAATGGTATGGCGTTCGAGTATGGTGACGTATTGAAAGTGTATCATGCCGAGTCAGATCGTTTAAGTTGGTATAAAAAGAGTGAGTTCGTTGGAAAAGGAGATAAGAAAAAGTTTAAAGAAATTTCCTTTAAGGTTACTCCAAATGGTTTAGAACAAGTGTAACAATAAAAAAATCTCGTAAAACATTATGTTTTACGAGATTTTTTTATTATTCAGCTTCAGAAACTACTGTGAAGCGTTCGTTTACATGTTTTGGGTTTTCAATTTCATCAAGTGCTGCAACTGCGAAGTCTTCGTAACTTACGTAGCTATCACCTTTTGCGTTCACAAGAAGGTTGTCTTTACCAGCTTTATAAGAACCAGTACGTTTTCCTAATGCGAATAGTGCAGAAGGGCTGATGAATGTCCAAGTGATGTCATTTGTTTGTTGTAAGATTTCTAAGTTTTTACCTTGGTTTTGAGCTGTTGCAAGATATTCTTTCGGGAAACCTGGTGTCTCAAATACACGTGTTGTTTTCTCTTCGTCTACAAACAAGCTTCCAGCGCCACCAACTACAAGTAATTTTGTGTTAGGTGCACCTTTCATCGCTTCAATTAGTACGTTTCCTGCATCTACGTGAAGGTGTTCTTGTCCTGCTGGAGCACCGAATGCATTTACAACTACATCGAATGCTTGCAAGTCGTTAGATGTAAGAGAGAATACATCTTTCTCTAAAACTTTTACATTGTCTTCCTTAATTTTTGCAGCGTTTCTTACGATTGCAGTTACTTCATGTCCGCGATCTAATGCTTCTTTTAAAATACGACTTCCTGCTTTACCATTTGCTCCGATGATTCCGATTTTCATAATAAATCCCTCCAAAGTGTTTTGTTAAAGTGTATATCTGAAAGTAAATGAATGTGTTGTAATAAGGTTTGTTACAACCTGATGTAATCATTATAGTTACAGGTAGACGCTTTTGTCAATGGGGTAGTTTGTAGATTTATTTTTTGTTTTAGTATGCACAGTTAGAGGGAGGGTAGTCAGTCATAAAGATATTGTTACTGTGAACCTGGCTAATATTTGGAAATTGCAAATTGTCGAAAAATGTTGATTTTTGAATGTTTTTTAAATATAATTCGTTTTATGGAGAAAAGGAGGGGTTAATTGTATGAATATTTTGGAACAATTCGTTTCGTCAACGAATACAATTCTTTGGTCATATATTCTTATTGCAATGTTAATTGGTTTAGGTCTTTATTTTTCTATTAAATTGAAATTCGTACAAATTACTCATTTAGGGGAAATGATTCGTTTAATGAGTGATGGGTTAACTGGAAAGACGCGTAAAAAAGGCAGTGTATCTTCTTTCCAAGCATTTTGTATGAGTTCTGCAGCTCGTATTGGTATAGGTAACTTAGCTGGTGTAGCGTTAGCTATTTCTATGGGAGGACCTGGAGCAGTATTTTGGATGTGGGTTATTGCGATTATCGGGGCTTCTTCAAGTTTCGTCGAAAGTACGCTTGCACAAATTTATAAAATAAAAGATGGCAGTGGATTCCGTGGTGGTCCTGCTTATTATATGGAAAAAGGTTTAAATAAACGTTGGATGGGGATTTGGTTCTCTATTCTGATTACAATTAGTTACGGTTTAATTTTCAACTCAGTACAAGCAAATACAGTTACATTAGCGTTTAAAAATGCATTTGGTATTGAGCGTTACGTTGTTGGGATTGTATTAGCAGTATTAGTTGCGGTTATTATTTTTGGTGGTGTAAAAAGTATTGCGCGTATGTCGGAAATGATTGTTCCGCCAATGGCAATTCTTTATATTGCAGTAGCGATTTTCGTTGTTATTAAAAACTTCTATTTACTACCAGATGTGTTTACAGAAATCTTTAAAGGTGCATTCGGTTTAGATTCAGCTGTAGGCGGTGGTATCGGTGCTGCGATGAAATATGGTATTCAGCGCGGGTTATTTGCGAACGAAGCAGGTATGGGTAGTGCGCCGAACGCGGCAGCAACAGCTGATGTAACGCATCCAGCCAAACAAGGTTTTATTCAAACAATCGGCGTTTTAGTAGATACATTCTTAGTATGTACATCAACAGCATTTATCGTACTATGTTCTGGTGCATATAAAGCAACGAACTTAGAAGGTATTGAATTAACACAAAATGCATTAAGCTCACAAATTGGCCCATGGGCGAGCAGTTTCTTAGCGATTATTATTTTCTTATTCGCTTTCAGTTCACTTCTAGGAAACTACTACTATGGTGAAACAAATATTGAATTTATTAAGCAAAGTAAAACGTGGTTAACAATTTACCGTGTTGCGGTAGTTGGAATGGTATTATTCGGTTCTGTTGCGACGCTTCAAGTTGTATGGAATATGGCAGACTTATTTATGGGTCTAATGGTAATAACGAACTTAATTGCGATTACACTTCTTGGCCGATTTGCGTACGCGGCATTAACAGACTATGTAAGGCAAAAGAAACAAGGGAAAGATCCAGTCTTCAGTGCAGATTCTATTCCTGGTTTAACGAATACAGAGTGCTGGGATAAGCCAGTGGTAACAGATAAAGAAAAAGCAGTGTAATTGAAAAGGCGAGCATCGAGGTAAATTTGATGCTCGCCTTTTTTGTTGTAGTAAATGATGAAAAGGGTGAGGGGTAATTATTAATATAACTTTTTTGTTTGTTCCTCTCGTTATTTGTGGGGAACGTACTGTTTTAAAAGTATGGCTGGTCGAAGAGGATAAGAGATTGAGTATTGGATAAATGCATGTAATAGCTATATTTTTATGAAAAAAAACACGTATGTTAAGATAGTTAACGTATTCATGTCATAAAACCTAACATAAAGTTCTTGATTACTAAAAGTTTTTAGAATATAATTTTCTTATTGTTAGGAAGAGGGGGCAATGCAAATATGGATTTTTTAGCTAGGGTAATTGGGGATGTAAATAATATCCTTTGGTCATATGTCATTATTGCGATGTTAATTGGGTTAGGGCTCTATTTTTCATTTCGTGTGAAATTTGTCCAAGTTCGTTACTTCGGTGAAATGATTCGATTACTTGGGGATGGAGCAAGCTCGAAAACGAGGAAAGCACAAAAAGAGAAGAGCGGCGTATCATCATTCCAAGCATTTTGTATGAGTACAGCTTCTCGTGTAGGTACTGGTAACTTAGCTGGTGTAGCTATCGCAATTTCAGCGGGTGGTCCAGGAGCAGTATTTTGGATGTGGTTAATCGCGGTAATTGGGGGTGCTTCTGCATTTGTAGAGAGCACATTAGCGCAAATTTATAAAGTGAAAGATGGGAATGCATTCCGTGGGGGCCCAGCGTATTATATGGAAAAGGGTTTAAAGAAACGCTGGTTAGGTGTTGTGTTCTCTGTTCTAATAACAGTAAGTTTCGGATTAATTTTTAATGCTGTACAGTCTAATACTGTAGCGGCTGCCTTTGATGGGGCATTCAAAACAGATAGTAGGTTAGTAGGTCTTGTTATGGCTGGTTTACTTGCAGTTATTATTTTCGGCGGAGTAAAACGAATTGCTCGCGCGGTTGAAATGATTGTTCCAGTAATGGCAATTATTTATGTAGCAGTGGCATTATTCGTTGTTGTAACAAACATTACGGCAATTCCGTATGTATTTAAAGAGATTTTCTTACATGCTTTCGGAATTAAAGAAGTAGTAGGTGGGGGACTAGGAGCCGCGATTTTACTAGGGGTAAAACGCGGATTATTCTCAAATGAAGCAGGTATGGGTAGTGCGCCGAACGCAGCAGCGACTGCGAACGTAACGCACCCAGTTAAACAAGGTTTCATTCAAACTTTAGGGGTATTTACAGATACATTATTAATTTGTAGTTGTACAGCATTTATTATTCTTTTATCAGATGTGCATAATGCAGCTGATTTAAATGGAATTCAATTAACGCAGCAGGCGTTAAGTCAACATATCGGTCCATGGGCTTCTATATTTGTAGCAGTTGCAATCTTCTTGTTTGCATTTAGTTCATTAGTAGGTAACTACTACTATGGTGAAACAAATATTGAATTCTTAAATGGAAGTAAAGTGCTATTAACAGCGTACCGCATTGCTGTACTTGGTATGGTTATGTTAGGATCTGTAGCGACAATTCAAATCGTTTGGGATGTAGCAGATTTATTCATGGGTATTATGGCTGTTATTAACTTAGTGGCGATTGTATTCCTCTCTAAGTATGCTTTTGCGGCATTATCAGATTACGTAAAGCAAAAGAAACAAGGGAAAGATCCGGTATTCTATGCGGATTCTATTCCAGGTTTGAAAAATACAGAGTGCTGGGATAAGTCAGCAGTAGCTGATAAAGAAAAAGCAGTATAATGAGGTGAGCATCAAGTGAAACTTGATGCTCATTTTTTGTTTTATCCAGTTGTTTATAGATGGTAAAAGACGAACATTTATGAGCATTTCATAATTAAATATAATTTTTTAAAGAAAAGTGCGGATATGAGTTGTGATTTATGTTAGAATGGAAAATGCCTTTGAAACAAGAGTTTTCATGACATTTCCTATCCAATCGAAGGTTACGGAGGAGAAATGGAAAGTTCGGATTATTTCTTGTTTTGAATGGTCAGACGTTCAACGTTAATGAAGAGTTAAATGGAGGATTTTATTAATGAAGTTTGTTATGTTCCTTGTAGGATTACTCGTTGTATTTGTACTCGGTTTTCTTATAAGTGCCGATCGAAAGAAGATTAAGTATAAACCAATCGCAATTATGCTTATTATTCAGCTAGCATTATCTTATTTCTTATTAAATACGCAAGTTGGTTATATTTTAGTAAAAGGAATTTCAGATGGATTTGGCGCACTTCTTGGATATGCGGAAGCTGGAATCGTTTTCGTATTTGGTGGTCTTGTTAATAAAGGAGAGGTTTCATTCTTCTTAACAGCGCTATTACCAATCGTATTCTTTGCGGTTTTAATCGGAATTCTGCAACACTTTAAAATTTTACCGATATTTATTCGTGCTATTGGTACGTTGTTAAGTAAAGTAAATGGTCTAGGAAAACTAGAATCATATAATGCAGTAGCAGCTGCCATTGTTGGACAAGCAGAAGTATTTATTACAGTAAAAGATCAATTAAGTAAAATCCCAAAACATCGTTTATATACATTATGTGCATCTTCTATGTCGACAGTGTCGATGTCAATCGTTGGTTCTTATATGAAAATGATCGAACCGAAATATGTAGTAACAGCACTTGTATTAAATTTATTTAGTGGTTTCATTATCATTCATATTATTAACCCGTACGATATTACAGAAGAAGAAGATACACTGAAATTAGAAAATAAGAAAAAACAATCATTCTTTGAAATGCTAAGCGAGTACATTATGCTTGGTTTCACGATTGCGATTACAGTAGCAGCTATGTTACTTGGTTTCGTAGCATTAATTACAGCAATTAATAGCTTGTTTGATTCAATGTTCGGTATTACATTCCAAGCTATTTTAGGATATATTTTCTCACCATTAGCATTCGTAATGGGTATCCCGCAAGCTGAGATGGTAACAGCGGGACAAATTATGGCAACAAAATTAGTATCAAACGAGTTTGTTGCGATGCTTGATCTTGGAAAAGTAGCTGGTGATTTATCGGCTCGTACAGTTGGTATCCTTTCTGTATTCCTTGTATCATTTGCGAACTTCTCATCT
>NZ_KV827857.1:92326-148286 GCF_001836235.1 Bacillus sp. HMSC036E02 | reverse complement strand
ATCTATCGGAATTATCGCAGGTGCAACGAAAGGTATCGATGAAAATCAATCAAATGTTGTATCATCATTTGGTCTACGCCTTGTGTACGGTGCGACATTAGTAAGTATTCTATCAGCGATTATCGTTGGTGTTATGTTATAAAAAAAGATGGTCCTAGCTCATAGCTAGGGCTATTTTTATGGTAAATTTGCATGAAAAAACCAATTAATTAGGAATATATTAACATATAAAAATCTTTTAAAATTTATATTGCATTTCGTCTAGATAACGCTTACAATTTGATTTGTAGGTGGTATCAATTTCAGACTTTCAATTATGGTAGGAGAGAAGAAGCTACCTTTTATAAATTGCAATTTATGTAAACGCTTACTGATTTTAGATGACAGTTGAATAGTTTTAGGGGTTTTAAATTTTTTTAACAACAATGGTCAGACGTCATTCGTTATACGTTATACGACCAATAACTCGTGGGAGAAGTGGAGGATTCACATATGAAGTTCGTAATGTTTCTAGTCGGTTTACTTGTAGTGTTTGTACTAGGTTTCCTTATCAGTTCAGATCGTAAGAAAATTAAATATAAACCAATTGCACTTATGCTTGTCATTCAATTGGTACTTGCGTATTTCTTACTAAATACAAAGGTCGGATTCGTATTAGTAAAAGGAATCGCAGATGGATTTGGCGCTATTTTAAAATTTGCGGAAGCTGGGGTTAATTTCGTATTTGGTGGTCTAGCAAACGATGGACAAGCACCATTCTTCTTAACAGTATTATTACCGATTATTTTCTTAGCAGTATTAATCGGGATTCTGCAACATATTAAAGTTTTACCGATTATCATTCGTGCAGTCGGTTTCCTATTAAGTAAAGTTAACGGTTTAGGAAAACTAGAATCATATAATGCGGTAGCAGCTGCAATCGTTGGTCAAGGGGAAGTATTCATTACAGTAAAAGATCAACTAAGCAAATTACCGAAAAATCGTTTATACACACTTTGTGCATCTTCAATGTCTACAGTATCGATGTCAATCGTCGGTTCTTATATGAAAATGATTGATCCAAAATATGTAGTAACAGCACTAGTATTAAACTTATTCAGTGGATTCATTATCGTTCATATCATTAATCCATATGAAGTAAAAGAAGAAGACGATATTTTAGAATTACAAGAAGACAAGAAACAAACATTCTTTGAAATGTTAGGCGAATATATTATGCTTGGTTTCTCAATCGCTGTAACAGTAGCGGCGATGTTAATCGGTTTCGTAGCATTAATTACAGCAATTAACGGTGTATTCGATTCAATTTTCGGAATCACGTTCCAAAGCATTTTAGGATATATCTTCTCACCATTAGCATTCGTAATGGGTATTCCAACATCAGAGATGCTACAAGCAGGACAAATTATGGCAACAAAATTAGTAACGAACGAATTCGTTGCAATGCTTGACCTTGGTAAAGTAGCTGGTGATTTATCAGCTCGTACAGTAGGTATTTTATCTATCTTCCTTGTATCATTTGCGAACTTCTCATCTATCGGAATTATCGCAGGTGCAACGAAGAGTATCGATGGCAAACAAGCAAACGTTGTATCATCATTCGGTTTAAAACTTGTATACGGTGCAACGTTAGTAAGTATATTATCAGCGATTATCGTTGGGGTTATGCTTTAATAAATTAAGAAAAGCAATGAGCGTAGGCTCATTGCTTTTTTGTTTAACTTGCTTTATCCAAGTCTCTTTTAAAACGTGGTTTCTCTAAATAAGTTCCCAGTCTCCACGCATATTCCACTGGCCCCATTCGGTATTTTTGGAGCCAATAGGTGCTAACGAATAATTGAATCGTATAAATTCCGATGGTTAAAAGAATACCAAAGAAATAGCCAATTTTCTCGTATAAGCCAAATCCATATGCGTAAAAAATGGTTGTTGCGATAATAGATTGCGCTAAGTAATTACTAACGGACATTTTCCCCATGTTCGCCATGTATGTTAGTAGACGGGTTGCTTTTTTGTAATGGAATAATAAAATGATTGTGCTTCCGTAAAAGAAGGTCATAGTTACTGGTGTAAGGCCATCTTGTAACATAATTAAAAGCGGGTGCTTTACGAACATAGCTAAGATTTTAATTGTAAAAGAAAAGAGACCGGTGGCAAACCATATTTTTTTGACAGCAGGTATATGTTTATTGACCTCAAATAGCCAGCCTTTTTTCCCTACATACATTCCGAGTAGAAACAGTGGAGACATAAAAATTATTGCGAAAACTGATATGAAAAATAATCCGAATGCACCGTCAATTCCCATGTAATCAAAAGGATTTTCAGTCAATCTAAAGTTGACGTGATCCATATAGCTTCCAGTTTGATGGACTTTATGTTCTTTTTCAGTATAAGGTGCAAAATCATTTATATTTGTAGATGGATCAGTTTGATAAGACATAAGTGTAATAAGTGCGAGTAGAATAATCGCCCAAATGAGCAAAGTTTTCGGTTTTCGATTGATGAACATCATTAAGAAAATCCCAATTATTCCGTATGCAAATAAAATATCTCCCTCCCAAACAAAAGTGCCGTGAATGTAGCCGAGTAGTAAAAGAATGATAATACGTCTTATGTATGTGGGGAAGAATTTTTTTCCTTTTGCGATAATACTTTTTTGTAACAAAATAATGCTAAGCCCAAATAGAAAAGAAAATAGGGATATAAAGTTATGTGTGCCGAAGAATTGAATAAACCAATTAGCGCCTTTATCAAGATCGCCGAATAGATAAGTTGGTTTTTCACTGGTGAAGAACCCGAATTGAATTAATGTCATATTGACTAGTAAAATGCCAAACAAAGCGAAACCACGAATTGCATCAACAGCTTCTACACGTTGATTCATTTTTCCTCTCCTCGTATATTCGTTTTTATATTGAAAATAATACCATTTTATAGCTGGCACTATGTCAAATATGAGGAAATTTAAGGTGATTTTAAGATAGAGAGCAAACAAAAAAATCACCTCAATACATGTATTAAGGTGATTGAAATATTATTCAGCTGGAGGCGTAAATGTACGTTTCTCTAATTCAGCATCTAGCATAAACAGTGCGTTTGAATCGCTTGTAATACGTTTTAATTTTTGAATGATGCTATCGAATGAAGCTTCTTCTTCAACTTGTTCGTCAACGAACCATTTTAAGAATGTAATTGTTGCATGTTCACGCTCGTCCCAAGCGATATCAGATAAGTTATAAATACGTTTCGTTACTTCACGCTCGTGCTCAAGTGCGACTTCAAAAGCGTTTAATACAGATTCGTATTCGTTATTTGGATTATCAAATCCAGTAATAATAGCGCGTTCTCCGCGGTCATTAATATAGTTGTAAAGCTTCATTGCGTGGAAACGTTCTTCTTCAGCTTGTACAAGGAAAAAGTTAGCGAATCCATCATAGCTCTCAGCTGTACAGTAAGCAGCCATTGCCATATAAGCATGGGCAGAGTAAAATTCAAAGTTCATTTGTTCATTTAATGCGTCGTGCAATTTTTTTGATAACATAAAATCCCCCTTAGTATTGTGACAAGAATATTATACCATAATTGATAATATTCTCATTTAGATACTTCGAACCTTTTCGAAAGCTTTGTGACGTGTGCATCCATAATGTCTTGTAAGTCTAAATCATATTTTTGCGAAAGAATAATAAGGTTAGATAGTACATCGCCAAGTTCTTCTTTTAGTTCTTGTTTTAGCTCTTCTTCTGTTTTCGCATCTTCATCAGGGCGATCGCGGCCAATTTCAATAGCACGAACGACTCGTGAAACTTCCCCAACTTCCTCGGTTAAGAAATTTAAGCGAATAAAGGCATTATACTGTGACCAGCTTCGTTTTTCGTAAAATTCCTCAACCCATCTTTGAAATGCAACGATATCCATTTCTTCCTCATCTCCTCAATATGTTGTACAATGTTCATTGTATCATAACAATATATAGTTTCGGGGTGTAGGGATGAGAAAGATTTGTGTGTTTGCAGGTTCTAATTTAGGGGAGAGACCAGAATTTAAAGAGCAGGCAATTCAGTTAGGTAAAATGTTTGTTGAGAACGACTATGAGCTCGTATACGGTGGTTCATGTGTCGGATTAATGGGAGAAGTAGCAAACGAAGTTCTTCGTTTAGGTGGACGTGTAACAGGTGTTATGCCGCGCGGTCTATTCCGAGGAGAAATTGTGCATACAGGATTAACAGAATTAATTGAAGTAGAGACGATGCACGAACGTAAAGCTAAAATGGCAGAGCTTGCAGATGCTTTTATTGCGCTTCCAGGCGGATACGGAACGTTTGAAGAACTATTTGAAGTTGTATGTTGGTCACAAATTGGTATACATAATAAGCCGGTTGGTTTATTAAACATAAAAGGTTTTTATGGACCAATTTTGCAAATGGTTGAACGTGCAGCAGAAGAAGGATTTATGAATCCATCAAATAAAGAATTGATCGTTTCAGCAGAGACAGCAGATAAACTAATTCATGCAATCCAAAATTATGAGCGTCCTGTTTTGGGAACGAAGTGGAAGCAACTATCATAGCAAATACGGAAACACATGTCGTTTTAATTTAAGATGGCATGTGTTTTTAATTTGGTTAAATATGTTAATTTTTAGATGTAATGTTTTTGGAAAAGGAGAAAGAGATGGAGGAGTTTGTGTATTTAAGACCGGTTTTTAAAAGTATTTTAGCAGCATCTATTCTTGTTATGCTAATTGTTTTGAGACAGAAGAAAGAGTTGATTAATGAATTTTCACTTTGAGTTATCTCGGTATTGTGTATCGGTGTTTCCGCGATAACGTTGTTTATGTCTGGATTCATCGTTGATGAGTATAATCTAGCCGGAGATGTGCAGAGTTTTAACATGTTTATTGCGATTGGTTGTATTAGTGGTCTGAATTTCATTATTTATTACAGAAGGCAATAAAAAGAGGCATTCCATATTACTTTGGAATGCCTTTATCATTTTGATTGCTTTGTTTTTTATACAGGTACCAGCCACCCCAGCCGCCACCAATTGCTACGACAACGAGGAAAGCATAGTCCTTAACCTCGACACGTATATTGAAAATATTAGCTATAAGTAAGAGAATCCCAACTGTTATTAACGCAAAAAATGCTCTAATTAAGTAGTCTTTCAACTGAACCACTCCCGTCATTTAAGTAGTAAATGATGAATTTGGAAAAGCTAAAGGGTGTTGCCTATATTTTAACATAGATGAGATTGTAATATATTGATAAAAGTAGGGGAGAGGGGCGTGTTAATATTGTCGTGATTTGTCGATAAGTCGATATAATTGAAAAATCGCTGATATATTGGATGGAATCGCCGATATAATTGGAAAATCGCTGATATGTTGGGGGGAATCGCCGATATATTGGAAAAATCGCTGATATAAATTTCATGTACCAGCATGCGCGATCAATCTATAGAAAAAAGCGACTCTGAACGAGCCGCTTCCGCTTTAAATGATATCCAGCTCCGGTAGCTAGAATGTTCGGTGGCTTCGCTTTTTCCTGCGAGGCAAAGAGCGCCTCTACGTCAAAAGCTCCATCCCCCTCACATTCTGAGCGAGCCGCTTCCGCTTTTAAGTGATATCCAGCTCCAGCGGCTAGAACAGTCGGTTGTTTCACTCCTTCATTCGAGGCAAAAAGCGCCTCGTAATCAGGAGTTCCAACACCCTCCTGTTCTGAACGAGCCGCTTCCGCTTTTAATTATTATTGATTCAAGAACGCACGTAGCATCCAAGCGTGTTTTTCTAGTTCTGTGTAGATGCCTAGTAGTAGGTCAGATGTCATTTCATCGTCAGAGTCTTGAGCGATTTCCATGCCTTTTTTCAGTTCGACTAGCATCATTTCGTAGTCTTTCATGATTGCTTCGACCATCCCTTCTGCAGTTTCTCCGTATGCTGCTTCTTGAATAGAAGATAGTTCTAAGTATTCTTTCATTGTTGCTACTGGTTTGCCGCCAATTGCTAAAATACGTTCTGCAATTTCATCGATGTGAGTAGCTGATTCTGTGTAAAGTTCTTCGAATTTCTCGTGTAATGTGAAGAATTGAGGTCCTTTTACGTACCAATGGAAGTTGTGAAGTTTTGTGAATAAAACGCTCCAGTCTGCTACTTGTTTGTTTAATACTTCGATTACTTGTTTGTTCATTATGATCAATCTCCTTTTGAGTTGTTATGTGATATCAATTACTAATTTATAATAATTATAATCTAGTAATCTCTATAAATCAACCCTTTTGCTGGAATTAATTTGAACAAATTATGAACTGTTGTAAATAAAAGGCCCTATTACGGTGAAGTAATAGGGCCTTTGTTTGTTAAACAGCCTTTTGTTTTTCTTCTACATCTTGCCCATCCCAGCACTCTGTATTCTTTAAGCCAGGGATAGAGTTTGCAACGAAGACAGGATCTTTTCCTTGTTTCTTTTGCTTCAAATAGTCTACTAATGCAGCATAAGCAAATTTGCTAAGGAATGAGATGGCAATTAAGTTTGTGAATACCATTAGTCCCATGAATAAATCAGCTAAACTCCAAACTGTTTTAAGAGCAGCGATTGATCCGAAGAATACCATTCCGACAACTGCAACACGATAAATCATTAACCATGTTTTACTTTCTTTAATGAATGCGATATTTGTTTCACCATAATAGTAGTTTCCTAGAAGTGAACTGAAAGCGAATAGGAAAATAATAATCGCTAAGAAAGTGCTTGCCCACGGTCCAATTTGTGAACTTAATGCGTTTTGTGTTAATTCGATACCTTCTAAATTTGATCCTTTGTAAAGTCCAGAACATAATACGATAAATGCTGTTGATGTACATACTAAGAATGTATCTACGAAAACGCCTAATGCTTGAACAAGCCCTTGTTTTACAGGGTGAGATACATCAGATGTTGCGGCTGCATTAGGAGAGCTACCCATTCCTGCTTCTGTAGCGAATAAACCGCGCTGAATTCCGAACTTGATTGCTGCTCCAATACCACCAGCGATGGCTTGGTCTAAACCGAATGCACCATTAAATATTTCTATAAAAATGCTTGGTAACATACTGAAGTTGTTAATAACGACAAAAATAGCCACGCCGATATAAACGATTGCCATTGGCGGAACAATCATTTCTGTAATACGTGAAATGCTCTTAATGCCACCAAAAATAATAACTGCAACTAATAAGGCTAATAGAGCTCCTACGATTGTTCGCTCTAGTCCAAAAGCATTTTCAAACGCTATTGTTACTGTATTCGCTTGCACTGAATTGAAAATTAATCCGTACGCAACTGTAATAAGAAGTGAGAACCAGACGCCCATCCAGCGTTTGTTTAACCCTTTTTCCATGTAATATGCTGGTCCACCACGGAACCTACTGCCATCTTTTACTTTATAAATTTGCGCAAGTGTACATTCTACAAAACTAGTAGCTGCTCCGATAATTGCGATAAACCACATCCAAAATATTGCGCCAGGTCCACCCATTGAAATTGCTAATGCTACACCAGCTAAGTTTCCGATACCGATACGTGCTGCTGCACTTAAGCAAAATGCTTGGAATGGTGAGATGCTATCTTTCTTTTTTTCTTTTCGATTAAACCCTTTACTAATTAAGCTGACCATCTCACTGAAATGAGTAATTTGGACAAATTTTAATTTAAAAGAGAAGTAAAGACCGAAGCCGATTAGCATTGCAATAAGAATATATGACCATAAAATATTATTCGTTACCTCAAGGAATCTGCTAAAGATATCAACCATATAATACACTTCCTTTTTTTCGTAATAAGAAAATTATATGCAAAAAATATACGAGAATCAATTTTTCTAAAAAATTATGTTACTTAAAACTTTTTTATGTTATGATTATGTTACATCGTAATATTTTTAGAATTATTTACATTTTAAAAAACTAAATTTAAAGCGAGAAGGTGGGGATAATTTGAAAGAAGATTCTTTATGGAAAGTAAGCCTTCAGAGTTTGAAAATGAGAAGTAATATATTTTTTATCATTACATCTTTAAGTATCTTTTTAGGGTCCACTTATTATTACAATAAAAGATTTCCAAATCACAAATATCCTGAGTGGTTAGAATTTCTAAAGTTGATTGGATGAATAAAAGACAGAAAAACAGAAAATTAAAATAAATAAGTTATGGAGGAGCTAAAAATGAATATTAGAGAAAGTGAACTTCCGGGTATTGGTTATAAGTTTCAAATCGTTACGAAAGGTAATGAAAAGATGGTAATTGTCATTCATGATGATGGTCGTAGAGAAATGTATCATTTTGATTCAGACCATGAAGAAAGCATCTCAAGTATTTCACTACGTGACTCAGAGGCAAGACAAATCGCTGCAATATTAGGTGGAATGGTATATAAGCCTAGGGCGTTAGAAAATGTTGAGATGGTTTTTGAAGGTTTAGCGATTGAGTGGTTCAAAGTGGAGAATACAGCTCCAGCAATCGGAAAAACAATTGGCGATCTTGAAATAAGAAAAACATATAGCGTAACAATAATCGCGGTTATGAAGAAGAACATGAAGAAGCTATTTAATCCAGGACCAGAAACAGTAATTGAAGAAGGAGATATGCTTGTAGTTTCAGGTGAGAGAGAAGAAATTAAAAAAATCATTAATGAATTACTTTCAAATAGGGGGGACTGATTAGATGGATACGTTAATTTTTGAAGTTGGTACAGCTTTAGTTTTAGTGGCAATTGCAGCAGTAATTGCTGGAAAATTTAAATTCTCAGTAATTCCTTTTCTAATCGTTCTTGGAATGTTAGTAGGACCGCATGCACCGACAATAGGTGTTATCGATCTCAAATTTATTGAAAGTGCAAGTGTAATTTCCTTCCTTGGACGGATTGGGGTTCTATTCCTTCTATTCTATCTAGGATTAGAATTTTCAATGAAAAAACTAATTAAATCTGGACGCTCTATTGCGATTGGTGGAACGATTTATATTTTAATTAACTTTTCACTTGGTTTGTTATACGGATTTATAATGGGATTCCCATTACTAGAAATCTTAATTATTGCGGGTATTATTACGATTTCTTCTAGCGCTATCGTTGCTAAAGTGTTAGTGGACTTAAGAAGAACTGGTAATAATGAAACCGAATTAATTTTAGGAATTATTATGTTTGAAGATATATTCCTTGCTGTATATTTATCAGTTGTTTCTGGTTTAGTACTAGGGGATCACGCTTCCTTCTTAGGTGCCCTTACTTCAATTGGAATTGCTTTAGGATATATGCTTCTATTCTTTATAGTAGCTAGAAAGGCTACGCCGTTATTAAATAAATTGCTCAATATTAGCTCAGATGAAATCTTTATTATTGTAGTATTTGCTTCGTTATTCTTCATTGCTGGTTTTTCAGAAACAATTCACGTTGCAGAAGCAATTGGAGCACTTCTTCTAGGATTAGTTTTCTCTGAGACAGAGCATAGTGACCGAATTGAACATCTTGTTGTTCCATTTAGAGACTTTTTCGGAGCTATTTTCTTCTTCAGCTTCGGGTTAAGTATTGATCCGTTCTCATTAGGCGGAGCGATATGGTTAACGTTAGGTGCTGTCCTTCTTACAATAATCGGCAACTTTGTAGCAGGAATGATTGCAGGAAGACAAGCAGGATTATCTCATAAAGCATCAACAAATATCGGATTAACAATCGTTTCAAGAGGAGAGTTCTCCATCATTATGGCTAATATTGGTATCGCCGGTGGTTTAATGTCAGTCTTGAAACCATTCTCAGCACTATACGTGCTTATACTATCCATTTTAGGCCCACTTCTGACAAAGGAGTCGAAGAATGTATATAAATTCTTAAATAAAATCTTTAAGTGGGATATGAAGAAGAGCTGAATTTTTTTAAATCAAAGTACAAGATATTTATGAAAAAAGGGATTTATGTCGACATAGATCCCTTCTTTATTGGCATTTTTTCAAGGATGAAAGAATACGTTTAATATTTACTATATTGTGGCATACATATAGAAAAAGGGAGTTTGGAAAGGGGAATAAAGAAAAATGGAACTCCAGTTTCAAAATGTATATCAACAGGTAGAGAATTGGTATGTGTTGGATTCGGAGCTTCCTTGGGATGTCAAAAAGCTGAGAGAGGATTTGTGTTCTCTTATTGAAGTATGTAAAACACCCGTTATTTTTTGTGATACGTGTGATGCAAATGATGTACTTCTATCATTAGGGGAAGAGGAAGAAGAGTTCCTATTCCCAGTAGGTGGTTTTTATCATAAAGAAAAGAAATTAATTTTCGTTTGTATGTGGGAAGAGTATGAGCAAGTTCTCAAAACGCTACTGCATGAATTTCGCCATGCGATGCAGCATAAGAGAGATATATTGTATGTGGGAAGTGAACGGTACGAAGAGCGGTGGATTGAAAAAGATGCGAGGAAGTTCGCGGAGAGGAAATTGGATGAATATAAGAGTAGAAAGTTAATGTAAAGCATAGTGGAGAAATAGCGCTGTGCTTTTTATGCTTATTAAAAATAAGTATTTGACTTTTATTAAGTTTAGTTCTAAACTAATGATATGAAACGAGCGAGGTGATGAAATGAAAACAGAAGATAGACTAGGGCTACTATTATGGTTTCGTTTGTCACGCTTTTATAATAAGAGTATTCGTGAGACGAATCAGCATTTGAAAAAATGGAATATATCTGCCGCCCAGTTTGATGTGTTAGCTCAAGTTGGAGGACATAATCGTTTAACGCAGCAAGAACTTGGAAATAAGCTATTTGTTACGAAAGGAAATGTAACGCAGCTTTTAAATAAAATGGAGCAGCTTGAGTGGATTTTGCGTGAACAAGAGGGTACTACGAAATATATTTCTTTAACAGAAAAGGGAAGAGCTTTATATGAGGAAATCGTCCCACCTCAAGAAACGTTCCAAGCAGAGAAGTTTCATAATTTAAATATAGAGGAACAAAAGCAATTATTAACACTACTAAAAAAGTTACAGTAAGAAAAAAATCTTGAAATAAATCTCGAATTCGAGATAGTATGAGGTGAAGGATATGTTTAGAAAAGTTGATTATAAAAATATGGGCAGAGCAAATCATGGTTGGTTAAATACACATTTTCATTTTTCTTTTGCCAATTACTATAAT
The DNA here is from genome assembly GCF_001836235.1 of Bacillus sp. HMSC036E02. Lineage (NCBI taxonomy): Bacteria > Bacillati > Bacillota > Bacilli > Caryophanales > Bacillaceae > Bacillus > Bacillus sp. HMSC036E02. Next base: position 137,119 of record NZ_KV827857.1, on the reverse strand, counting down.
CCAAATAACATGAACTTCGGAGCGTTACGTGTTATTAATGATGATCTAGTAGCGGCGCAAACTGGTTTTGATATGCATCCACATCGTGATATGGAGATTATTTCTTACGTTGTAGATGGTGCTTTAACACATGAAGACAGCATGGGAAATCGTGGAACGATTGAGCGTGGACATGTTCAATATATGAGTGCTGGCACGGGTGTATTTCATAGCGAGCATAATTTAGGCGATAAAACGCTGCGTTTATTACAAATTTGGATTTTACCAGACCGTGCAGATCATAAACCAAACTATGGTGAGTTTAAATTTGATTGGAGCAAGCGTGAAAATGAATGGTTCCATATGGTATCTTCAGTAGAAGGAAATGCACCAATTCAAATTCACCAAGATGCGAATTTATATTCCTTATCATTAAAGGCTGGAAAAGAAATTCATTTTCCAGTGAAAGAAGGCCGTCAATTGTACCTTGTACAAATTGAAGGAAGCAGTGTAATCAATGGTGAAAATCTTGTTATGCGTGATGCAGCAGAAGCGGTAGAAGAAGATATTCATATTGAAGCAAAAGAGCAATCTCATTATTTAGCAATTGAATTGAAAAAACAATAAAAGGTTTATAGAAAAGAGGACATCCGATAGATGTTCTCTTTTTTTGATTGGAATTGTCTGAAAAATGTTTCTCAAAATTTTGGTAGAGGTATCGGCTGGGAAAATAAGAATTGTATAAAAGTGTCAAAAATCTTTATGGGAATGGGGAATGTTATAGTGAAAAAGCAAGTCATTTCATCAGCATTAGCGTTAACTGTTATCGCAGGGGGATTTGGAGCGTTTGGGGCAACGACAACGAAAGCGGAAGAACAAAAAATTCAATATCATCAAGAATTTAAAACACCTGCATACATAGGTGAAGAATGGAAAGCACCGGAAGGACTAGATAAAAAAGAGACAGTCTTTCAATACTTAGAGAGTAAGAAAGATATGTTTAAATTAGCAGGAAATATTGAAAAGCATTTTAATATCGTTGGGGAAGAAAAAGACGCTGAATCTGATACGACACATGTGAAGCTAGTTGAAAAACATAATAACATTCCTGTGTACGGTTCTGATCAAACTGTTACACTTGATAAAGAGAATAATGTAAAAGCATTCTTCGGACAAGTTATTCCGAATTTAGATGATAAAAATATTCCTGCAGCTGCAAGCATTACTGCGGAACAAGCAGAAACGATTGCAAAGGCAGATATTGAGAAAGAAATTGGTAAAGTAAAGAGTTATGACGGTGTGAAAAAAGATTTATTTGTATATGAAAAGGACGGTAATTACTATCTTGCATACTTAGTTAAGGCATCGATTTCAAAACCAGCTCCAGGATATTGGCATTATTTTGTTGATGCAACGAATGGAAATGTTATTGAGAAATATAACGCTGTAGATAACATTACTGGATTTGGTTACGGAGTATTAGGTGCTAGACAATCATTTGAAATTGCTCAAGATACGAAAACAGGACAATTCAACTTGTTTGATGGTAAACGAGGACAAGGTGTTCATACATTTGATGCAGAAAATATGGACGAGAACTGGTTTAATTTATTCTCACAATGGCTTGGATATACAGGAGAAGAAGTTGAAAGTAAATCTAAGTTCTTCGAAGATAAAGCTGCAGTTGATGCGCATGTAAATGCGGGAAAAGTATATGATTACTACAAAAAGACATTTAATCGTAACTCTTTCGATGATAAAGGTGCGAAGCTTATTTCAACTGTTCACGTAGGTACAGCTTGGAATAACGCAGCTTGGAATGGTGTGCAAATGATGTACGGTGATGGCGATGGAAAAACATTCATTCCATTATCTGCTGGACTTGATGTTATCGGTCACGAATTAACGCATGCTGTAACTGAACATACAGCAAACCTTGTTTACAAAAATGAGTCAGGGGCGTTAAATGAATCGTTATCTGACATTATGGGTGTTATGGTTGAGAAGAAGAGCTGGGATTTAGGTGCTGACATTTATACACCTGATAAACCAGGCGATGCACTTCGTTCATTAAAAGATCCAGCGTCTATTCCAAACCCATTAAAACCAAGTGAAGGTTACCCAGATCACTATAGTAAACGTTATACTGGAACAGCTGATAATGGCGGCGTTCATATTAACAGTAGTATTAATAATAAAGCTGCTTATTTAGTATCTGAAGGCGGAGATCATTACGGCGTGAAAGTAACTGGAGTGGGCCGTGAAGCAACAGAAAAAATTTACTACCGTGCGCTTACGAAATATTTAACTGCAAACTCTGACTTCAAAATGATGCGTCAAGCGGCACTTCAGTCAGCTGAAGATTTATACGGTAAAAACTCTAAAGCTGTACAAGCTGTAACGAAAGCTTATGATGCAGTAGGTGTAAAATAATAAGAGAAAAGACCTGACGTCCTAGTCAGGTCTTTTCTTTATCCCGCTATCCGCAAATGATGAAATTTCCACTTTATTTAGTCGCGAATACCTAATGCGATTTTTGCCATACGTGACATACGTTCTTTCGACCAGGGCGGATTCCAAACGACATTTACTTCTATTTCATTAACTTCAGGTACGTTTGTTGATAATACTTTTTTAACGTCTGATACGATTTGCCCAGCCATTGGACAACCGATAGAAGTCATAGTCATCGTAATGACAGCATTATTATTTTCATCTGCTGTAACGTCATACACTAATCCAAGATTAACGATATCAACACCTAGTTCAGGGTCAATAACAGCTTCTAAATTGGCAAATAATTTATTTTCAAATGCTTCTTGTGACATAAGCAGCCCCTCCTACACTTTAATGATATCGATTCTCATTATAACGGAAATGAGCATAATGTGCAGGAAATGAGCTCAAAAAAATATCCCTCTTTCAAAGAAGGGATATTTTTGAACATCTATTCTGTTTTAAAATGAGATACGAGTTGATCTAACTCTTCAACTGTTTGTTTCATTTTTCTAGCAGTTACTGTCATTTCATTCATAACAATAACTTTCTGTTCAGCAGATTGTGCCGTTGCGGCAGTTTCGCTGGATACTTCAGTAGAGATAGAAGCGATGTTATTAAGTGAAGCATTCATTTCTTCAGCACTTGCAGCCATTTCTTCAGCAGTTGCTGATATATCTTGCATTTGAGTAGATACTTTATTTACTTGTTCCACAATTGTTGTGAAAGAAGTACCAGCTTCACGAATAACATTGATACCTTCAAATGCTTCAGAACGGCCTTGAGACATCATAGAGCTAGCAGTTTCTGTATCATTTTGAATTTGATGTAGTAATTGATTAATGTCTGTTGCAGCTGTTTTAGATTGTTCAGCAAGTTTTCGAACTTCGTCAGCTACGACAGCAAATCCTTTTCCGTGCTCGCCAGCACGAGCTGCCTCAATAGAAGCATTTAAAGCAAGTAAGTTTGTTTGCTCAGCAATATTAGAAATAGATTGTACAGCAGTATCAATATATTTCGTATGGGTGATTAGACGTTCAACCACTTCTGACGTAGCATTTACAGCTTTGTGTATTGTTGTCATTTGTGAAACAGATTTTTGGATAACCATACTTCCATCGCTAGCATGTTCAGATGTGGCAACAGCAAGTTCCGCTACAGATGAAGCAGATTCAGCGATGCGCTGAACACTTACTGCCATATCATCCATTGCAGTTGAACTTTCTTCCATACTAGAAGTTTGTGATTGAATACTTGCATTTAAGTTGGACATCGAGCTTTGTACTCTTAATGTCGCCTCACGTGATGTATTCGTTTTTTCTAGCATATTTTCAGAAGCGGTTTGTACTTCCACTGATGTTTTTTGAACACGATTAATGATATGTTGTAGGTTTTCTAACATTTTATTAAATGATGTTGCGATAGCACCTATTTCATCGTTGCTATTTACTTGTAGACGTGCCGTTAAGTCACCTTCTTGAGACGCTAATTCTTTTAGTTTCGTGTCAATTTGTTGAATTGGTTTCACAAGTTTACCAGAGAACCACCATGCAAGAATAATTGCAGCGACAATACAAATAACAAGTGATAAGAAAATAACATATTCAATTAAGAGTGCAGATTGGTCAATTTTTTCAATAGATTGTTCACGTAATTTAGCTTGTTCATTACTGTAATTTGTGAAGTCACCAATTACTTTATAGACCGTTCCGTTTTCTGAAGAAGCTACTTGTAAAGCTTCTTCCCATTTTTGTTCTTTTGCAAGAGTGAATACTTTTTCTTCAATGAACTTTCTCCAAGTAGACCCTAATTCCATTGTGCTTTTTACGGACGAAGAAAGATTTGGATTAGAAAGAAGTTTATCTTTTGAATCTTCAAGACGTTTACTCATCTGATTAAACTTGTCTAATTCGACTTGATCATGTTGTAGTAAATAACCCCTTAAAGCAGATAGCTGTACTTGATAAGCGTCTCCACGTTCTTTCAATTCTGTTGCCAGTGGAGAAATTTCTTTTTGTAATGTTTCAGCTTTACGAGATTGGTCAATAGCAAAAAATAAAATAAAAGCTAAGGCGATGCCAAATAAAGCGCAAATCGTTCCCATCATGAACATAAGTTTTTTTCTGATACTTACAAAATTCATATAATTAAAAGCCTCCTTTGTGAAATCTTAGTATTAGAATTAATAAATGTAAAAAATTGAAAGAAAGCTTTACTCCAGTTGGAATAAAGCTTTCTTATTTCCTTTAGGAATTATAGCAGACGGAATGAGAGATAGAAAGAGATATTTTAAAGTGAAAAAGGAGAACCTGTAAAACTTTCTTTCCTATACCTTTGAGCTTGTGTCATTTTCACTTTAAGCGTTTGTTTTGAAATGAGAGACGAGAACTTCAAGTTCTTGTACGATTGTTTTCATTTCAGATGATTTGTTAGCCACGATACTCATTTTGTTTACTTGATCACCAGCTGAATGTGCTGTTTGTAATGTTTCTGCAGCAACTTCATTTGAAATAGAGGCGATATTATTTAAAGCTGCGTTCATTTCTTCAGAGCTTGCAGCCATCTCTTCAGCAGTTGCAGACATTTCTTGCATTTGCGTAGAGACTTTGTTAATGTGGTTAACAATTTCTGAGAATGAAGATCCGGCAGTACGAATAACAGTAATTCCTTCAGAAGCTTCTGCTTGACCTTGTGTCATCATGTCATTTGCTATTTTAGTATCGGCTTGAATTTGATGCAGTAAATGGTTAATGTCAGTTGCGGCTAGTTGAGATTGTTCAGCAAGTTTTCGAACCTCATCAGCAACAACAGCGAATCCTTTTCCATGTTCACCAGCACGAGCTGCTTCAATAGAAGCATTTAAAGCGAGTAAATTTGTTTGCTCGGCGATATTCGAAATAGATTGAAGTGCAGTATCGATATGATTTGTATGTGTAATGAGTCGCTCAATTACTTGTGATGTAGCGTTAACAGCTTCGTTAATTGTGTGCATTTGTGTAATAGATTTCTCAATGACTTTATTCCCATCATCTGCTTTTTCTGAAGTTGTGACAGCTAAACTAGTAACAGAAGAGGCGGACTCAGCGATACGCTGAACACTTGTTGCCATGTCATCCATTGCAGTTGAACTTTCTTCAATGCTAGAAACTTGTGAACGAATATTGTGTTCAAGAGCATTCATAGTTTCTTGGGTCCTTGCGGTATTTTCCATAGAAGCAGTCGTTTCGATAAATACATTTTCGGAAGCTTCTTTTACACTTGTTGATGTTTGTTGAACTTGTTTTATTATATGCTGTAAGTTAGTGAGCATTTGATTAAAGGAATTTGCAATGTCACCTATTTCATCTTTACTTGTTACGTGTAATCTAGCCGTTAAATCTCCATCTTGAGAAGCTAATTCTTTTAACTTCTCATCAATTTGTCGAATTGGTTTAACGAGTTTACCAGAGAACCACCATGCTAATAAAATAGACGTTAATGTACATGTAATGAGTGAGAAGAAAATAATATATTGAATAAGTGATGAAGAAGACTCGACGTCAGCAATTAATGCGTCACGTTTCTCATTCTCTTCATTTGTATATTTATTAAAACGATCTAAAAGATCATTTACATAATCTGTTTGTGCTAAAGCAATTTTGGATGCTTCGTCCCATTTTCCTTCACGAGCAAGAGGTAGTACCTCATTATCTATGACGCTACGCCATTTTCCCCCCATTAAAATAGCTTCTTTCATTCCTTCTGGGAGCTTCTTGTCACTTGTTACTTTCTCTCTAGTATCAGCTAATTTTTTCCCTTCTCGGTTGAACTTATCTAATCCTTTTTGATCATGTGATAGTAAATATTCTTGTAAACCAGCAACTTGTGCTTGGAACCAATCGCCACGTTCTTTTAAAATCGTCGCTCTTTTTGATACATCATTTTTTAACGTTTCGATTTCACTTGCTTGATTCATGGCGAATGAAAGAATAACTATAAGAGCAATGCTAAATAAAGAAGAAATGCTTAAGAGTGTGAACAGTAGTTTTTTTCGAATACTAACATATTTCATCGTTACCCCTACCCTCATTTAAACTGTTTATTATGATTTATGGATATTCAAAACGAAATTAATAAAAACATTATTATGAAGTTATTAATCTGTTCAATGAAAATTATAGCAGATAATGGAAGGAGTCAGATTGGTATTAGAAAAAGTTCTTAAAATGTATACATTTGCATATCATAAAATTCATAAATAAATATTAGAAATGCTATTGAAATTTGAAATGACATCATGTATACTTCTAATTAGTTGATAACGATTATCAGTATCAACTAAAACATTACTCTTCGTTATGTTGGTCATACCCCTTTTTGACGACGTAAGTCAGAGACGAAATGTTGAAATATCTTGTGTCCTATTCTACAGAATTATGGTAATCTCCAACCTCAACTTATATGCGTGAGCATGCAAAAAGGATCCTATCCGTGAAGGGATCCTTTTTTGCATGCTGTCGTAATTATTGTATATAGACCAGGGATACGTTCTTCGATTCCTTCCGGTGCAGTAGAAGGGAAGAGCCATCTTTGATGAGGTCCGTGTTCTTCAACTAGTTTTTCAATTTTAAAATGTTCTTCCGCGAGTGTTGTAATAATTTCTCCTAACGTCCAGCGACGGATGGTTGTTTTAGGTAGCGATTCTTTCTGTGCTTCTGTAAGAAGGATGCTATAAGCAACATCATCTTCAATTAATTCTTCATCGAAATAATTTCCACTTGCTCGAAATGATGGATGGTCTACTCCTAATAGCTTTGTGTATATTGGATGGTAATCGCGAAGGATAAGTATTCCACCGGGCTTTAGTAGTTGAGAGATTGTTATAAAAAGTGGCTTTAAATCTAGAAAGTAATGAAGTACACCAAGTTCCAGTAATACGATATCAAATGATTTGGAGAGATTTACATCTAGTACATCAGAAACGATGTAATGAATAGAGACGCCTGCGGCTTCCGCAAGTTCATTTGCATATTTTGCATTACTTGCTGAAATATCAACAACTGTTACGTCAGCTCCTAAAAGAGCGAGTGCGACAGCTTTATTTCCTTTTGAGCCGAGTAAATTAATAATACATTTTCCTTTTGGAGATTGTATGTAAGGTAAATAATGTGCTACTTCGCGCGTGGGATCTTTCATGATTTTTTTCGCATAATCAGCTGGTGCCCCGTGGTGATTCGTCCAAGCTTCATAAGCAGCTGTATTCCAGCTTTTTTCATTTATAGTGCTTAGTTGTTTTTGGTTCAATGTTATCACTCCTTTTGTGAACGTATAGTTATTCGGCAGAGGGATGGGATTTCCTTTTCTTTCTGAATAAAAGTTTGATTTTTCTGTTATTAAGTCGTACAATACTTTTTATACGTAAAAGCGTTGAAAAGGAAAAGTAGGATGAACACATTCTTTCCAGAGAGCTTCGGTAGCTGAGAAGAAGCAAGAATATTCATTTGAACAATGGCCTTTGAGCTTCGTCCTGAACTTATCAAATGATAATAGTAGGTGGCGACGAGAGTTGGTACTCGTTATCAAAACCACAGTATAAGAGCATATAGCTCCGTACTTGTTAAGGCTAATTATGTGAGTAATTGGCGAAATAAGGTGGTACCGCGACTGTTTATACAGCCCCGCCCTTATCTTTTTTAAGATAAGGGCGGGGCTTTTTATATTTAAAAGGAGGAATGTAAGATGAGTATTTTTATTGGAGGCGCTTGGCCGTATGCAAATGGTTCGTTACACCTTGGCCATATTGCGAGTTTGTTACCTGGAGATATTTTAGCGCGTTATTACAGGGCAAAAGGTGAGAATGTGCTGTATGTTTCAGGGAGTGATTGTAATGGAACACCGATTGCAATTAGGGCAAAACAAGAAGGTGTGACAGCGAAAGAAATTGCTGATAAGTATCATGAAGAGTTCCAGCGATGTTTTCGTAGCCTTGGTTTTACTTATGATTGCTATACACGTACAGATAGTGAGCACCATCATGAAACGGTTCAAAATGTTTTTTTACGTTTATTAGAAGAAGGACATATTTATAAAAAAACAGTGGAACAAGCGTATTGTGAAACGTGTACGCAGTTTTTACCGGATCGTTATGTAGAAGGAATATGTCCACATTGCCATGAAGCAGCAAGAGGAGATCAATGCGATGCGTGTTCAGCTATTTTAGATCCACTCGATTTGTTAGAAAAGAAATGTAAGTTATGTGGTAGTACACCATCCGTACAGGAAACAGAGCATTTCTATTTTGCGTTGCATACATTTCAGCAGAAAATTAAAAAAGTTGTAGAAATCGCAAAAGAAAAAGGAACATGGCGTGATAATGCAATTCAATTAACAGAAAGATATGTAAAAGAAGGGTTACAAGATAGGGCAGTATCAAGAGATTTACCAATCGGGGTACCAATTCCAGTAGAAGGGTATGAAGATAAGAAAATTTACGTATGGATTGAAGCAGTGACAGGCTATTATTCAGCGAGTAAACATTGGGCTGAAGAAACAGGGAAAGATGATCAAGAGTTTTGGGATAGCGAAGCGAAAACATATTATGTGCACGGAAAGGATAATATTCCGTTTCATTCCGTCATTTGGCCAGCGGTATTACTTGGAATAGGGGAGGAAGCAATCCCGCGTCATATCGTTTCGAATGAATATTTAACAGTTGAAAAAAGAAAATTATCTACAAGTAAAAACTGGGCAGTATGGGTGCCTGACATATTAGAACGCTATGATCCAGATTCTATTCGTTACTTTTTAACTGTCAACGCACCAGAAAATCGCGATACTGATTTTTCATGGCGGGAATTTATTTACAGTCATAATAGTGAATTATTAGGTGCATACGGGAACTTTGTGAACCGGACATTAAAGTTTATCGAAAAATATTATGGTGGTATCGTGCCGAAGGGAAGTATTGAGGTAGAGCTGAAAGATAAAGTAGGAGGATTATATAAGCGTGTAGGAGAGGCGATTGAGCAAACTAAATTTAAGGTGGCGCTAGAAACAATATTTGATACAGTACGTTTTGCAAATAAATATTTTGATGAAAAGCAGCCTTGGAAACAAAGAGAAGATGATCCAGTTTCATGTGAAGAAACGATTTATAACTGTGTGTATCTTATCGCTAATTTTGCCCATCTCCTTGAACCATTTTTACCATTTTCAAGTGAAAGAGTTCGAAACACATTGTCGATTGTGAACCGAAATTGGGAACCACAAAATACGTTGCCAAGTAGAATTGATAGCGTGCAGCCATTATTTGAGCGAATCGATGTAAAACAAATTGAGCATGAGATAGAGAAGCTGTATGGAGCGGTAAAATGAGATAGAGAAAAAGACCTTTCAAGTAAATGAAAGGTCTTTTGTTATGCAGTATGATTCTCTTTCTTATCTTTCAAAAAGAAAAGTACAGCAAGGATTACAAGAATAATAGCTGCAATATCATACGTTATTTTAAATGTAGTATTAAAGTTTAAGTACTCTACGAAAGGAGTTTTCACTGCTCCTGCATATATACAAACGGGAATGAGAAGTAAATCGTAAAATTTCTTTTCTTTCATATATCTTATTAGGAAGAAGATACACATAATAGCAAAAAATATGATGCTTAAAATAGTCATTTATACCTCCAGATAAATTTACTTATTTTAATTGCAGTTATATCTTTTATATAAATTCTGTATTTTTTCAAGCGCTATGCACGCGATTGTGTTTCCTTTCTTTCCTAGCCGTAAGCAGCTGAGGAGTGAAAATCCCAACCAATATAAAAATAATACCAATCCACTGCATGAATGTTACGACTTCATGTACAAGTGTAATAGAAGCGATAATAGCAGTTGGTAATTCAGCTGCACCTAATATTGTACCAAGCCCTGTTCCAACCTTTGGTACACCGATTGAAAAACAAATGACAGGTACAACAACGCCGAATAATCCGAGGAAGAAAGCATATTTCCATAGGCCAGCTTGCAAAGCACCGTCTGTTAAAAAGGTTGGCGGAAAGAATAGGCATACGATAAGAGTAGCACTTGTTGTCATAAGAAAGCTTTTCGTATAAGGCGGAACATCCGTAGCGACGCGCCCGCTTGCAAAAACATAGAATGAAAAAGAGACCGCAGCTAATAGCCCAAAGATAATCCCTTTCGTAGAAAAACTTTGTCCGAGGCCTTCAAATACACCACCTGCAAACAATGTACCAGCAAATAAAATAAGGATAGATATGATCTTATCGCGGCTTGGAAATGTTCGATTTGCAATGGCTTCGATAATGACACCAATCCAAGTGAACTGAAAGAGTAGGACGACAGCGATAGATGCGGGTAGTTCTTCTACAGAAATAGCGTAAAAAATCCCAGTCATACTCATTGTTGTTCCGACGGTTAGTAATGAAAAAAATTGTTTTTTTGTTACTTTATGTTGTGAAAAGAAAAGAACGAGTAGAAATAGTCCAATCCATCCGAAGACATATTGTCCCCCTAGGAGTTGATGTGCTGAAAATCCATTTATGAATCCGAGTTTGAAAATAGTTGAAAGTATGCCGTAGCTGCAAGCACCGAATAAAACGAGCAATGAATATTTAAACTTTTCCATAAAAAATCCTCCTTTTAAGTAATAAAAAACGCCCGCTATCCAAATAAGGATAACGGGCGAACGAAACAGAGTAAGACACTCTACAAAATTCCGCCACTCACACATGAAGTATGAGTTTGGGATATGTAATTATAGTGAATGTTACATTGCTTTTGGGAATACAATGGAGCATTTTACACCTTGAGCTGTGTTTTGTATCCCGTAAGGAAACTGATGTTTATCTAATATTTGTTTCACGATATATAATCCAAGACCACTACCTTGTACTAAACCGTGTTTATCAGGGTTTGCGCGATAAAAAGGCTCAAATAAATGAGCAAGTTTATCTTCATCAATTTGTGAACCTGTATTTAATACTTCTAATGCGTAACCATTTGGTTTTTCATAAAGCTTTATATATACGTGCTGATGGTCAATTGTATAATGAATTGCATTTGAAATAATGTTAAAAATAGCAGTTTGAATAAATTTAGGATCAGCTAAAATTTGTACGTCGTGTTTAATATTAGATTGTACATTTAATTGTTTTACAGATACAAAGTAATCTACTTTCTTCATAACATCCTCAATAATATTAGATAAAGAAATGACTTCTAAATTCGGTTTAAATTGAGGGTTTTGTATTTTGGATAATTCCGACATTTTTTCCGTTAATATGTTAATGTCTTGCATCATCTCGTAGGAACGTTTCAAATACTTATCTCTATCTTTATAAGCTCCAATTCCGTGAATCATGCCATCTAGTTGTCCCATGACGGCTGCGATTGGTGTTTTTAATTCATGGGACACCATAGACATAAATTCTTTACGAGATTGTTCTAATTGTTGTTCCTTCTTGAGCTCGTTTCTTAAATCTTGATTGCTTGCATGTAAATTCTTCACAATATTTGGTACTTGTGAAGCAGCTACTTGCAAATTAAAATCTGTTTGATCTGCATTTTTGTTAAGTAGCTTTTTATCGGAGAAATCAAGATTCATAATATCTTTTAAAGCATCACTCATATATTGAAAAGGTTTGGCAATTAGTTTTGTATAAATTAATGATCCGAGTAGTGATAATGCAAGCATTGTCGCGCCAATATGTGGAGCTAATTGCTGCAACGCATCTGCTAACTTTGGATTATCATTTGTATCATTTGTTTTACTTGCTGCATTTTGTGTATGTAAGGCATCATTATTAGCGGCTTTCTTTTCTGCTTCTGTAGGCGGATTAGAAGTGCTATTTTTCCCCGAAAGATTTTGTGTATGTTCTTTTGCCTTTGCAGTTTGGCTAGGCTGCAAAAGGTGATTGATAGCTGTAGAAAGAGATTTATAATCTATAATAGAAGATTGGAAATTAGAAATACTCCCCTTTGACACAGCTTTATTTTGCTTCGTTTTACTTCCGTCGTTTTGCTTATCTGAATCGGCCTGTTCTGTAGTCGGCGTTCCATTTTCTTTCGCAAAACGTTCTTTATCGTAGTTTGAAGCTAGAAAGTAAATAATTTGATAAAGACAAAGTGATAAAAGAATACAAAATAATAAGGTTTTGATGAAAATATTTTTGGTGATGTTGTCTTTGCTACGATTCGATTTTGTAGCCAATGCCTTTCACCGTTTTAATATAAGGAATTCCTAATTTTTTTCTTAAGTTTTTAATATGTGTATCTATAACTCTTACATCACCATAATGTTCATAGCCCCATACCTTATTCAACAAATCACTTCTTGATAATACTTTTCCTCGATTTTGCAGTAAAGTATAAATAATTTCAAATTCTTTTGTTGTCAATTCAATTTGATTACCATGAACATAAGCTGCATATGCTGTAGAGTTTAACATCAATTCATGGAATTGTAGTATAGTTGCAGCTTCTGCTTCCTTCGTTGCTGCCCTTCTTAATACAGCCTCTACACGCTTAATAAATACAGTGTAATGGAACGGTTTCGTAATATAGTCATCAATACCTAACTCAAATCCTTTAATTTCACTTTCTTCATTATGTAAGCCTGTTAACATAATGATTGGTACATCAGATTGTCCTCGCATAATTTTACAAATACTATAGCCATCTATATCTGGTAACATTACATCGAGGAGGACAAGATCGTATGAATTTTTTTGGAAAAGAAGAATACCTTCTGTTCCGGCACCAACTACATCAACGGTAAAGTTTTGTGCCATTAGAAATTCACGAATCAGTTCTTGTATATCTGGGTTGTCTTCAATCACCAGTATATGCGTCATAGTAACACCTCCTAAATAACGCTTTTTACTGCAATATTCGAATTCATCATTTTTCGAGTGACTCAGATTGTTTATACATATAATAAGCCCCCGCTATAAAATAATCATGAAGGTAGCAAGGGGAATAGTTTAGTGTTACTGAATAATTCAGAATTACAGTAGTTCTATTATAGTATGTATTATAAAATTTATAAAATATTATAACTGTATAATTTTAATATCTACGTTTATCAATGTTTAGATATTAGCTAATCAAATCTATTCCTATTATATATGTAAATACAGTTGTTTTGCTACTGTAAATGAATAAATAAAATAAGCCAAGACATAAAATTCTTGGCTACACATAAATCTTGTTTTTAGGCTATTTTACAGTGACAGTAGCTTGCTGCTGAACGCGCTCAAATAACCAGTGTATATCATTGTTATACATACGAATACAACCAAGTGTTGTCCATTTGCCGATTGCTTGATTATTGTTAGTTCCGTGAATCGCATAAGTTGTTCCGTAAGTTCCTGCCATATTTAATCCGAGCCAACGGTCACCAAGTGGATTACGTGGATCGCCGCCTTTAATTTTGCCTGTATAATAAGGGCGGTTTTTAATTTTATTTACGATTTGAAAAGTGCCTTTAGGTGTAGGTGTTGCAGCTTTTCCAGTAGCGACAGTAAAACTTTTTATAAATTTTCCATCCTGATAATAATCCATTTTATTTAACTGAGTGTCTACGATTAATTGATCTTTCGTTGTAGCTGCCTCTGCACTAGCGAATGGAAGAGTTAAAAATCCTAATGATAATAGTGCGCTTAATAATAATTTTTTCATTGTTATTCTCCTTTTACTATCGTAATAGTCTTACATACAATGAAGTTGTAATCCTCGTAATGCTTTATTTACATTTTCATCTAATGTTTCAAAGAATGTAGTGATTTTGCTGTTGTGTTTGTTGTTATCAATAAGTAATCTTTCATTTAATAAAAGCTCACCACGTAGGCCAAAACTTTGAACTTGAATATTTAGCTCATCTTCATTTTCAGAAATGATTGGTAAGAAATAGTGAAAAGCTTTTGTTGGAATGATGTAGCTTTTGCCAATCATGCTTTCTTGATTTGAATTAATCCATTTTTTCGTGACAATTTTAATATTCTTTTTTGAAACGATAAAAGATAGTGTTGTAGATTTTGTTAAACTTACGTCAAATTCACTTGTTTCACATATTTGTAAATTAAAAACGGTTTCATTTTGATGAGATTCAACATTTGTATTAATAAAATCGTGCATTTTATATGCTTCCATTTCGTATTCACCCTTTTTTCAATTTCGAAAAACGACTTATATTTATTCAAATTAATGCTTAGTCATATATTGGTTAAATTTTTCAACAAATTCCGATATAATCTTACAATACGTATATGAAGCTAATATGAAGTTAGCATGAGTTTGTGATGGTTTTTTATTGAGAACAAAATAAGAGAGCTTTTTTAGTGCTAAAAAATGGATGAAATCTGCATGTTATTAATGCGTCTTTTCGCTATTTCGACTTGGAAAATAATTTTTACTATTTAATAAAGAACGAAAATCATTAGTGTGACCCTTACAAAAATGTAATAAAAATGTAAGCTATTGTGATAGTTATTTCGACAATTTTTTTATACAATAATAGTAAGAAGTTGTACGGGATTGAAAGGAGAGATGACATGGAATGGATTCATGAATTATTTCAGCAATACGGGTATTATGTTGTACTTGTCGGCTTGCTGTTAGAATATATTGCACTTCCGTTTCCGGGAGAGCCAACATTAGCATATGCGGGATTTTTAGCACATAAGGGTGATTTAAGTTTACCGATTTTAATTATTCTATCCTTTATTGGGACAAGTGTAGGAATGACGATTCAATACTTTTTAGGAAATAAATTAGGTATGCCTTTCATTCAAAAGTATGGGAAATACGTATTTTTAACACAAAGAAAAATTGACTTAACGAGAATGTGGTTTGATAAGTATGGGTACTTCCTAATTTTTATTGGTTTCTTTATTCCTGGTGTACGTCATTTCACAGGATACTTTGCAGGAATTATTAATTTACCATTCCGTCGTTTTGCCATTACAATTTATTCAGGCGCTCTATTTTGGGTATCATTCTTCTTAATCGGTGGTTACTGGTTAGGTGGAAACTTACATGATATCTTTGGAGTGCTAGAAGGTCATATCGGTAAAATTATTTTTGGAGTTATTGTGATTGTAGCGGTTACGTTAGGTATTCGTTTCCGTAAGCAGTTAAAACGAGTATTACTACAAAACGCAAGTTAATATGAAATCCATTCTATGTCAGAATTTAGGAAGGCAGTGCAAAAGCACTGCCTTTTTTATTTTATTTTTAAGGCTATGTTTAATGCACATTTTACATTCTTTATAGGAATTTGATACAAGATAAGAAATAAGTATCTTGTCAATTATTATAGTCGTAATGACAATTATAATTGACAAATATAAGGATATTATTTACAATTTTAATTAAATAAATGAAAAAGAGGGAAGACATGAAGCTTCAAAATCGAGTGAGGGAATTGCGAGCAAGGCATCGTTTATCACAAGGGGATTTAGGGAAAGCGATTGGATCATCACGGCAAACGATTAGTTTAATTGAGCGTGGGGATTATGCACCATCTATCGTATTGTCGTTAAAAATTGCACAAATTTTCAATGTACCGGTGGAGGAAATATTTACGTTAGTAGAGGGGGAAGAGGACGATGAAGAGTAAGCGAAAAAAACAATTTGATTCTGTGGGGAAAATAGCATTAAGTATGATAGGAGGATTTTTAACGTCTTATATAGCTTTAAATTTACTCTCGGATGAACCGAGAAAATTATCATCCAATACATTTATAGGTATATGTACTATTTTTGGAATTTTAATGATGTACTATACTTGGAAGAATACACGTATGTTAGCAGAGGCACGCGATGAAGAAGAGAGCGTACAAGGCAGAAAATTAGGCATTATAAGTATATATTTACGTGTAGGTGATATAGTTACGCAGGCATGGTTTGTATATGCGGTTATTACATGTAGACGTGCACTGTTGCAGGATACAAATGTTTCATTTGCGGTGTGGAATTTAGTAGCTTCTATTGCTTGTTTAACTACAGTAGTAATTATCGGACTCATAACAAAAAATCGTTATAATAAGCTATATCCTGAACAAGGTGTAACGTATATGGAATCTATGAAAATGTGGACGAAAAACGCAGATGAAGGATTAAAGCACATTGTGCATGAGGCTGGATATAAAGCATATGAATTTACGAATACAATATTGGCATATGTATGGTGGGCTGCCGTTATATATACAGCTGCTAGTAATATCGATTTTGTATTAATTGGCTTAATCTCATTTATTTGGATATTGCATCTTGGGAAGTTCATGTACGAAATGCAGAGGAAAATGATTTATTAAGGGGAGAAAAAGGTGGATATTTTAAGAAGGCCAGCTGGCTCAATGACAGTGGCGCTAATTTTGTCCATTTTATACGGAGTAATCCGAACTGGGAAATTAGAAGTAATTTTGAACCTATGGGCAATAGTTGGAATTTTTTTATTAGTGTTAGCCATTCATGAGCTAGGACATGTAGTATTTGGTGTAATAGGTGGTTTAACATTTAAATTTATGACAGTAGGACCCATTACTATTCAAAAAGAAAAGGGAAAATTACGCATTCGAGAAAATAAATTATGGGCTTACTTTGGAGGCGTTGCAACACTAGTACCACCTTCTATAGAGACACCGAATCTTTCGAAAAAGTGGGCATGGCTCACTTTAGGTGGACCGATTACGAGTTTACTGTTTGGTATTACTTCCGGTTACATATACATGGTGAGTTATTATCAATATCTTTTATATTTTTCCTTTTTCCATTTTGCAATCTTTGCGGTTACAATTGTGCCGATAAAAGGAACGCTTATGAGTGATGGGATGCAATTTCTTATTTTAATTAAAGATGATGAAAGAGCTAGAAATCATTTATATGAGATTCAAATATCGAGTGAGTTATTTAGTTATAAAAGACCGAAAGATTGGGATGAAAGATTAGTAGAATTGAGTGAGGAGAAAATAAAAGAGAATAAAGGGATAAGAGAGATAATGAGTAGACTTATGCTTGTCTTCCTTGCTCGTGCAGATCAAGAGGGAATGAAAAGAGCGATACCGTATATAGAACGAATTGTTCAATTACCTGTAACGAAAGAAAATAAGTTTTTCGTTAGTAATTTTCATAGTTGGTATCTTTTATATAAAGCCCTTTATGAGATGGATAGTCTTTCTTTGCAAGAAGCAAAGGAACATGCAAAGGCTATTACAAAAATGGACTTAAACGGATATTATCGTACACAAGGAATTATCAAATATTTAGAGAATGATCTAGAAGCTTCCCATACTTATATGAAGAAAGCTGATAAAGAATTAAAGAGCGCCGAGAAGAGTGAGATGGGATATTTACAATTAGAAAGAGAATGGTTTGAGCAGTTGAAGGTGAGGGTATCTTACGATGGGTGAGGTATCCTCTTTTTTCTATGTCGCCTTATGCCGTTCCATAAATAGCCCGGGGCGAGTAAAATGAGATAAGAAGAGCAAAGCTTGGAGGAAGTAAATATGGAAATTTTATCAATTATTTTGATAGTCTTGCTCATTTATGTTGTTTTTAAAGTGGCATATGTAGCATTAAAGATACTCGCGATCTTATTAATTATCTTTTTAATCGTAGAGTTCGGCAGTAAGTTGCTTGGGGGATAGGGTATGTTGTGCGTTTCGAGTGTCGAAAGATGTCGTTAAATCGATATCTTGTGTTGAACCGTCGATATAATGAAAAAATCGCTGATATAAGTGGAGAAATCGCCGATATATTTGAAAAATCGTTGATATAATCCGGTTGGTACTGGATGGGGTATATGGAAAAGAAGTTGCCGTGAGGGTAACTTCTTTTTATCGTGATGCGGGGATATGCAAAACAATATAAAAAGCTGGAAGAGTATCTTCCAGCTTAAGAGTTACTTTCAATTTGACGACCGCTATCTTCTTCAGTGTCTTGTAATAGGTTGAATACGTCTGCTAGGCAGAATGCAATGAACCAAGTCCATAGACCGTGGAAGAAAGCTGAGCTTAATTGAAGTGGTAATGTATAGTTTGTCATTGAGTAGGAAATACATCCACCAACGATTCCGATCATTGTTAATAACATTGTTTTTTGAGCATTTTCTTCTGGATTGAAGAGGAAGTAAATGTATCCGCCTAAAATTGAAGCGCTTACAAGTGTTTCGATTCCATTAAAGATGATATTCTCTCCAAGCTGAGTGTTTGTCCAGAAGCAGATTGTTCCGCCGATAATAGCAAACAGGACAGCTATTGTATATCGTATATATTGATTCATATGTTCATCTCCCTATGTAATAAGATGATTTGGAAGTCAAAAAGGTAGGTATAGTATATTGAAGTGAGTTTTAATTGTACGTATCTTTTTATAAAAAGATCATTGAAGAGTAACTAAGATGATCGGTTGTTTAAACCGTTACGTGTATGGTGTCTGAAATATACCCGACTGCTCGTTTCTTTTTGCTTGTAAAATAAGAGAAACTTCCAAGTCTATATACTCTTTTTTGTGAGTCTGCTTTCATTATAACACATTTAGGGACATAATGATAGAATTATCTGATTTTGTAATAAGTGTAAAAAATAAAAAGCGTAAGGAAATACCATTAACGGTGCAGTTTAGTGGAAGAAGGATTTTAATTTATTATGATGAAATATGTAATCAAGGTGAGATCTAAGAATGAGGCCTAAATACTATAAAAAATGTTTTATAGCATGAATGTAAGGGAGGAGAGCTAACTTGGAGTTCACAACAGAAAGATTAATAATTAGACCTTTTAAGAGTACTGATTTACAGGATGTATTTGCTATTTATAATAGTGATGATACATGTAAGTTCCTATTACATAATAAGTGGACTCATGAAGACATGCAGAAAAGATTTAATAAGAAGCTAGCAAATAATGTACTTACTAAAGAAACAATATTAAGTTTGGCAGTTATATACAAAACTAAAGTAGTTGGTGATTTATCCGTATGGTACACAAATATGAAAGACACTGTTGAGATTGGTTATAGTTTTTCAAATGAAGTAGCTGGGAGAGGTTTGGCAACAGAAGCAGTAAGTAGTTTGGTATTGAAATTATTTAATGAATGTAATGTACATCGTATACAGGCTAATCTTGATGCACGTAATACAGCTTCACAAAAATTGTGTGAACGAATAGGCATGAGAAAGGAAGCCCATTTCATACAAGATTTTTGGAATAAAGATGAATGGACAGATAGTATTGTATATGGAATGCTATCCTCCGATTTGTAGTAATAAACTTAGTGATTTTATTATGCTAAAAGGTACGTTAGTTGAATAACAAAGGGCATAACATATATGACTAATATGTTATGCCCTTTAATTTATTAACCTGTTTTATATGCGTTTGAAACGGCCGACAATTTCAACTGTTTCAGTAATGTTCATAAATGCTTTGTTATCCACTTGACGGATAATACGTTTCATTTCGCCTAACTCATAGCGAGTCACGACAGTGTAAATCATTTTTTTCTTATGGTTTGTATAGCCGCCGACAGCGTCTACCATTGTCACCCCGCGTATGCCGTGATGTAGTAGTGCGCTTTTTATTTCCTCGCCTTTTTCTGTAATAGTCATTATCGTTAATTTAATATGTTTCGTATGCACAGCGTCGATAACTTTGCTGACTACAAATCGACTAATTAACGTATAAAGTGTAATATCCCATCCGAAAATAAAACCTGCTGCTACAAGTAAGATTAAGTTGAATACAAATATGATTGCTCCAATTGAAACATCTCGATATTTCGCTACAATCAATCCAACAACATCAAAACCACCTGTTGAAGAAGCAAATCGGAATATAATTCCTGAAGCTGCTCCGCAGATAACACCACCGAATACAGAAGAAAGTAAAATATCGTCTGAAACTTGGTGTACCGGGATAATGTTCATCGCTAACGATGAAACAGCTACAAAGTACGCTGTTAAAAAGGTTGTCTTCTTTCCTAAGTAAAAGTGACTTAAAATAAGAAGAGGAATGTTTAGTAAAAAGATAAGTGCACCGATATTGTAGTGCATTAAATAACCGATAATCATCCCTACACCAGCGAATCCACCGCTAATCATATTATGCGGGATAAAAAACATATTCATAGAAATTGCATACAAAATAGAAGCTATAAAAATAACAACCAACTGTATCATAAATTCTAAGTGAAATGTTTTAGCTGCTGGGAAGGATAAAAAGGCGGTGTCGGGAACGTAATCGGCGTCTCCTAGTTGACCCATAGTATGTTTCATCTCCATATTCATTTTTGATTACAAGAAGAGAATAAAGGTTTTTTCAAAAACTGGCAATAGTTTTATTATAATGCAAAAATTTTATAAATTTCTAATAAATCAAGCCTATTCATTGATGTGTGTGAATATGCTAAAGAAAGCGAATACAACGTTTCTTAATTATTGTTTTCTTGAGAAAATATGCAAAATACTTTTTTTGAAAATAAAAGGAAATAGAGAATATTTGCCCGATGTGCTAAAATGACCTTATTAAGGATGTGAAGCGATGGAATTTTTATTGCAGGATGCAATTCTATATATATCGTTTGTAACGACAGCACTTTGTTTATTAGAAGTTTTCTTCCTTGCTAATGTTTCTCGCTTTGTGCGTCAACAAGCATCAAGCGGTAGACAAAGAGCTTTTGCGTTAGTTGATACATGTGAAGATAGTGCGGGAAATGTACCGCTATTTTCAATTTTTTATAAATATGGAATGATTCGTTCCGTACGCAGACAAGAATCAAGTGAAGAGAATGATGAGGTTGGTCCGTATACACCAATGTTTCGCTAAATAATTACGAAACATTGGAGGAATGAACATGTTAAAATCATACCGAGCTGCGCTCATTAGTTTATCAGTAGTACTTGTTTTTGTTTTATCTGGCTGCAGTAATGCAGGCACAATTGATTCACATAGTACGGGAATATGGAACCATTATTTTGTATATCCAATCTCGTATATGATTCAATTTGTTGCTCATCATATACCGGGAGCTAGCTTCGGGGTTGCTATCATTATTATGACGCTCGTTATTCGTTCAGCCATGATTCCATTAGCTATTTCGCAATATCGCAGCCAAGCGAAAATGAAGAAAATGCAACCTGAATTGCAGAAGCTAAAGAAAAAATACGGTGATGTAAGCAAAGACCTTGAAAAACAAAAGCAGTATCAAAAAGAAATGTCAGAACTAATGAAATCAGGCGGTTGGAATCCACTTGCTGGTTGCTGGCCAATTTTTATACAAATGCCGATTTTCTCTGCTTTGTATTATGCGATTAGCAGAACGGAAGAGATTCGCACATCTTCGTTTTTATGGGTGAACCTAGGACATGCAGATCCATATCATATATTACCGATTATTGCAGCGTTAACGACATTTATTCAGATGAAAGTTTTCCAATCGAATATTACACCTGGAGAACAAGTACAGATGCTAAAGATGCAGCAAATTATGATGCCAGCAATGATTCTATTTATGGGGTTTGCGGCGCCATCAGGACTTGTGTTGTACTGGATAACAGGTAACTTATTTACAATGACACAAACAATTGTATTAAGAAAAATAATGGAACGTGAAGAGTTACAATTACAAAAAGCATAGAGAAACACCGCTCATTACGAGCGGTGTTTTTTATTTGAATCGTTAAGGAAATTTTAAGAAACCAATATTACTATTGGCGTTGTATACGAAAGTGTACATGCTTTAGAAATATGAAGGAGGAAATTTCCTATGAAGAAGAAAACAGTTGGTTATTTAGCGATTGCAGGTGCTTTATCATTCGGAATCATTGGAGGAGTCGGTGTTCCGGCATTCGCGGCAACAAATACTCCAACAGCTGAGCAAGCGACAAAAACAGCGAAAAAAGATTTAGATGACGCTACAAAACAAAAAGTAAAAACGATTATGGACGATACAAAGAAACAGTTACAGGAACTAGGTGTAAAGCTTCCAGAAAAAGAAAAACGTAAAGAAATGTTTGCGGGATTAGATGAACAAACAAAAGAAACAGCGAAATCCATTTTAGAGCAAGAGAAATCTGGAAAATTAACACGTGAACAAGCAAAAGAGGAATTGACAAAGCTAGGCGTAAAAATGCCGGAGAAAGGTAAGCGTGGAGACATGTTTGCTAACTTAGATGAGCAGGCGAAAGAGAAAGCGAAGTCGATTTTAGAGCAAAAGAAATCTGGAAAATTAACGCATGAGCAAGCAAAAGAGGAATTAACAAAGCTAGGCGTGAAAATGCCGGAGAAAGGTAAACATGGAGACATGTTTGCTAACTTAGATGAACAGGCAAAAGCAAAAGCAAAGTCAATTTTAGAGCAAAAGAAATCTGGAAAATTAACGCATGAGCAAGCAAAAGAAGAATTAACAAAATTAGGTGTGAAACTTCCAGAGAAAGAGAAGCATGAAGACATCTTTGCAGGATTAGATGAGGCAACAAAAACAAAAGCAAAAGCGATTTTAGACAATGAAAAGAAACAATTAGAGGAATTAAATGTGGATCTTCCGCATCACAAGTTTTTTATGAAAAAAGAAGATAAATAATTGATTTATGTATCTTTCGTGGGGCAACCGGAAGGCACGTGCGAGGACCGATTTCTGTCAGCAGAAATCGGTCCCTTTTAATGATTTAATAAAATTTTTTTCATTGTTAGTATGTATCCAAAGACGCAGTAGAAGATTGCAAAACCGATAAATACTTCTGTATATTGATATTTACCTAATACATAGAAGGAAACAGCTGGTATAATAGCTACCGCTAAAATGCTATAACCAGGATATTTGTGCCGATGCATGATGGCGAATAGAACAGAAAGAAATGTAGCGATGATACAAAAAACAGCAATCATTATTGATGCACCTCCTATATAAATTATACCAATTTTAGGGAATTAGAGAAATATTACAGCTTCTGTTATAATATAAGAAGATAAATATTTCCTATGTTATATAAAAAATATATTGATTTTTTCTAACAATTCAATATAATGAACAATAACTACAAAATTCGACATCAAGAAGTGATGATGAGGACACGATCAATTTTTTACGATTCTCAGAGAGGGAAGTCTTTGGCTGTGAGCTTCCTAATACGGAAAAATGGATTACCACCTCTGAACTGCAGCAGTGAACGAGCATCTAGTAATTGCTTGCCGGCAAAAACCGTTATTTAGACTTGAGAAATTGGTGAAGTGTGTTACTTTACGAATTGAAACAAGGGTGGAACCACGAATACAACACTCGTCCCTTTTTTAGGGAGGAGTGTTTTTTTATTTCATTTTTGCATCACACTAGGATTGGAAGGAGGATACGCAGCATGCATCATGATGAGAAGAACAAAATTGGTTTAACAGTAGCACTTTCTATCGTAGTAGGAACGATTATTGGATCTGGTGTGTTTATGAAACCAGGGAGCGTATTAGATTACTCGGGGAGTTCTAATATGGCCATTCTTGCTTGGGTAATTGGTGGTCTGTTGACGCTAGCAAGTGGTTTAACAGTTGCTGAAATTGGAGCGCAAATCCCGAAAAATGGTGGGTTGTATACGTATTTAGAGGAGATTTACGGAAGTTTTTGGGGATATTTATCAGGTTGGATGCAAACAATTGTTTATGGACCTGCTATTATCGGAACATTAGGTTTATACTTTAGTTCTTTAATGATTAATTTTTTCTATTTAGATAAAGTGTGGAATTTACCAATCGCAATTGGAACGGTTGTGTTCCTTGGCGTTGTAAATAGTATGGGAACAAAATACGGAGGTATCGTTCAAACAATCACGACAATTGGGAAGATGATTCCGATTGTGTTAATTGTTGTGCTAGGTTTCTGGAAAGGGAATAGCGATATTTTTAACGTAGTTGTGCCGATATCGGAAAATCAAAGTATCGGTATGGCAATTTTAGCAACGTTATTTGCTTATGACGGCTGGATTTTACTTGCTTCGATTGGTGGAGAAATGAAGAATCCAACAAAGTTATTACCGAAAGCAATGACAGTAGGGATTTTAATCGTAACGGCTGCTTACGTATTAATTAACTTGGCATTATTAAATGTATTACCAGCAGCGAAAATTGTAGACCTTGGAGAAAATGCAACAGCGACAGCTGCAGGCATGTTACTTGGAGAATATGGCGGAAAAATTATTAGTATTGGTATTATCGTTTCTATTTTCGGCTGTTTAAATGGAAAGATTTTAACGTTTCCACGTATCCCAATGTCTATGGCAGAGCGTGGACAACTTCCATTTTCTAAGTTTATTGCAAAGGAAAGTCCGAGATTTAAAACACCAGCAAATGCGATTACTGTTGAAATCATTTTAGGAATTATTTTAATGATTATTAGTGATCCGAATAAGCTATCTGAGATTTCCGTATTCATTATTTATATTTTCTATGTAATGACGTTTATTGGTGTCTTCATTTTAAGAAAACGTAATAAGAATAAAGAGCGTGCATATAGTGTACCGTTATTCCCAATCGTACCAATCGTAGCGATTTTAGGTTCGTTCTTTGTAATTGGTAGTGCGATTATTAATGATCCAGTAAGTTGTTTCTTATCGATTGGAATTGTATTTACGGGACTTCCGGTGTATTGGTATTTAAATAAGAAGAAAGAAACAGAATGATGAAAAGGTAGGCGTATAATACGCCTACCTTTTTTACTGTAAAAAAATTGTACTTGCGTCCATTTTCCATTTTGGTTACTATAGTCGTAGTAACCAAAATGGAAAGCGTGGGGAAAGACTTGAATTTTCGTGTTTATATTTTAGCTATCGCGGCTTTTGTAGTCGGAACGGTTGAGCTAATTATAGGAGGAACGCTCGATTTAGTTGCCAATGATTTAGGAGTATCTATTAGTGCAGCTGGTCAGCTTATAACAATATTTTCGGTAGTATTTGCTTTGTCAGGTCCAGTTTTATTAGCTTTGACAGGGAAGTTTGAAAGAAAAACATTGTATGTTGGAGCATTATCGATTTTCTTAATCGGAAATATTATTTCGGCATTTAGTGTGAATTACGGAATGCTGATGTTCTCAAGGGTTATTTGTGCGGCGAGTGGTTCATTAATTATTGCACTATCGGTAACACTTGCTTCTAGTGTAGTAGAACCGCATTTTCGTGCGCGTGCAATTGGAATCATTTTTATGGGAATTAGTGGATCACTTGTACTTGGAGTACCGCTTGGTCTTGTACTCGGAAATGCATATGGATGGCGTGCACCATTTGTATTAATTTCGGTATTAACAGTTATGGCAATTGCTTGTATTTCATTATTCTTAACGAAAGTACCACCGACATCGGTATTATCAATAAAAGAACAACTTACTACTTTAAAAGATAAAAAAATTGTAAGTGCACAGTTAACATCATTTTTGTTTTTAACAGGGCATTTAACATTGTATGCATATTTAACACCGTTTTTAAAAGATGTCATGCATGTTGAAGCAAACTGGATTAGTGTGTTTTACTTTATTTTCGGAATCGCAGCAGTAATTGGTGGCGGATTCGGTGGATGGCTTGCTGATAAATGGGGATCGAAGAAAAGTATTATTTCCATCATTATCGTATTTGCATGTGCAATCTTCATACTGCCATTAATGACATTCTCATTCCCGCTCTTCATCATTATGATGGGACTTTGGAGTATGCTGAGCTGGGCGATTTCACCAGCGCAACAAAACTATTTAATTGAAATTGCACCAGAATCAGCTGGTATTCAGCAAAGTTTAAATAACTCTGCCCTTCACTTAGGAATTGCACTTGGTTCAACAGTAGGCGGAGTTGTTATCGAAAAATCATCTGTTATATATAATGCTTGGGTAGGCGGTGGCTTTATTGTATTAGCACTGCTTTGCGCGATTTTCTCGATTACGAGAGGACGCTCTACTCAGTTCGTGAAAGAAGAATCTATCGTTTGATAGGTTCTTTTTTTATTTGTAAAAAATTGCAGGTTTTAGTAGAAAGGTGGAGAATTTGTATGTAGCGAGGTGATGTATATGTATACGAATTTTTCAATTATTGGTCTTCTAATTTCAATGCTCCCCTTGTTTCTTATTATTCTTGCACTTAGATGGGTTCGTTTCATCTATAAAAATTCAGAGAAACAGGTAGAGCAAAATGAGAAAATCATTGAGCTGTTGATGGAGATAAAGGAACAAAACGAAAAGGAGTCTAAGTGAAAAACTAGACTCCTTTTTATTATTTAATTAGTATCTTAATTTCATTAACAAACTCTTAATTTCCTCATCTTCCATAAAGAGGTCATGGTGTTTCTGGGTAATCTTTGCAAGTGCAACGTCATGATAGAAAAATTCTGTAAAGAACTTTACGAAAGGTTGTGACATTGTTTTCATCGCTTGCCATGACTCTTGTTCTACGCCAGCAAATAAAATTTCACGATCGTCAACGATGAGTAGCAAGTAGCGCTCTAATGCATTAGGTTCTTCAGCTGGGATTAGAAAATGCATGTTTTCTAAGTCTGTTTCTACTTCTCCAACAATAAGGGATTCAATTTGAACACCTTGTTTTGCTTTTTGTTCTAGTAAAGGAAGATATTCTAAAAGAGTATCATTCCAAGCTGAAATACGGATTGATTCTTTTGCACTTTCAATGAGTTCCTTACTTTGAACTCGAATAGAAGATTGCATCTTTAAGCTCCACACACGGTCATCTGTAAATGATTTTTTTGATATATTTGTTTCCAGTTCTTTAATATTTGATTGGAATTCTGTCGTTAATTTTTCAATTGCTAGCTTTAGTGGTAATGCTGTATACAGTTTTTTCTTTTCTGAAACAGAATCCATTACCATTCCTTTATCGATTAGGCGTGCTAGCACTTCATATATTTTTGCTTTTGGAACACCTGAATGCTTCACAATTGTTGTAGCATCTAATGGTTCATTGCTTGATACGACAACTTCATAAGCTTGGCTTTCATATTGTGAGAAACCGAATTTTTGTAACATAGTTCCCTCCGAACGAATGAGATTATATTTTAAGGATAATGAACTATTTGTTTTTGCACAAGTGGTAGTCCGTTTTCTAATTGTATTAAGGTGAGAATTAATTTCAATTTTTTAATTTTATCTATTATACTTAATATAATGATTAATAAGATTTTAATTTAATGCGAAGGGGATGCTGGGGGGAAGATGTTAAGAAGTTTACGTTTAAAAATTGCGGTAGTGTTTTCAGTTCTTATTTCTATGATGTTCGTAATATTGGGTACAGCTGTGTATCAATTACAGAAAGAAAAGGAAGTGCGTTCCTTAGACGAGTATTCTCAAAATGCGATGGATCTTGTAACAGAGCAACTTACGACATTTGTTCAAAGAACGGATGAAGATATGGGGTATTACGCGAACAGTGAGATGATTCGTAATATACTTCAAGGTGGGGTTACTCCAGAAGAGGAAGCGTTTTTAACGAAAGAGTTTGCGGAGTATAAAAAGAATCATCCTGGTATTTTAGATTTATATATTGGTACGAAAGATAAAAAAACATTAAGTGCCAATCTTGCTGAAGGTGGGCAAGTGCCAGAAGGATACGATCCAACGACAAGACCATGGTATAAAGATTCAGAGGCTGATGTAAAAAAGGTCCATTGGGGACAACCTTCTTATGAAATTGCAACAGGAAAGTTAAGTGTAGGTGTTTCTAAAGCAATTACAGCTCAAGATGGATCTGTATTAGGCGTTGTTGCGATGGATGTATCGCTTGGGACGATTCAGAAGTTGCTTCACAATATTCAATACAATAATGACGGAGAAATGTTTATTATAAATGATAAAAATATGGCTCTTGTTTATCCAGAAAAGATAGGGAAAGATGTTTCTAAAGAGCCACTTATAAAGAGCTTAAATAAAGAGGTAACAAAATATGCGGTCACTACAATAAAAGGTGAAGATGTAGTTGTTTATAGTCAATCATTTGATACGATGAAATGGACGATAGGAATCTTTTATCCGAAAGAAACGATCGATGGGCTATTAAATAGTACAAGAAATACAGTTATTATAATGGCATGTATTAGTTTATTAGTTGGAATCGTAGCTTCCTACTTGTTCTCAAGAAGATTAGCAAGACCACTGCAACTATTAAAGAATCACGTGCAAAAAGTAGCAGAAGGCGATTTAACGCTGCGAATGAAAGTGACAAGTAAAGATGAAGTTGGAGAGTTGACTAAGCACTTTAATGATATGGTTGAACAAATGAATGAAATGGTAAGTAAAATTAAAAACAGCGTATCAACGGTGCAACAATCAACGAATAGTTTACACTATTTAACGAATGAAACAGTAGCGGCTAGTAGAGAAGTTTCAGGAGCAATGGATGATGTGAGTGGAGGAGCTTCTACTCTTGCGAATAGTGTGGATGAAGTTTCAGCTCAGCTCGAGAATATGGCGGAGTCAGTGGAACAAATGAATAGCTCCGTTGGTGAGATAAAAGGAGTGGCTGGCAAAGCGGAAGAGGCATCTAAGCAAGGATTAAATACAATGAGGAATTTAATCCGTACGAGGGGACAATCATCTTCGATTGTTGTTCATACAGAAGAAGCATCGGATAAGTTAGAACAAAGAGTTGGATCGATTCAAAATGTTGTTGAGCTTATAAAAGGCATTTCAGATCAAACAAATTTACTTGCTTTAAATGCATCGATTGAAGCTGCCCGTGCAGGTGAGCAAGGTAAGGGATTTGCGGTTGTTGCTGAAGAGGTTCGGAAATTAGCGGAACAATCAAAAGAGGCAACTGGAGAAATCACAACGATGATTGGTGATGTACAAGTAGAAGTAAAAAGGGTTGTAGAAGTTGTAAGTAAATTGAAAGACATTGCAGATGTGCAAAATAAAGTGACGACAGAGGCGGAAATGGAGTTCCGCACAATTATGTCAGTCGTAAATACGATTAGTACTTCAGTTGAAAAAATTGTAGAAGAGGTACATAACATAGGTTACGAGCAAGGGGAAATTACAGCGGTAATGCATACAATTGCTGGTACGAGTCAAGAAAGTGCAGCTGTTTCTGAAGAGGTACATGCTGCAACGGAATCACAGGTGAATCATTTAGAAAAGGTAGCTCACACGATGGAAAGTTTGACAGAACATATGAGAGATTTAGAAAGATTAGTCGAGCAGTTTAAAGTGGAAGAGTAACATATTAGTAAAATGATGAGGATTTCGGTAAAATAGACAATGGATATATAAGAAACGATTATAGGAGGAAGACTACTATGGCAATTGTTGATGTATCGATTATTCCAGTAGGAACAGGTAATCCAAGTGTTAGTGAATATGTAGCAGAAGTACAAAAGGTGCTAGAGAAAAATGCGGATCGCGTGAAGTATCAATTAACACCGATGAATACAATTATTGAAGGAGATCTTCCTGTCATTCTAGAAGTAATTCAACAAATGCATGAAGTTCCATATACGAAAGGTGCGCAGCGCGTTGCAACAACAATTCGTATTGATGATCGTCGTGATAAAGTAAGCACAATGGAGAAAAAATTAAACTCTGTTCGATCAAAATTATAAAGAAAAGCAGCGATTTTCGCTGCTTTTTTCATATAGGAGGTAAATAAGATGAGTGAAAAGTTTAACGAACAATTTGACGGGTTGTTAGAGAAATACACGGAACTGTTACTTGGAGAGAGCAATGAAGAGAGAAAAGAACAGGTACAGAAGTGGGCACTTTATTCTTACATAGCGAAGACGATGCCAGCTTTAGTGAAGCATTGGAATGAGACGTATCCCGATGCGAAAGAAGAGATGGTGCAGTTAATTACGGATATTAAAAGGCTGAATGAAGAGAAGCGAAATGAGCAATAAAAAAACTTGAGGGAAATATAATCGTAAGTTTTCTGTATTAATATCCTTATATAATTTACATGGAATATTAAGGGTTTTATAGGCATGTCGAATATTTTCGACATGCCTATTTTATGCCTAGTAAACTCCATTTTTCTAAATGTCGAAAAATATTTCAGGTATATTTATAAGCGGAAATATAGGGTTTTAAATGTTTTTATAGTATTTTATAAATTATCTAAATAATTATTTGTATCCAATAATTTTAAACAATGATATAATTTTGAAGAGGGGTAAAAAACAGATAAATCAAGTCATAGGGGTGAATTACATGGAACAATTAATGCGAAATTCGTTTCTTTTCTTATCTAAAAATAAAGCGCTAACAAAACTGGCTAAAAAGTACGGTTTACGCTTTGGTGCAGGTCGCTTTGTCGCAGGGGAGACAATTGAATTAGCGACAGCAGCTATTAAGCAATTGAACAAGCAAGGACTTTGTGTAACAATCGATTATTTAGGGGAATTCGTTGATAATGAAGCGGAAGCAAATGAAATGGCTAACCAATCGATTGAAGCAATCCGTGCAATTGGAAGAGAAGGTCTTGATTCGCAGCTTTCTTTAAAGATGACTTCTATGGGATTAGATATCTCTGATGAAATCGTAATGAACAATATGCGCCGTATTTTAGAAGCGGCGAAAGAAAATGGTGTGTTCGTTACCATTGATATGGAAGACTATACACGCTGTGGTAAAACAATTGATATCTTTAAACAATTAAAATCTGAATACGATAATATTGGTACTGTTATTCAAGCTTACCTATATCGTACAGAAAAAGATATTGAAGATTTAAATGCTTATAATCCTAATTTACGTCTTGTAAAAGGTGCTTATAAAGAACCTGAAGAAGTGGCATTCCCAGACAAGAAAGATGTAGATGACAATTATAAAAAAATTATTAAAATGCACTTATTAAATGGAAATTATACTGCAATTGCTTCACATGACGAAGCGATTATTGAATATACAAAAAAACTTGCTGAAGAACACAACATTCCAAGGGATCAATTTGAATTCCAAATGTTATATGGTATTCGTAATGAGCGTCAACTTGAGCTAGTAAAAGAAGGCTACAAAATGCGTGTTTACGTACCTTATGGAAACGACTGGTATGGATATTTCATGCGTCGTCTAGCAGAGCGTCCAGCAAACGTTGCGTTCGTATTAAAAGGTATGGTTAAAAAATAACCAAGGAGAAAATACTCCTTGGTTATTTTAATTGCTGAAATGCATAATGTGCCATTTTCTTCGTATCAGGATACAGTTGCTTGCGGGTAGAAGATAATACAACATTAATGACACGTTTACCGTCTTTTTCATCCACTGTTACGACTGTATATTTGCCAAGTGCTGATAGACCGCTTTTACTTCCAATCGCATATGGATCGTCATATAGTTCTTCTCGTCCGTAGTTTGCGATGTTTGGAGAGCGTTCTGAAGTATGTAGAGTTGTACGCGTTGAATTCATATATTCTAAAACAACTGGATACTTTAATGCTTCTTTCGTAATAATAGCAATGTCATATGGTGATACTTTATTCCCAATTGCATCAGCACCACTTGCGTTTTTGAAAGTCGCATGCTTTGTACCAAGTTCCTTCGCTCTAGCATTCATCATTTTCACAAATTCATTTTTTGATCCTGCAATATGTTCTGCAATTGATTCAGCTATTGGATCTGCACTAATGATAAGCATAAGTTTTAATGCCTCATCACGCTTTAATTTTTCTCCAGCACGAAGTTTAATTTTCTTGCTTTGACTTTCTGTTTTAATTGCGTTTTCTGTAACCGTAATTTCTTCATCTTCTTTTACATTCTCTAGTAAAAGAAGGGTTGTCATCATTTTGGCTATACTAGCCGGATAAGAGCGTTCGTCTTCGCGTTTCCCATACAAAATTTCACCTGTGTTTGCATCGATTGTAACCCCATATTGCCCAGTAATGTTGGGTTGATCAGCTCTTACAGCTTGTTGTCTTTGTGCATAAGAGAAGAAAATCATCCCTGTAAATAGTGTGGCAATCATTACAATCATAACTATTGTTCGTTTCATTATAATTCCCTCATTTGTTACAAATAAATTGGGCAGAAAAAGCAGCCATTAATCATTATGCCACGTTCTCTGCCCAAAAATATAGCGTTATTTTTCGCCCATATTATGCTTTTTATATTGTTGGTTATTACCTTGACGTCCTTTTTCCACGCCGTGGTTATGCGGACCTGCGTTTCCAGTTACACTAGCTGCACTAATTCCAGCCTTTGAAGGGTTCTTCTTAAGTTTTGCCATATATATTCCTCCAGTTTCGTCAGATTATAAAAAGGGAAAGTGTATTTTAGTGAAGAAAATACATATATAGCATGGCCAAATGAAAGAAAAATATTTATTTCAGAAAATTTTATCAATAAATATATTGCGAAAATTTAAACAGTATCATATATTTATTAGTAGAGGCTCACTCATTGATTGCGACTTATGTCGAAAAATTGAATGAGCATTCATTCAAGAATAGGGGGAGAATTGGATGTTCCAAATTAAAAAGGCTGCTGTTCTAGGTTCAGGCGTAATGGGTTCGGGAATTGCGGCACACTTAGCTAATATTGGTATTCCGACATTATTGCTTGATATTGTACCACCTGCGCTTACGAAAGAAGAAGAAGCGAAGGGACTTACATTAGAACATAAAAGTGTGAGAAATCGTTTTAGTAATACGGCTGTGCAAAAACTATTAAAGCAAAAACCAGCTCCTCTGACAGTGAAAGGAAATCTAGCACTGATTGAAGCAGGTAACTTAGAAGATGATCTTGAGCGTCTAGCTGATGTAGATTGGATTATTGAAGTAGTAGTTGAAAACTTAGATATTAAAAAGAAATTATTTGAAAAAGTAGACGCTGTTCGTAAACCGGGCTCAATTGTAAGCTCGAATACGTCAGGCATTTCAGTTGAAAAAATGGCAGAAGGTCGTTCAGACGACTTCCAGAAGCACTTCTTAGGCACACACTTTTTTAACCCACCACGATATTTAAAACTTCTAGAGGTAATACCGACGAAAGAAACAGATCCACAAGTATTAAGCTTCATGAAACTATTTGGCGAAGACGTTCTTGGAAAAGGCGTTGTTATCGCAAAAGACACACCAAACTTTATTGGAAACCGCATCGGTACGTACGGTTTATTAGTAACTCTTCAAGAGATGATAAAACGCGGCTACAGCATTGGGGAAGTTGATTCTGTAACAGGCCCACTTATTGGTCGTCCGAAGAGCGCAACGTTCCGCACATTAGATGTTGTCGGTTTAGATACATTCGTACACGTTGCAAATAACGTATATGAAAATGTGCAAGAAGAAGAGCGTGATGTATTTAAAGTACCAGCTTTCATGCATGACATGCTTGATAAAAAATGGCTTGGAAGCAAAACAGGTCAAGGCTTCTTCTTAAAACAAGGAAAAGAAATTTTAGAATTAAATCCTGAAACGATGGAATATGAAGCGCGTAAAAAATTAAAAGCTGCATCCGTAGAGTTAAGTAAACAAGAAAAAGGATTAGCGAATAAATTGAAAGCGCTTGTATACGCAAAAGACCGCGCAGGAGAGTTATTATGGAACATCATTACACCAACTCTTTTATACTCTGCAAAACTTCATAAAGAAATTGCTGACGATATCGTTGCAATTGACCAAGCGATGAAGTGGGGCTTCGGCTGGGAGCAAGGACCGTTTGAAGTGTGGGATGCAATCGGCGTTGAAAAATCTGTTCAAAAGATGGAAGAAAACGGCGTAGTTGTTCCTACTTGGGTGAAAGAAATGTTAGAGAAAGGTTTCACTACTTTCTATAAACATGATAACGGCGATAGCTACTATTACGATAATGGCGAATATAAGCTAATCGAGCGTAATAAAAAAGCAATTTCTCTTAAGCAATTAAAAGCGAAAAATGGTGTATTAAAGAAAAATAGCGGAGCGAGCTTAATTGATTTAGGCGACGGCATCCTTTGCTTAGAGTTCCATTCGAAGAGCAATGCAATTGGTATGGATATTACGCAAATGATTAACTACGCTGTTGATGAAGTAGAAAAGAATTATAAAGGTCTTGTTATCGGTAACCAATCGAAGAACTTCTGCGTTGGTGCGAACCTAGCAATGATCTTAATGGAAGCACAAGACGACAACTACTTTGAAATTGAGTGGGTTGTGAAAAACTTCCAAGATGCAATGACGAAAATTAAGTACTCTTCTAAGCCAGTTGTAGCAGCACCATACGGTATGACGCTTGGCGGAGGTACAGAAGTTTGCTTACCAGCAGCGAGCATTCAAGCTTCTAGTGAAACGTATATGGGCTTAGTAGAAGTTGGTGTTGGCTTAATCCCTGGCGGAGGCGGTAATAAAGAGCTATACATTAAACACTTAAACAAAATGGCAAACGGTGTAGAGTTTGATCTGCAAAAAGTTGCAAATAAAGTGTTCGAAACAGTCGCAATGGCGAAAGTTTCAACTTCAGGACAAGAAGCAGTTTCTCATAACTTCTTAGGTGATAAAGATGGTATTAGTGTGAATGGTGATCACTTACTATACGATGCGAAACAGAAAGCACTTGCTTTATATGAAGCTGGTTATAAAGCGCCGATCCGTAAAAAGATACCAGTTGTTGGGGAAACAGGATATGCAACTCTTGCACTTGGTGCTGAAGCAATGCATTTATCTGGTTACATTTCAGAGTACGATCTTCACATTGCTAAGAAACTTGCATATGTCATTGCGGGCGGAAAAGTGCCGTACGGAACAGAAGTTGATGAGCAATATTTATTAGATGTAGAACGTGAAGCATTTATTAGCTTAGTAAGTGAGATGAAATCACAAGCAAGAATGCAGCACATGCTTGTAAAAGGAAAGCCATTACGTAACTAATAACGAGGGGAGATATCGTTCATGAGAGAAGCTGTCATTGTTGCGGGAGCAAGAACACCAATTGGAAAAGCAAAGAGGGGTTCATTAAAAACAGTTCGTCCTGACGATCTAGGGGCGTTAGTAGTAAAGGAAACGTTAAAGCGTGCGAATTATGAAGGACCAATCGATGATTTAATTTTCGGTTGTGCGATGCCAGAAGCAGAGCAAGGTTTAAATATGGCTCGTAATATCGGCGGATTAGCAGGACTTTCTTACGATGTTCCAGCTATTACGATTAACCGTTACTGTTCTTCAGGTTTACAAAGTATCGCTTACGGAGCTGAGCGTATTATGCTTGGTCACTCTGAAGCTGTATTATCAGGCGGAGCAGAATCAATGAGTTTAGTTCCAATGATGGGACACGTTGTTCGTCCGAATAGTCGCCTTGTAGAAGCGGCTCCAGAATATTATATGGGTATGGGACATACAGCAGAGCAAGTTGCTGTGAAATATGGAATTTCTCGTGAAGAGCAAGATGCATTTGCAGTAAGAAGTCATCAACGTGCTGCGAAAGCATTAGCGGCAGGAAACTTTGTTGATGAAACAGTACCTGTAGATGTGACGTTACGCTCGGTTGGATCAAACAATAAACTTCAAGAAGAAACAATCACTTTCGCACAAGACGAAGGTGTAAGAGCAGAGACAACGCTAGACATTTTAGGGAAATTACGTCCAGCATTTAACGTTCGCGGTTCTGTAACAGCTGGTAACTCTTCACAAATGAGTGACGGTGCAGCATCTGTACTATTAATGGATCGCGAAAAAGCAGTGAGCGATGGCATGAAGCCACTTGCGAAATTCCGTTCATTTGCAGTAGCTGGCGTACCACCAGAAGTAATGGGAATCGGCCCAATCGCTGCAATTCCGAAAGCGTTAAAACTAGCTGGCTTAGAGTTATCTGATATTGGCTTATTCGAACTAAATGAAGCATTTGCTTCTCAATCGATCCAAGTTATTCGTGAACTTGGTTTAGATGAAGAAAAAGTAAACGTAAACGGTGGTGCAATCGCACTTGGACATCCACTTGGCTGTACAGGAGCAAAACTAACACTATCTCTTATTCACGAAATGAAACGTCGCAACGAACAATTCGGTATCGTAACAATGTGTATCGGCGGCGGAATGGGAGCAGCGGGAGTATTTGAATTACTATAAAAAAAGTGCAGGTGGCTTGCTCAGAACAGGAGGGCGTTGGAAGCCTTGACGAAGAGGCGCTCTTTGCCTCGTAGGAAGAAGCGAAGGCACCGAACATTCTAGCCGCTGGAACTGGATTATAAAAAAATGGAAGCAACAAAGGTTTATAAAAACAAAAGGGAGAGCCAGCTTCTTTCAAAAAGAGAGAAGCGGCTCATGAAAATATGAAGGAGGAAATTTTCATGGAAAAAACAGTAGGAAATGCGGTTAAAGGCGGTAGCTTTTTAGTAGATGAGATTACGATTGATCAAGTGTTTACGCCAGAAGATTTTTCATCTGAGCATAAAATGATTGCAAAAACGACAGAGGACTTTATCGTAAATGAAGTTCTTCCAGAGCTTGAATATTTAGAGCAACATGAGTTTGATCGCTCAGTTCGTCTTTTAAAAGAAGCTGGAGAACTTGGTTTATTAGGCGCTGACGTACCAGAAGAGTACGGCGGAATTGGTCTTGATAAAGTAAGCTCAGCGTTAATCGCAGAGAAATTCTCTCGCGCTGGTGGCTTTGCAATTACTCACGGTGCTCACGTAGGTATCGGATCTTTACCAATCGTATTATTCGGTAACGAAGAGCAAAAGAAAAAATATTTACCATTACTTGCAACTGGTGAAAAATTAGCTGCATATGCATTAACAGAGCCAGGTTCAGGATCTGACGCATTAGGCGCAAAAACAACTGCACGTTTAAATGCAGAAGGTACACATTATGTATTAAACGGTGAAAAACAGTGGATTACAAACTCTGCATTCGCTGACGTATTCGTTGTATATGCAAAAATCGATGGAGAGCACTTCTCAGCATTTATCGTAGAGAAAGACTACGCTGGCGTATCTACAAGCCCAGAAGAAAAGAAAATGGGTATTAAATGTTCTTCAACTCGTACGTTAATTTTAGAAGATGCGTTAGTACCGAAAGAAAACTTACTTGGTGAAATCGGTAAAGGTCATATTATCGCATTCAACATTTTAAATATCGGTCGTTATAAATTAGGTGTTGGTACAGTTGGATCTGCGAAACGTGCAGTAGAAATTTCAGCACAATATGCAAACCAACGTCAACAGTTCAAACAACCAATCGCTCGCTTCCCATTAATTCAAGAGAAACTTGCGAATATGGCAGCAAAAACATATGCAGCTGAAAGCTCTGTATATCGTACAGTAGGTTTATTCGAAAGCCGCATGAGCACATTATCTGAAGAAGAAGTAAAAGACGGTAAAGCAGTAGCAGCTTCTATCGCTGAATATGCAATCGAGTGCTCTTTAAACAAAGTATTCGGTTCTGAAGTATTAGACTATACAGTAGATGAAGGTGTTCAAATTCACGGTGGTTACGGATTTATGGCAGAATACGAGATTGAAAGAATGTATCGTGATTCTCGTATTAACCGTATTTTTGAAGGAACGAACGAAATTAACCGCCTAATCGTACCAGGTACGTTCTTACGTAAAGCGATGAAAGGTGAATTACCACTTCTTCAAAAAGCACAAAAATTACAAGAAGAGTTAATGATGATGATGCCAGAAGAAGTGGGCGATGAGCCATTGGCACTTCAAAAATATTTAGTAACTAATGCGAAGAAAATCGGCTTAATGGTAGCTGGATTAGCAGCTCAAAAATACGGTAAAGCATTAGATAAAGAGCAAGAAATTCTTGTGAATATCGCTGACATCGTAAGCAACCTATACGCAATGGAGTCAGCTGTTCTTCGTACAGAAAAAGCAATTAAAACAACTGGTCTTGAAAAGAATAAACAAAAAGTGTTATACACTGAAGTATTCTGCCAA
Source organism: Bacillus sp. HMSC036E02 (assembly GCF_001836235.1). Lineage (NCBI taxonomy): Bacteria > Bacillati > Bacillota > Bacilli > Caryophanales > Bacillaceae > Bacillus > Bacillus sp. HMSC036E02. Next base: position 98,831 of record NZ_KV827857.1, on the reverse strand, counting down.
GAAGCATTCAACGAAATTGAAGCAGATGCGAAAGAAACACTTATCGCAGTTGAAAACGGCGACATGCTGCGCATGATGTTATCATCATTACGTAAATTAACTCGCCACACACCACTTAACGTAATTCCGAAGAAACGTGAAATCGCTGCGAAAATTTTAGAAGATGAGCGTTACACAGTTTAATATCTTTAAAGAACAGTAGTCGTTTATACGGCTACTGTTCTTTTTTTTTTTGAAAAAAGAAATTTTTTAGTGACACAAAACTAATACCATTAGTATAATGAAACTAATGGTATTAGTTTTCGTGAAAAGGGAGATGGAAATATGAGAATAATACATGAACAAACGGTATATCAATTGTCATTTTTGCCAAGAGTGTTTCCTGTGAATTGTTACTTTGTGGAGGAAGAAGATGGTTTAACTTTAATTGATGCGGCTTTGCCATATAGCGCAAAAGGTATTTTACAGGCGGCTGAGAAAATAGGAAAACCAATTACTAAAATTGTATTAACACATGCGCATGATGATCACATCGGTGCATTAGATGCATTAAAGGAAGTACTTCCTCATGTTCCAGTCTATATTTCTAAGCGGGACGCAAAGCTGTTAGAAGGAGATACGACGTTACAAAAGGATGAACCGAATATACCGATAAAAGGCGGTGTACCTAAAAAAGTAAAAACGGTACCTGATGTTTTATTAGAAGATGGCGACCGAGTTGGATCGCTTCTTGCAATTATGACACCGGGACATACACCAGGATCCATGTCGTTTCTTGATGTACGGAATAAAGCTCTTATTGTTGGGGATGCATTCCAAACAAGAGGAGGTATGGCTGTTTCGGGACAAATGAAATTTTGGTTTCCGTTTCCTGCGATGGCAACGTGGAGCAAAGAAATATCATTACAAAGTGCAGAGAAGTTAAGCGAATATGAGCCTTCCTTACTTGCGGCAGGGCATGGGGAAATGATAAAGAATCCAGGGACTGTCATAGAGCTTGCTATTAAGGAAGCGAAACGGAATATAGAAAGTAAGAAAGAGGGTTAATTTATGTCACCGAGAATCGGACTTACATTACAAAAAATTGTAGAAACAGCGGCAGAAATTGCAGATACAAATGGAATACAAGAAGTAACGTTAGCTTCATTAGCGCAAAGGTTAGGGATACGTTCGCCCTCACTATATAATCATGTAAAAGGGTTACAAGATGTACGGAAAAATCTTGGTATTTACGGAATAAAACAGCTGCATAACAAACTGGAAGAAGCGGCCGAGGATAAACGTATGGATGAAGCAATTCATGCATTAGGAGAAGCGTATGTAGCATTTGTCCGAAAACATCCTGGACTATATGAAGCAACTTTTTTACGAGATGAAGAAGTAAGAAAAGCAGGTGACGGAATTGTAAAGCTTTGTCTTCAAGTATTACAACAGTATGGCTTAGAAGGAGAGAATGCACTTCATGCGACACGCGGATTCAGAAGTATTTGTCATGGATTTGCTTCGATTGAACAGCAAGGCGGATTTGGTTTGCCGTTAGATCTAGATACAAGTTTACATGTATTATTGGAAACGTTTATTAAAGGGTTACGTGAATAAGAAGCAAGGTAAACAAAAACCTTAGAAGTGATTCTAAGGTTTTTTAGTGCATATGATTCGAAAAGAATGGTAGGCTTTTTCTTATGAAATGATATTATTTTGCAGGTTTGAAAAATGTATATATCGCTAAGAAAAAGCAAACGAAACTGAATACGATGGGGTCTTGATAGGGACTAGGCTCAGAGCCCTTCTGGATTTCTGTAAGGAAGTCATGTGTTTTCATATTTATTGCTCCTTTATATAAGAATACGTTTAATGAAACTAATACTTACTAATAGAGTTGCACTAATAACTACTAAGAAAAACGTAGTATTACGGTCTTTATAGTTGTTAAGCGCAATGAATAAAAAACAAATGAGAAATAACATATGTAAAGGAATAGAAGTGAGTAATGGCTTTAAAGTTAATATATCAATCAACAGTTTTACATAGAGGATTGCGTAAATGATAAAGAAGATAACTTTAACATATTTTTGTATGAGCACACCTTCCTACCATGGTTTGTTTGAGGATTATGCTGTTATTATAAGGGTAGCTTTTGAATGTTTGTATTTTTCTGTAATTATAACATTTTTTTGTATTTATAAATAGATGTGACTGATTTGAAATGTAAGAAAGCTTTTTCATGAATACGATTTAAAAAGAACAGAATACTAAAGGAGAATGAAAGAAGAAAGGTAGGAGTATTCCATGCAAAATTTAACAGAGCTTGAAGTAGAAAACTTACGTCATTTAATTGGTGGACATGCAACAATTATTAACAAGTTGGAGCAGTATGCACAAACGTGTACAGATCCACAACTGAAACAAATGCTACAAAAGGATGCACAAGATGCACGAAATACGAAGCAACAATTAATGACTTTTTTAGGATAGGAGGAAGCGGAACATGAATGAAAAAGATATGGTAAATGATTATTTAGCAGGATTAAATGCAAGTTTAACAAGCTATGCAAATTATATTGCTCAGTCTGATAATGAGCAGTTACATCAAACGTTAATTCAAATTCGTAATCAAGATGAGATGCGCCAACGTAATATGTATGAGTACGCAAAGCAAAAAAGTTATTACAAACCGGCAGCACCTGCGAATCCGATGATTGTGCAGCAATTAAAAAGTCAATTAAGTGCGGAATAACGGGATGACAAAAAACGGGCGAATGAAGTCGCTCGTTTTTTGTTTTGAGCATGTCAATAAATATAAAATAAATATTTTTCCAGTTGTAACAAATATGACGAAAATGGAATATAACAATTCACAAAAAGGACAAATACTTTGTTCAATATTTCACAAAGTATCCATGGTTTCTATCGTGGGAACCTCTATAATTAGGAGTGTAAAGAGCAAAAGAAATAGATTATATGATCAATTAGGAGAGATTGCTATGAAAAGACATACAAGAAAAATTGCAATTATCGGTACTGGATTAGTTGGATCAAGTTGTGCGTATTCCATTGTAAATCAAGGAATTTGCGAAGAGCTATTATTAATTGATATAAATCATGAACGTGCAGTTGGGGAAGCAATGGATTTATCACATTGCATTAACTTTACAAATACAAGAACAAAAGTATATGCAGGAAGCTATGAAGACTGCAAAGATATGGACATTGTTATTATTACAGCAGGGCCAGCACCAAAAACTGGACAAAGTCGCTTAGATACTTTAGGAGCGAGTGCGAAGATTATGGAAAGTGTTGTTGGCGGCGTAATGGAAAGTGGATTTGATGGTATTTTCTTACTTGCATCGAACCCAGTTGATATTATTACATATGAAGTGTGGAAATTATCTGGATTACCTAGAAATCGCGTAATCGGTACTGGTACATCACTAGATTCTTCTCGCTTAAGAACAATTTTATCTGAAATGCTACATGTAGACCCTCGTAGTATCCATGGGTATTCATTAGGAGAACATGGTGATTCTCAAATGGTTGCTTGGTCTCATGTAACTGTTGGTGGAAAGCCAGTTCTGCAAATTTTAGAAGAACAAAAAGAACGATTTGGTGAAATAGATTTAGATGAAATTGTTGAGAAGACTGCAAAAGCTGGCTGGGAAATTTATAAACGAAAAGGTACTACTTATTACGGAATTGGAAATTCTCTAGCATATATTGCGAGTTCAATCTTTAATGATGATCACCGTGTTATCGCTGTATCAGCCATTTTAGATGGTGAGTACGGTGAATATGATATTTGTACAGGAGTACCCGCTATTATTACTAGAGACGGTATAAGAGAAGTTGTAGAACTCAATTTAACAGAGGATGAAGAATCTCGATTCGCAAAATCAAACGATATTTTACGTGATTATATGAAAACAATTGGTTACTAACTTATAGAAGAAGGTGAAACGAATGAAGGAATATATAATGTCTCGTGTATTTAAAGCATCTGCTGGAATCGCACAAGGTATTTTCGTATCCCTCGGAATTGGTTTACTGATCGAAAATATAGGAAGAATTGTTGATATACCATTACTTATTACAATCGGAGTTGTTGCAAAATCCCTTATGGCACCGGCGATTGGTGCCGGCATTGCTTTTATGCTCGGTGCAAACGGTCTTGTAATCTTCTCGGCGATGGTAGCCGGAGCAATTGGTGCCGGATCCATTTCAATTACTGAAGCTGGTCTAATTATTAAAACAGGTGAGCCAATCGGTGCATTATTAACAGCAACTTTAGCTGTATATATTGGTAAACGTTTAAGCGGAAAAACTGCGTTAGATATGATGCTCGTTCCATTTGCAGCAATATTAGGTTCTGGTTTAGTTGGTATTTGGTTATCTCATAATATTACTCCTGTTTTAAATGCAGTTGGAGCGTTTATTAAAGATAGCTCGGCTGGTAGCCCGTTTATCGCTTCTATCGTCATTGCAGTAGTTTGGGGGCTATTACTTATCTCTCCAGCTTCATCAGCTGCGTTAGCAATTGCACTTAGCTTAGACGGTGTTGCAGGTGGTGCTGCTCTTGCTGGATGCGTCGCTCAGTTTATCGGATTCTCTGTCATCTCAGCGAAAGAAAACAATTTAGGTGGCATATTAGCTCAAGCACTTTGTACTCCGAAAGTACAGTTGCCAAATATCACTAAAAACCCAATGATTCTCGTTCCAACTGTCGTCGCCAGTGCTATAGTCGGTCCAGTATCAGCATTAATTTTCCAACTGGAAGCAGGAAAGGAAATTGCAGGTCTTGGATTAAGTTCTCTTATCGCACCAATTAATTTAATTTCCAGCCAAGGGTGGGAAGTTCTCCCGGCGATGGTAATTACTTATATCGTCATTCCAGTAGCTGTTTCTTATATACTTTACATTGCTCTAAAAAAAGCAGGTCGTATTCACTCTGGTGATATGACTGTACCGCAATCTTAAGTTGAAAATCTCCTTAATAATATATAAAAGCAGACTGAGAAGCCACAGTCTGCTTTTTTGTCATGCTACATTCTATGATTTTGTTTTACTGGAACTCTTATCGGTTCTTTGGCCAATAAGAGCTGAACGCCGAAGTAAAGTATACTTGCAAGCGTCATTCCAGAAATGGCATCTACAAAGGCATGCTGCTTCGTAAATAGCGTTGATAAAATAATAAGTGTACCGAAGAAAGTAAGGATGTAATATTCAAAAGCATGCTGTTCTCTACGCTTAAAGGCAGCTAACATAATTACGAATGTAGTAAGAACGTGAATGCTAGGGAAACAGTTTACAGGTTGATCGATACTATAAATATAGCGAACTAGTTCAGAAAATACATCTGTCCCAACGACAGTCGGACGCGGTACAGTTGTTTGCCAAAAATAATAAATAGAAAAACAAGCAAGCTTTCCAAAAATAATACTACTTAAAGTGACATAATATTGCTTTCGGTCTGCAAAGCAGTAATAAATAAGTGCGCCGTATAAGTATGGAAACCAAAGTAAATAAGGAATAATAAATGCTTTTACAAATGGAATCCAATCATCTACTACAGTTGTAACGTCTACTGCGTGAACAGTCGATTTATTTAATACGTCGTAAAGGGGACTTACGAGTACGAGTAGAAGTATATAACTTAACGGAAGAAAAGATGAAAGTTTAAATTTCTTCATGTTGATCTCCTATGTTTAGTAATGTAAGTAAATTCAATTGATTATAATATAGAAACGTGAATTGGGCTATCGATTTTACTTACATTTTCTTGAATTAACCTTACGTTTTTGTCACTTGACTAAAAAGAAGGGAAGGGTGCTAAATGAAGCGTTTATCGTATTTCTTATTTTTTATATTGATATGCCTAGTTGGTGCTGGGTGTGCAAAGGATAAAGAAGGAGAGAAATTAGAATATAACGGAAGAGCACTCGTAATTGGAGTTGTTGGAGAAAAGCCGAAAGATACGTTTAGGAATGTAAAGTTTGAGGAAATGAAGTTAGAGGCACTGGAAAAGAAATCTAAGGAAGTGGATGGTTTTCTAATAATGAAAGATCACTTTCAAGAAGCCTCAACAGAGCAGTATAAAAATGTATTTTCATCGCTAAAGAAACCAGTGTTTTTTATCGGTTTACAAGATAAATCATATTCAATTTTTATTACAAAAGGGATAGAGTATAACAGTGCACGAAAAGATGTAAATGCGATGTATACGCAAGGTTTTGCGAATATCGGAAGTGGTGAAGGGCAACAATGGGCAATTGGTTTATCAAATGGTGGAAACACAGAAGAAAGTATTCATAATATGTATATCGTAGTATTTCAAACAATTGCAGATTATTTGAATAGATGATGAAGGAGCCTGTAAAAGAGGCTTCTTATTTTTTTAAATAAACGTTTGTTTAAGCTGTATGTTCGGTAGGAAGAAACCGATGTAACTCAAGGGTTAACAAAGAGAAATGGAGAATTAATCAAACGTTTGTTTAAGCTGTATGTTCGGTAG
>NZ_KV827857.1:86695-92226 GCF_001836235.1 Bacillus sp. HMSC036E02 | reverse complement strand
GTTTAAGCTGTATGTTCGGTAGGAAGAAACTCCTGTAGTTCAAAGGTTAAGAAAGAAAAATGGAGAATTAATCAAACGCTTGTTTAAGATATATGTTTGGTGAAGAATCTAAAAAATTTATATATTTATTTTTTTCTTAACAAATGGCGGAAAAATAAGAAAAATTCGCAGGATTATTAAAAATTATCACGAAATAAGTAAAAGTTTAGCGAATAATGGTTTGAAATAATAAAACGTTTTCTATATGATAAAGGTAAAGGTTAGTAAAAAAGTAGGTGAATTTATGACAGTAACATTTTATTCATATCCAAAGTGTGGCACATGTCAAAAGGCAAAGAAATGGTTTGAGGCAAACGATGTAGCATATGAGATGATTCATATTGTTGAAAATCCACCATCAAAAGAAGATTTACGTAATTTACATGAAAAAAGTGAATTAACATTAAAAAAATTCTTTAATACAAGTGGAATGCGTTACCGTGAACTGGGTCTAAAAGATAAGTTGAAAGATGCAAGCGAAGACGAAATGTATGAGCTTTTAGCATCTGATGGCATGTTGATTAAACGTCCAATTGTAACAGATGGAACGAATGTAACACTTGGTTTTAACGAAGAGCAGTTTGAAAGTGTGTGGAAAAAGTACCAATAAGGTATTTTTACATAATTAATACATTCACTGGAGGTACAGTCATGAGCATTCCAAATAATTTACGTTACTCTGAAGAACACGAATGGGTAAAAACTGAAGGTAATGAAGTTGTTATCGGTATCACTCACTTTGCACAAGGTGAGCTAGGCGATATCGTATTCGTTGAACTTCCTGAAGTAGGTGCAACAATCGAAGCTGACGAGCCATTCGGAAGCGTAGAATCTGTTAAAACAGTTTCTGAGTTATACGCACCTGTAAGCGGTAAAGTTGTAGCAGTAAACGAAGAATTAAGTGACCAACCAGAACTTGTTAACGAATCTCCATACGAGGGTGCATGGATGGTTAAAGTTGAACTTTCTGATGCAAGCCAAGTTGAGAAGTTATTAACTGCAGAAAAATATGCAGAAATGACAAACCAAGACTAATTATAGTCGACTAAAGGACAGCCTTTGTGCTGTCCTTTTTTATTTTGTGTGAAATAATGAAATTCAAGTTATATGTAAATAAATAAGCTATTATGAGAAAAACTGTTTTGTGGTAAGGTTTCATAAGTCTTCACAATCTGAATGAGCCGCTTCCGCTTTTCATTGTCCACCTCCTAGCCCTTCATGTCTAAGAACCTTCCGTACGAGAAGACAAAAAGCGTCTTCTGTACGAAAGAACCTTAGCCAACAGGGCTAAACAGTCGGTTCCGCTTTTCTTTATGATCCAGCTCTAGCGGCTAGATTGTTCGGTGGCTTCGCTTCTTCCTGCAAGGCAAACGCCTTTACGTCAGAAGCTCCATCCCCCCTCACAATCTGAATGAGCCGCTTCCGCTTTTCTTTGTGATCCAGCTCCAGCGGCTAGAACAGTCGGTCATTTCACTCCTTCACTTGAGGCAAAAAGCGCCTCTAGTTCAGGAGTTCCAATGTCCTCTTGTTCTGAGCAAGCCGCTTCCGCTTTTCTTTTGCAAAAATAAACAGGAAACAACATGAAAATAACGAATATACTATATACTAAGTTCAAGGTTATATAGTATATGGTGATCGGGTGATGACATATGATTTATGTAGAAAAAGTCATTATTGTAGAAGGTACATCAGATAGAAGAAAGATTGAATCTATTATTCGTGAACCGGTGGAAATTGTTTGTACAAATGGTACAATTGGTTTGTCGAAAATGGATGAGCTCGTTGATCAGTTTTTTGATAAGGAAGTGTATGTGCTAGTGGATGCTGATGATGCTGGAGAAAAGTTAAGGAAACAATTTCGAAAAGAATTTCCGCAAGCCGAGCATATCTATATTGATCGCTCGTACCGAGAAGTGGCAACTGCGCCATCTACACACTTAGCAAATGTATTATGGGGAGCCGACATTGACGTTTATACAGAATATTTACGGTAAGGAATGATAGAAGTGATTGATTGGACAGGAGCCGAAGCTACAGCCCTAATAGAGAACGAAGAAAAAACAGTATTATATGTATATACTCCAATGTGTGGAACATGCCAATTAGCAAAAAAGATGTTAACAGTCGTTGAGATGACAATTGAAGGCCTCAAAATTGGGATGTTAGATTTAAATTATGCTCCGTATTTAGCGAAAGAGTATGGGATTGAAAGTGTACCTTGTTTACTTGTTTTTGAAAATGGGACACTGATGAAGAAGATATACGCATTTCATTCGGTTGAATATTTATATACGGAATTAAAGTAGGCGGCAAAATTTTTGCCGCCTCGACATATTTCTTGGGAAATATGTCGAGATGCAGGGTGGATACAGTATTTGTCGAGCGAAAATAACAGGATTGCTCTTTAGTGAGAGGGAATGGTATGTAATAGAAAGTGATATGAAGGATGTGATTTAGGGTGAGATTATATTCTTTGCTTCAATCATTTGTAAATTACGCTAATGGTCAATATCATTTAGAACCGCTTTTAAGGAAAGAGGAAAAAACTGTTAATTTTCGCTTTGGAGATGAAAGTTGTTCGTTACAAATTTCAAGAGATTATATAGAGCTGGTACATGAGGAAAGAGGAACGGAACAAATCATTTGCTTAGATGAAAAGGATATAGAACAATTGGTGAATGGAAATGTACGATTGCAAATGTTAATGAACGATGGACGTGTACAATATTCAGGAACGTACCGAACGATGTTATTAGTGGAATCGATGTTTCACATATGTAAACCGATGTCAGTAGGGGCTTAAAATTCTGAAGGTTCATTTTTTACGAAAATTTTTGTTGACATGGTGTGTGGATATTGATACAATTCAAGTCATAAAATATAGACAATTTAATAAATTACAAATCAGACGAAAATGTAATCTGATTTCTCTTATCAAGAGAGGTGGAGGGACTGTGCCCTGTGAAGCCCGGCAACCGTCAACTTATGTTGAAATGGTGCCAATTCCTGCAAAGCAAATGCTTTGAGAGATGAGAGAGAGGGATAATGTTGTTATATACGCATATAAACCTTTCTGCTTCTCTAAAGCGGAAAGGTTTTTTTATTATTTGAATGTGGAGGACATTCAAATAATAAAAGTAGTGATAACGGTGGACTACACGCATTAAACATAAAAAATTGCGGAGTCGATCTAAAATCTTTATGAAATCTAGCTCCAGCGGCTAGAACAGTCGGTCGTTTCATCCCTTCCTATGAGGCCAAAAGCGCCTCTACATCAGGGATTCGGGCGTCCTCTTGTTCTAAACGAGCCGCTTGCGCTTTTTATTTAAAAAAGGGGTGAACATCATGATTCTATTAGAGAACGTAAAGAAAATATATAAGGCGAAAAGCGGTGATGTCACTGCTGTAGATAACGCCAATTTAAAAATAGAAAAAGGTGAAATATTTGGTGTTATTGGATATAGCGGCGCTGGGAAAAGTTCTTTAATCAGATTGTTTAATCAGTTAGAGAAACCGACTTCTGGTCAAATTACAATTGCGAATCGTGTTATATCAGCAATTACAGGAAGTGAACTTCGTAAGGCAAGGCAAGAAATCGGAATGATTTTTCAGCACTTCAACTTACTTTGGTCACGAACTGTACGTGAAAATATTGAGTTTCCACTTGAAATTGCAGGTGTTGATAAAGCGAAGAGAAGAAAACGTGTTGATGAATTAATTCATCTTGTTGGATTAGAAGGAAGAGGAGACGCGTACCCATCTCAGCTGAGTGGAGGCCAAAAGCAACGCGTCGGGATTGCAAGAGCATTAGCTAACAATCCACAAGTGCTTTTATGTGATGAAGCAACGTCAGCTCTTGATCCAGAAACGACAGATCAAATTTTAGATTTACTATTAGACATTAATAAGCGTCTTGGTTTAACAATTGTACTCATTACACATGAAATGCACGTGATTCGAAAGATATGTAACCGAGTAGCGGTAATGGAGAGAGGAAAGATTGTAGAAACAGGTCCAGTACTTGATGTATTCCGTAATCCGAAGCAAGATATTACGAAACGATTTGTACAGCAGTTAACAGATTCTGAAGATACAAATGAAACAATTGAAAGTTTAATTGAAAAATATCCAGATGGAAAAGTAATTCGTTTGCAGTTTATCGGTGAGGCTGTAGAAAGACCAGTGCTTCAACGATTAATGCAACGCAGTGATATAGAAGTTAGCATTTTGCAAGGAAATATTGCACAAACGAATAACGGTTCTTACGGTAGTTTAGTTGTTCATTTAAATGGTGAGGAAACAGCGATCCAGCAAGCAATAGAAGGAATTCATCAAGATCAAGTAGAGCTGGAGGTGATTGCACATGGATAAGTTACTCGCAAATGTTGATTGGAATCAAATGTTAGAAGCAACTGGTGAAACGTTATATATGACGGCAATCGCAGCTCTTGCGACATTTGTTTTAGGACTAATTTTAGGATTGTTACTCTTCATGACAGCGAAAGATAATTTATGGGAAAACAAATCAATTAATACGGTGATTGGAGCATTCGTAAATATATTCCGCTCTATACCGTTCATCATTTTAATTATTTTATTAATCCCATTCACAAAGATTCTTCTTGGAACAATTCTTGGAGCAAGTGCAGCTTTGCCGGCTTTAATTATTGGAGCGGCACCATTCTATGCGAGAATGGTTGAAATTGCACTTCGCGAAATTGATAAAGGTGTAATTGAAGCTTCAAAAGCAATGGGAGCAAAAACAAGCACAATTATTTTGAAAGTGTTAATTCCAGAATCATTACCAGCATTAGTATCTGGTATTACGGTTACGACAATTGCTTTAGTAGGCTATACAGCAATGGCGGGAGTTGTTGGTGCTGGTGGCCTTGGAACACTTGCTTACTTAGAAGGATTCCAGAGAGGGAATAACGATGTAACAATCGTTGCGACAATTTGTGTATTACTAGTTGTATTTTTAATCCAGTGGATTGGTGATAGTTTAACGACTCGAATAGATAAACGATAATAAAAACGGGAGGATATTTTAAATGAAAAAATTATTACTTACGGCACTTATTTCAACTTCAATTTTTGGGTTAGCTGCTTGTGGCGGGAAAGATAAAGATGAAAAGAAACTTGTTGTTGGTGCTTCTAACGTACCGCATGCTGAAATTTTAGAAAAAGCAAAACCGTTACTTGAGAAAAAAGGAATTGAATTAGAAGTGAAAAAATTCCAAGATTACGTGTTGCCAAATAAATCGTTAGCGGATAAGGATTTAGATGCAAACTACTTCCAGCACATTCCGTATTTAGAAAAAGAAATTAAAGATAAAAAATATGATTTTGAAATAGCAGGGAAAATTCATATTGAACCAATTGGTGTATACTCTCAAAAATATAAGAGCTTAAAAGAACTTCCAGACGGGGCGACAATTATTATGAGTAATTCCGTTACTGACCATGGACGTGGTTTAGCAATTTTACAAAAA
>NZ_KV827857.1:47130-86595 GCF_001836235.1 Bacillus sp. HMSC036E02 | reverse complement strand
ACGTGGTTTAGCAATTTTACAAAAAGAAGGCATTTTAAAAATTAAAGACGGAGTAGATCCAGTTAGTGCAACTCCAAAAGATATTGCAGATAACCCGAAAAACTTAAAGTTCAAAACGGATATTGAGCCAGGTTTGTTACCACAAGTGTATAACAATAAAGAAGGCGACGCTGTTTTAATTAACTCAAACTATGCAATTGATGCGAAATTAAATCCAGAAAAAGATGCAATTGCAATTGAAGGTGATGATTCACCATATGCAAACGTAGTAGTGGTTCGTAAAGGTGATAAAGATAAAAAGGCGATTAAAGAGCTAGTAGAAGTATTGCATTCAAAAGAAATTCAAGACTTTATTACTAAAGAATATAAAGGTGCTGTACTTCCGATAAGTGAATAAATATAAGGAAAGGACTGGTAATTTTCCAGTTCTTTTTTCTTTATATAAATAAGAAGAAAGGTGTATCATAGAAAGATGTAAATGAAATACTTATATACATTTGTGAAAAAATTGTTACTTTTTTTCGTCGTTTGCGATATCATTTTATTTGATATAAGATTAGAATGAGAATAAAATGAGAATATGAACGTTTTAGGAATTTTTAAAATGTATATATAGGATTAATGGAGGTATTGAGATGGCTGGTTCTACATTAACGGTTAAAGACTTACACGTATCAATTGATGGCAAAGAAATTTTAAAGGGTGTAAACCTTGAAGTAAAAGGTGGAGAAATCCACGCAATTATGGGACCTAACGGAACAGGTAAATCAACTTTATCTTCTGCAATTATGGGTCACCCAAAGTATGAAGTAACAGAAGGTAGCATCATCATCGACGGTGAAGATGTATTAGAAATGGAAGTAGATGAGCGCGCACAAGCGGGTCTATTCCTAGCAATGCAATATCCAAGTGAAATTAGCGGAGTAACAAACGCTGACTTCTTACGTTCTGCAATTAACGCACGTCGTGAAGAAGGCGATGAAATTTCTCTTATGAAATTTATCCGTACATTAGATAAAAACATGGAATTCCTAGAAATGGATCCAGAAATGGCACAACGTTATTTAAACGAAGGTTTCTCTGGTGGAGAGAAAAAACGTAACGAAATTCTTCAATTAATGATGATTGAGCCAAAAATCGCAATCTTAGATGAAATCGACTCAGGTCTTGATATCGATGCATTAAAAGTTGTATCTAAAGGTATTAACGAAATGCGCGGCGAAGAGTTCGGTTGCCTAATGATTACGCATTACCAACGTTTATTAAACTACATCACTCCAGACTTCGTTCACGTTATGATGAACGGTCGTATCGTTAAATCTGGTGGCCCTGAGCTTGCACAACGTCTAGAAGCTGAAGGTTACGACTGGATTAAAAAAGAATTAGGTATTGAAGACGAAACAACAGAGCAAGAAGCGTAAGAGAGGAGCATAAACATGACAATCGGTACATTACCTTTCGATCAAGAAACAATCCGTCAACGCGCAAGCGAAGTAAACGAAGCTGCTTGGTTGACTGAGTTCCGCTTACAAGCTCTTGCACAAGCAACTGAACTTCCAATGCCAACGCCTGATAAAACGAAAATTGACAAATGGGACTTTATCGGAAAAGGCGACGCTGCTAAGCAAGAGCCTGTAAGTTCTTTAACTGAACTTCCAGAAGCAGTGAAAAACTTAATCGATGAAAATAACAGCGTATTAGTGCAACGTACTGGTACAACTGCATTCGTTTCTTTAGCAGACGAAGCAAAAGAAAAAGGTGTTATTTTTACAGACATTGTAACAGCAGCAACTGAGCATGCTGAACTAGTACAAAAGTACTTAATGAAAGACGGCGTGAAAGTAGACGAGCATCGTCTAACTGCACTTCATGCTGCATTAATCAACGGTGGTGCATTCGTATATGTTCCGAAAAACGTTGTTCTTGAAACTCCACTTCAAGCTGTATTCTTAGTAGACGGCGAAGAAGCTAACGTATATAACCACGTACTATTCGTAGCTGATGCGAACAGTACTGCAACTTATGTAGAAAACTATGTTGCAAATGAAAATGCTAAAGGTATTGCAAATATCGTAGCAGAAGTAATCGTGGAACAAGGCGCACAAGTGAAATTCGGTGCGGTTGATCTATTAGCAAAAGACGTAACAACTTACGTTAACCGCCGCGGCGTTGTAGGACGCGACGGCCGTATTGATTGGGCTCTAGGCCTTATGAATGACGGAAACACAATTTCAGAGAACGTTACGAACTTAATGGGCGACGGTTCATATGCTGATACGAAAACAGTAACAATTGGCCGTGGTAACCAAACACAAAACTTTACAACTAAAGTTGTTCACTTCGGTAAACATTCTGAAGGTTGGATTTTAAAACACGGTGTACAAAAAGATAGTGCAACATCTATCTTTAACGGAATTGGTAAAATTGAACACGGTGCATCTAAATCAAATGCACAACAATCTTCTCGCGTTCTTATGTTAGATGAAAAAGCTCGCGGTGATGCAAACCCAATTCTTTTAATCGACGAAGATGATGTAATGGCAGGTCACGCAGCTTCAGTAGGTCGCGTAGATCCAGTCCAACTATACTACTTGATGAGCCGTGGTATTCCAAAACGCGAAGCAGAACGTTTAGTCATCCATGGATTCTTAGCACCTGTAGTTAATGAGCTTCCAATTGAAGGAGTAAAGGCACAGCTTGTTGAGGTAATTGAAAGGAAAGTTCGCTAATGAATATTCATGAAATACGCAAACAGTTTCCAATTCTTGATCAAAAAGTGAACGGCAAACAACTTGTTTATTTCGATAGTGCAGCAACTTCTCAAAAACCAATTCAAGTCATTGAAACGTTAGAACGTTACTATAAAGAATATAATTCTAACGTGCATCGCGGTGTTCATACGCTCGGTACGAAAGCTACCGACGCGTATGAAGGTGCACGTGAGAAAGTTCGCAAGTTTATCAATGCGAAATCAATGGAAGAGATTATTTTCACACGCGGAACGACAACTGCATTAAATACAGTAGCAGCTAGCTATGGTCTTGAAAATGTAAAAGAAGGCGATGAGATCGTTATTTCTTACATGGAGCACCATAGTAATATCATTCCGTGGCAACAAGTTGCGAAGAAAACTGGCGCAACTTTGAAATACCTTCCGCTTCAACCAGACGGTACAATTTCTTTAGAAGATGTTCGTCAAACTGTTACACCGAATACAAAAATCGTTTCTATTATGCAAGTATCAAACGTACTTGGAACGATTAACCCTGTAAAAGAAATCGGAGCAATCGCACACGAAAACGGCGCAATTATGGTCGTTGACGGTGCACAAAGTACACCTCACATGAAAGTGGATGTACAAGATTTAAACTGTGATTTCTATGCATTATCTGCTCATAAGATGTGCGGACCTACAGGTATCGGCGTATTATATGGTAAGAAAGAATTGCTAAACAATATGGAGCCAATTGAATTTGGTGGTGAAATGATTGATTTCGTAGATTTACAAGAATCTACTTGGAAAGAGCTTCCGTGGAAGTTTGAAGCAGGTACACCGATTATCGGTAATGCAATCGGACTTGGTGCGGCAATTGATTTCCTAGAAGAAATCGGTCTTCATAATATTGAAAAGCATGAGCATGAATTAGCGCAATACGCTTTAGAAAGACTATCAGAAGTAGATGGCGTTACAATTTATGGTCCAAAGCATCGCGCTGGTCTTGTTACATTTAATATTGAAGACGTACATCCTCACGATGTAGCGACTGTATTAGATGTAGAAGGCATTGCAGTTCGCGCAGGACATCACTGTGCACAACCGCTTATGAAGTGGCTAAAAGCTTCTTCAACAGCACGTGCGAGCTTCTATTTATATAATACAAAAGAAGAAATTGATACATTTGTTGACTCGCTAATCAAGACAAAGGAGTATTTCACAAATGTCATTTAATAATTTAGATACGTTATATCGTCAAGTTATTATGGATCATTATAAAAATCCTCGTAACCATGGCGTATTAGAAGATAGTGTTACCGTTAACTTGAACAATCCAACTTGCGGCGATCGTATTCAACTTACGATGAAAGTAGAAGAAGGTATTGTGCAAGAGGCGAAGTTTGAAGGCGAAGGATGTTCAATCTCAATGTCTTCAGCTTCAATGATGACACAAGCAGTAAAAGGTAAGAAAATTGAAGAAGCACTTCAGCTTTCGAAAATTTTCTCTGACATGATGCTAGGAAAAGAGTACGATGACAGCATCGATTTAGGAGATATTGAAGCATTACAAGGCGTATGCAAGTTCCCTGCACGTATTAAATGTGCAACATTAGCGTGGAAAGCGTTAGAAAAGGGCTTAAACGAAGATAAGTAATGTTAAAGGTTCCTAAAAACGAGGTTATCTAAGGAGGGACACACCAACATGGCGAAGCAACTGCCAGATATCGGCGATTATAAATATGGTTTCAAAGACAAAGACGTTTCGATTTTCCGTGCTGGACGCGGTTTAACAAAAGAAATCGTTGAAGAAATTTCACGTATGAAAGAAGAACCACAGTGGATGTTAGACTTCCGTTTAAAATCACTGGATAAGTTCTACGAAATGCCAATGCCACAATGGGGCGGCGACTTAAACGACTTAGATTTCGATGAAATTACGTACTACGTAAAACCATCTGAGAAATCTGAGAAGTCTTGGGATGAAGTACCTGATGAAATTAAAGCAACATTTGATAAATTAGGTATTCCAGAAGCTGAGCAAAAATATTTAGCTGGTGTATCTGCACAGTACGAATCTGAAGTTGTATACCACAACATGAAAGAAGACCTAGAAGCTCTAGGAATCGTCTTCAAAGATACAGATAGCGCATTAAAAGAGAACGAAGATATTTTCCGTGAACATTTCGGAAAAGTAATCCCACCAACAGACAACAAATTCTCTGCATTAAACTCTGCAGTTTGGTCTGGTGGATCATTCATCTACGTTCCAAAAGGTGTTAAAGTTGATACACCACTTCAAGCGTATTTCCGTATTAACTCTGAAAATATGGGACAATTCGAGCGTACGCTTATCATTGTAGACGAAGGCGCACACGTACACTACGTAGAAGGTTGTACAGCACCTGTTTACACTACTAACTCACTTCACAGTGCGGTAGTAGAAATCATCATTAAAAAAGATGCTTATTGCCGTTATACAACAATCCAAAACTGGGCGAACAACGTATACAACCTAGTTACAAAACGTGCGGTTTGTGAAGAAAACGCAACGATGGAATGGATTGACGGTAACATCGGATCTAAATTAACGATGAAATACCCAGCAGTTATCTTAAAAGGCGAAGGCGCTCGTGGTTTAACATTATCTATCGCGATTGCTGGTAAAGGCCAACACCAAGATGCTGGTGCGAAAATGATTCACTTAGCACCAAACACGTCTTCAACAATCGTTTCTAAATCGATTGCGAAGCATGGTGGTAAAGTAACTTACCGTGGTATCGTACACTTCGGACCAAAAGCGAAAAACTCTCGCTCTAACATCGAGTGTGACACGTTAATCATGGATAACCAATCTACATCTGATACAATTCCTTACAACGAAATCAAAAACGATTACGTTTCACTTGAGCACGAAGCGAAAGTATCTAAAGTATCAGAAGAACAATTATTCTACCTAATGAGCCGTGGTATTTCTGAGCAAGAAGCTACAGAAATGATCGTAATGGGCTTCATTGAACCATTCACTCGCGAACTTCCAATGGAATACGCAGTTGAAATGAACCGCCTAATCAAGTTTGAGATGGAAGGTTCTATTGGTTAAATAGAAATGCGGAGCCGACTGTTCAGACCCGTTGGCTAAGGTTCTTTCGCACAGAAGATGCTTTTTATCTTCTCGTGCGGAAGGTTCTTAGACATGAGGGGCTAGGAGGCAAAGCTGGATAATATATGCATGAAGAAAGCGCCCTGCACAGCAGGGCGCTTTTTTGTTTTGCGGATTTGTCTTGGCTTGGGAGAGGATACCCGGGTGGGTGTTCAGTTAAATATATCAGCGATTTTTCAAATATATCGACCATAACTCGGAATATATCAGCGATTATTTCAATATATCGACGATTCGACAAGGGATATCGACTTATCAACAAATTACGACATAGCAAGAGGAACGAATACCCCGCACCCTTCAAACAGGAAAGGAGCATTTATACATAAAGAGGGCGACTGGAAGTAATTTAGATTAAAATAATGACAAATGCAGCAAAGAACTTATGGGAAAATCCCCACGGCTAACTTTCTGACAAATCCCCGCTCTACCAACTAATCTCCACACTGGCAAAAATAAAGTTTCTCGTATAAAAAGGACAATCTTTTGCTTTTTCTCACAATGCGAGTACAATGTAAAATAGCAAGAAAAGACGAAAAGTATTTACAGGATTATTGTGTGCGCATAGCGTAAATGGCAGTAAGGAACTGAGAGGAGGTTTTTTCTCTGAATACAAATAAAGAAACAATCATCCACCTTTATCATACAAACGATATACATAGTCATTTTGAAAATTGGCCGCAAATTTCTCGGTTTGTTCTAGGGGAGAAAAAGCGAAGACAGGAAGCGGGAGAGACTGTTTTGACGGTTGATATCGGCGATCATGTGGATCGTTTTCATAGTATTTCGGAAGCGACGAATGGACTTGGGAATACGAGGCTTTTAAATGAGGCGTTATATGATTATGTAACGATCGGAAATAATGAAGGAATTACGTTAGCGAAGGAGCATTTGAATCGGCTCTATGATGATGCTGGATTTGAAATACTTGTCGCAAATTTATTTGAAAAAGAAGGGGTACGTCCGTCATGGGCAAGGCCTTATAAATTGCATACAACGACGGATGGGATTACCATTGCTTTTATCGGATTAACGGTAGCTTATCCAGAGTTTTATCAGATGCTCGATTGGCATATTGGAGATCCCATTATTCATTTAGAGTCTATTTTAGAAGAAGTGAAAGATGAGGCTCATATTACGGTTGTCCTTTCTCACCTTGGAAAAAGTATGGATGAGTATATGGCAGAGCATTATGATATAGATGTTATTTTAGGAGCACATACGCATCATTTATTTGAGCGTGGTATTCTACTGAATAATACTTTACTTTGTTGTTGTGAAAAGTGGGGACGTTACGTTGGTCACGTGCAGCTTACTGTGGATATAGAGACGAAGAAATTGCTGAAAAAAGACGGTAGAGCGATTAAGACGGAACGGTTAGGTGCTTATAGCGAGCCGTTATCCACAATTGAAATACTGCAGGAAGAAAGTGAGCATATAATGGCAGAGTCTGTCGTTCATTTAAAAGAGTCATTACCGGTTGATTGGTTTCAGGAGACGCCGTTTTCTCACATGTTAGCAAGTGCGCTGAAAACATGGTGCAATGCAGAGATTGGCATGGTGAACGCTGGTGTACTTCTTGAAGGGTTAGAAGAGGGTGTTGTAACGCGCGGAGATATTCACAGAATTTGTCCACATCCAATTAATCCGTGTGCTTTGAAAGTTCCAGGAAAGATATTAAGAGAAGTTATTTTGAAAGCACGTAAGCCGAATATGGAGAATCTTGAGGTGAAAGGATTCGGATTTCGGGGAAAAGTGATGGGGAAAATGATTTACGCTGGTGTAGAAGTCATTCCAGATACGATTCCTGGGAATAAAATTTTACTCGAAGATGTATTAATTAACGGGGAATCGCTGGAATTAGATCGTATATATACAGTAGGAACGATTGATATGTTTACATTTGGCTACTTATACCCAGAGCTATCCACACTTTCTGACAAACAATATTATATGCCAGAACTACTTAGAGATGTGTTAACAGATATGTTAATAACTTATACATCTTCCGTTAAACTATAGGCTAGTTAACTTGTAACACTCATTTTTCTCTTGTCATACAGATAAGAAAGAGAGGAGTGTGAACTATGGTTAATGTGGAGCCAATTATAATTGATAATTATACGTTTATTGCAGTTAGCGTGAAACTTCCAAAGACGAATTTGCTAGCTGTAATGAGCGATAAAGGATATATTATGTGTGGTGCATTAGATGTAGGTCTTTTAAATGAGAAGTTAGGTGATCGCGGAATTATTGCTGGCCGTGCGGTTGGTGTAAGAACGATTGAACAACTTCTTGAAGCGCCACTAGAATCGGTAACGACTGGAGCTGAAGCATTAGGCATTCCAGCAGGTACGATTGGAAAAGAAGCATTATTAAAAATGAGATAAGCATATATCGTCCCTCCTTCTTGCATAGAAATGATATAAGAAGGAGGTTTTTTTATGAGTATATTTCGCTCGAAAAACTCGCGGTTTCGAAGGGGACCTATTGCCTTTCGGTATATACTGCTTATGTCGTTTATTCTTTTTGTTATATTACTTACGCAAGGGTTGTGGATTGTGAATAATAATATTCAGCCGACCTTAATTAAATATGGGGAAGTAGAGACACATAAAATGGCGACGGCAATTATGACGAAGGCAGTAAAGGATCGAATTAATGAAGGATTCGATGTAGATTCATTAATGAAAGTACAGAATGATAAAAACGGAAAAGTATCCACAATTAATTTAAATACAAAGCAAGTAAATGAAATCGTAACATCAACGACCACGTACATAGAAAAATATTTGCAGCAAGTAGAACAAGGGAAGTTGAAGGAGCTAGGTATTTCTGAAAAAAACGGGGCGACTATGGCAGTTCCTTTTGGGCGTGTAACTGATAATGCACTTCTTGGTAATATAGGACCAGATATTCCGATTCATTTCACGCCAGTTGGACATGTGAATACAGATATTAAACAAAAAATTGAGCCGCATGGGATTAATACTACAGCGATTCAAATTGTTATGGAAATGGAAGTAACATTGCAAGTGATTATTCCATTTCATACGAAAGAGATAAAGGTGAAACAAAATGTTCCGATTGCGACGCGTATCGTTCAAGGGGAAGTGCCTACGTATTATGGAAGCGGAAGTGTTGCTGTACCTGATAAAAAGAAAACAGATAGTTAGTCGCATATAAAGTGAAACTCGGTTCAGTCAGGCTTTTACTGGATAAAAAATAACCGTAGCAATGCAGCTACGGTTATCGTTTTGTATTTGCTCGTTCTTTGCGCTCCCAAAGGCTTAAATGCATGTATGGATCGAAGGCCCATTCTGTATAGCCATTGTCTTTATACATGCCAAAATGTAAGTGGGGCGGAAATTTTCCAGCTGTACCAGGAGGTCCATAACCAGTGCTACCAACAAATCCCAGTACTTTTCCTGGCTCAACAATTTGTCCAAGCTGTATTTCTTTTGAAAACCCGCCTAAATGAGCGTAATAATGGTAATTGTTATGAAGGTCGCGAATACCGATGCGCCATCCACCAAGGCGGTTCCAACCTTTCGTTTCAATAATGCCATAGCAAGTCGATCTTACTGGCACGCCATATCCGGCAAAAATATCGGTTCCTTCATGAATCCTTCTGCCGCCAAAACTTCTTCCAGCACCGAAAGTACTACGGTAGCTATGGTCACTACGGATCGGAAGAGGAAAAGCATTTCCTTCTAAATTAATACGTCCATAATGTTTATAAATTTGGGCGTATTCGCTAATTAAATCAACTGTTTTGGCACGTCTATAATATTCCCAGAGCATAATTTTAATACGGTCTTCTGATGTTCCTTGTTTCCTTAAAATAGTCGCTGCGGTATGCAGAAGATCACGGTCGCTATTTGCATTTGCAAATCCATCTTTGTCACCATCTAAACCTATTCCGCCAAATAGAGAAATTGTATGGGGAAGAGTATCGTTACTATTAATAGGTCCAGCCCATATTTCTGGTTTGAAATAAAGGGAAATGATGGCATCTGGTTTTTTCGGAATATCTTTTCTTACGCTCCGTATATTTCTTTCATATTGATCCATTGCAGCTAAGTAATACCATGGAATGCCTGAAGACTGCTCGGTTTCTTTATATAGTGCCATGCGCTTTTCGTATATGCTTTGCTGATTATCTTCACCGTAAGCGATGTTTTGGTGGAGAAGAAAACAAATAGAAAGCAAAAGAGAAATTTTTCGAAGCATGAAATAGACTCCTTTCACAACATCACTCTTTTTAGTGTGGGATATACGGAGTATTTCATTATAGGGAACGATTGGAAAAAATCTTAGAATCTTCATTTGAGCAAATCGCTTTCATACGTTAGAATAGATATGTTACATTGAAAGAAGCGAACACGGTAAACTATTTCATATTGTGCGGAGTTGATAACCATGACAAAACAAACAGAATATAAGCGCAAGCCCGAATGGTTGAAAATTAAGTTAAACACGAATGAAAACTATACAGGCTTAAAGAAAATGATGCGTTCTAAAAATCTTCATACCGTTTGTGAGGAAGCAAAATGTCCGAATATTCATGAATGCTGGGCTGTAAGAAAAACAGCAACATTTATGATTTTAGGTGCGGTTTGTACACGTGCTTGTCGTTTTTGTGCGGTTAAAACAGGCTTACCAACTGAGCTTGATTTACAAGAACCAGAACGCGTGGCAGATTCAGTAGTACAAATGGGCTTAAAGCACGTTGTTATAACAGCGGTTGCACGTGATGATTTAAAAGACGGCGGAGCAGCTGTTTTTGCTGAAACAGTACGCGCTGTACGTCGTAAAAATCCATTTACGTCAATCGAAGTATTACCATCTGATATGGGTGGAGTAGAAGAAAACTTAAAAATGTTAATGGATGCAAAACCAGATATTTTAAACCATAACATTGAAACAGTACGTCGATTATCTGACCGAGTTCGCGCTAGAGCAAAATATGAACGTTCATTAGAGTTTTTACGTCGAGCGAAAGAAATGCAGCCTGATATTCCAACTAAATCGAGCATTATGGTGGGCTTAGGTGAAACGAGAGAAGATTTAATTGAAGCAATGGATGACTTACGTGCAAACAATGTGGATATTTTAACTCTTGGGCAATACCTACAACCATCTAAGAAGCACTTACCAGTTCTTAAATATTACCCACCAGCAGAATTTGCAGAGCTTAAAGAAATTGCACTTAGCAAAGGATTTAGCCACTGTGAAGCTGGCCCACTTGTGCGTTCTTCTTACCATGCGGATGAGCAAGTACGTTCTGCAAAAGAAAAAACAGCAGAAGCTAAATAATGAAAAAAGAGAGCTAACGATTAGCTCTCTTTTTGTTTATACTCTAAAACGGTATTTGGACATGTTAATAAAATCTTTTTTAATTCTTCTGTGGATAATTCAATTGTAAATTCAGGTACACCAGGTGTAATTAAAATTTTATCGTACGTATAAATAGCGTTATCCACAATAATTGTTACATCGTGTGAATATCCGAAAGGAGCCACACATCCCGGCGTACAACCAGTTTTGTCTCGCAGTTCATCAGGAGAACAGAGAGATAAGCGTTCTCCTGTTAGTTCTTTCATCTCTCCCCGGTTGAGCCTTGTGCCCTCTAACGTAAAAAATACGTAATAATCTCCAGACTTTGATTTTAAAAATAAGCTTTTACTTGGAGTGCCTTGTAAGCCGAGTCTCTCACGTACAATCCTATCTGTCTCATAATCGAGTACTGGTTCGTGTTCAAATTTTTCATAAGAAACATTTGTTTTATGTAGTAGAGCAAGTACATCTTCGTACATATGGAGTGATACCCCTTTCTATTATTAGTACAGTTTCTTCTCGTGGCGTCAACTGAATGTTTTGGAAAGGGATATTACTTAGATGATGCTTCCCATAAGCGTTTTATGATACATTGTTCGTCGATTGTAATTTCGTAAATATCAGGATTCGTTAAAGTTCTCCATTCATTAAAGCCAATCGTATGATCAAAATGCTTTAAAATGAGCGTAAGTAAATTGCCATGTGTAACAAGTAGTGTTGTTGTATGGTTTAATTGTAAAACGTCTTGAATAAGCGATATGGCACGGTCTGTTGCTTGTTTTGTTGACTCTCCGCCTGAAAAGGCAATATCTATATTTGTAAAAGTAGATTCTAGTTTTTGCATCCAATCATCCATTGGAACGTTGCTCAATATGCGTTCAGTTAATCGTTCATCTTCTTGGATAGATAAGTTAGCTTGGAGCGCATAGGGCCGAATGGAATCGATAGCTCGGACAAATGGGCTTGAAATAATATGATCGATTTGTAGATGATTTTCTAAGAGGAATGTAGCAAGGGTATTTGCTTGGTCTTTTCCATCGGTCGTTAATTCAGCATCACGTTTTTGCCCAGTTGCTGAACAATGTCGTATTACAATAATTTTCTTCATAATTCATCCCCATCTTTCAAGTTGACGCTATATACTTCGACAAATGTGGAAATAATTCCTTTTTCTTGTAAAACGGCATATGGATTTAAATATGTGGAAAAGTAATGTGGATAATGAACATTTGAGGTGCAATCATGAATAAAATGATATGTATTGTAGTTAGTCTTTGTTTTTTTATACACTTGTCCACAACTTATGCAGAGTCGAATCAAAAAGTAAATTATCCAAGCAATCGAAATAAGTCATTTGTGAGTGAGGATATTTTTTATAAACAGTTAGATAAGAAAATCTATAAAGAATACAATAATGCAGCATATAGTGTTCGAAAAAAAATCTTATTTAAAGAAGTGCCCGATGAAGAATTTTCTTTCCTACAAAAAACAGCCGTGGGTTGTCGGAGTAGTGTGATGCTTCAAGATTTTTTTGTTCATCCTGATCGCCAAGTTTATTTTTTTGCTTCCTTTTCTCAAAATGAAGTAGAAGAGTTTCATAAATATATCGTTATAGATGCAGAAACAAAGAGGGAGCTGCAAGAAGGAAAAAGCTATCAACATTGCGACAATCCATAAAAAATAAACCACCAATCGGTGGTTTATTTTTTACTCCGGTACACTCATTAATTTCTCTTTCATTTTGCGAATAAGAACGACAGCGCCAATTGTACAAAGAAGTGTAATTCCTTCTGCAACGAAGATATTGATTGTTTTTGTTTGGTAAAGTGCCGCGAAAAAGTCTACAAATGCGTGGAATAGTATAGCGTATACTAGGAAGATATATTTCTTCTGTTTTACTGCGTATAAAACAAGCATTGTAAAGGCAATTTGAAGCACGAGTGCCATAATTCTTTCTAAGCTACCAAGGAAGTATAAGTAGGCAGGTTGCTGAATTAACATGTCCTGTAAAATGCTCAGCTCGGGTTTTTGTTCAATCAGTCGAGCGAAGCTACCATCGTTAATAGAATTAGCAAAGATTAATGCTTGTAATGCAGAAAAACCGCCAATTAAAATAGATTCAATTCCGCCGTGACCAATTCCATAAGCGAAGCCATCTTTATATTCTAGATATTTTTTTAGTAAGAAGAAGAAGGCAACGAAGCGTCCTAATTCTTCAAAAATACCAGCAGTCAATCCGCCATAAATTGCGAAGACAAACGGATTTTCTAAAAATGGAGCGATTGTTGGATTACCGCGCATAAATAGGTGGAATGGTGTTTCAAGAATTTGGGTAAATCCGATAAAGATAAGAACACCAATGCCGACTACTTTCCAATTCATATTATATTTTTTACGGAAATAAACGAGTACAATAATTGGGACCAGAATCGAGACAATGAGTTGAAAGATGATGCTGGCAATTACAGTATTTGAAACCATACTTTCACCGCTTTCTAATATATGTACATAACTATTATGCATCAAATATAGGAGAGATGAAACTTTTTAAGATAAAATGAATTTACTTATTGACTCTAACGTTGCGTCATACTTTATCGTATGTACTAAGGGGGAGATACAAATGACAATGAGAGTAAAAGAAGTAGCTGATTTAGTTGGAATTAGTGTGCGCACACTGCATCATTACGATGAAATTGGGTTGTTAACCCCAGACGAGACGACAGAGTCTGGATATCGTCTGTATTCCAATGAAAATTTAGAGACATTGCAGCAAATTTTGTTTTTTAAAGAGCTTGGCTTCCCTTTGAAAAAAATTAAAGAGATTATCATGAGTCCATCATTTGATCGCGAAGAGGCACTAGAGCTTCATAAGAAAATGCTTCTTGAAAAGCGTGCCAGATTAGATAAGGTGATTGCGACGATTGATAAAACAATTCAGCATACAAAAGGAGAGATTGAAATGACGAACAAAGAGAAATTTGAAGGATTCGATTTCAGCCATAACCCATATGAAGAAGAAGCACGTGAAAAATGGGGAGACGCAGCTGTAGATAAAGCAAATGAATATGCAAAAGGTATGTCAAAAGAGAACCAAGAGGAGTTTAATGCTATTTATAGAAAGTTAGCAGCGCTTAGACACGGAGCACCAGATTCTAAAGAGGCACAAGAAGCAATTGGAGTGTGGTACGATTACTTGCAAAACTTCGGTGCATATTCATTAGATGCTTTTAAAGGACTCGGTCAAATGTACGTCGCTGATGAGCGCTTCACGAAAAATATCGATAAGTTTGGTGAGGGGTTAGCGCAATTTATGTGTGATGCGATGGAGGTTTATGCGGATCGTAATAAAAATTAAAAAGTAAAACAGGTGGAGATTTTCTCCACCTGTTTTACTTTTTAATCATATCATTCAAAGTCTGATCTCCCGTATTGTTCAAATGAGGATTTTTACTCATTTCACGTTTTAGCATATCGAGGCTTTGCGTATATTCTGTATCATTTAATGCACCAGATTGAAGACCTTGAATTTGGGAAATCAACTTTTGGTCTGTTGATACATATCCTTTATAATAGCGAGGGACGATGGACAAAGCAGCTCTATATACTTGATCTGCTACGAGTTTTGGATCCGTTGTGTTTGCACGGTATACAACAAATACTTCATCATCGGTAACGAGCGTAGCGGCGTTTGTAACGTCAGGAAGTTTGACTGTCATACTTGTAATCATTTCAGCAACTTTCTCACGGTTAATGGCTCCTACTTGTTTGTTAGATACTTCATGCTTTTGTTTAGATGAATAGCCGACCCTTGTGAGCCGTGTATTTGTATTTTCCGTATGATACATGTCGTTTTTATTGGAAACAAGAACACGGCTTCCTTCTTCACGTTCCATTTCAGCTTTGTTCGCTGATTGGCAGCCTGCAAATAAGGAAATAGTGAGAAGGGAAAGTAAAATTTGTTTTTTCACGATGTATCACCTCCTTCTCCATAGCATGTACTAATTTGCAATTTTTTGTATTTGAAATTGTTGGTTGTTATGCTTTGTGATACGATAAAAAGAAGAATGCTTAGAGAGGAAGTTAATGATGGAGCAAAAGCAAGAGATTCATGCTACGGTGAGCATTAATAATGTGCAGTACGAAGTAATTAAAAACTTTCGTGACGGTTTTAGTGAAGAAGCATTTAAAGAGCGCTATGCAGAAATTTTAAATAAATATGATTATATCGTTGGAGACTGGGGATATGAGCAACTTAGACTGCGCGGATTCTTTGATGATAGTAACCAGCGTGCGACATATGATACGAAAATTAGTACGTTAACGGAGTATTTATACGAGTACTGTAACTTCGGTTGCGCACACTTCGTATTACGAAAAATGAAGAAATAAAAAAATCCTCTTACGATTGTAAGAGGATTTTTTGCATTATAAACAAATCGAGATATAATCTCCTTCAGATAGTATTGTATTTGGTTTCATTTGTTGTCCGTTCAATTGAATATCTCCGTTTTTAATTTTATCCACAATGCGTGTACGGCTCCAGTCGGAAATATATGTGGATAAGGCTTTATCCATTCGGTGGGAACCGAAAACGATATCTAATACAATTGTAATTTCAGCTACGCCACTTTCTTTATGCTGTGTAATGGAAATGGTAGTAGTTGTTTCCGTTTGATCTTGCTGAGGCATATCGACTGTTTCCACATGATCAGTAAATGATTTATAAATACGAAGTTTTTGATTCCACGTATGATCTTTCGGACATTTATAAATGGCAAAGCGATATATGTTTTTTCCATTGGCGTTATGCCTACGAATATTTGTGTCGGTAAATAGGGTAGTGCGTCTGCAATTTTTACAATACTTTTCGATTGTGTTTTGTTCATTTTCATATAAACTCCAAGAAAGTTGTACTTTCTGCATTTTCCTTCACCTCTTATAGTAGTGGCAAAGGAACGTAATACAGCTATTTGGATGTCTTGTAGTATGAAGACATGAGAAAAAGACAAAAATAAAAGGAGGTTCCCTTAGGAACCTCCGTAAACATCATACTACAGATGCGTTACGTTCCTTTGTAATGGGAATGGGCAGACTACTCCCTTGAAAAAGCGTGGTGCTTTTTTGAGAGTAATGCTATCCAATTGCTGGTCCATTACAAAGTAAATGTTGGCATACGTAGATAACGTCCTTTCTATCCAAATAGATTTATTCTTAATTATAACATATTAGTTTGAAAATTAAAAATACTTACAATGAAAAAACACCAGCTAAAACAGCTGGTGCCTAAGATAAATTATATAAGTTCAAATAAAAATGAGCGTAGTTCTTCTGCAATTTCTTCAGTCATAGAAAATGCGTGCTCTAAGTAGCCTGGTTCGTTTAAATCGTCAGCGCCGATGATTGCAAATTTATTGCGCTGCATATCAAGGACAATTGTTTTACCGTAATGACGATCAGAGTATAAAAGCGCTAAATCGTGACGCTCATTTTCTCCCATAAAGCTAACGAAACGCGTTTTTGTAGCGACAGTATCGTCGTACAGAAAGAAACGTTCTTCCATACACATGGCTCCTTTATTAAATATCTAAGTTTAAGTGTGGCTTATGATCTAAATGGTGATGCGTTTTAATGAATCGTACTGTTCTTGTTTTGTAACGCATTACGATAGAATATGTTTCAGCTAAATCTCCACCAAGGAATTTAACACCGTCTAATAACTCACCAGCAGATACACCAGTTGCTGAGAAGATTGCATCATCCCCAGATACTAAGTCATCTAACATAAGAAGTTGACGAGGATCTTCTAATCCCATTTCACGACAACGAGCTTCTTCTTCTTCGTTCATTGGAACTAAACGAGCTTGCATTTCACCTTCAAGGCATTTTAATGCTGCTGCAGAAATAACACCTTCTGGAGCTCCGCCAATACCTACGAATAAGTCGATACCCGTTCCAGGTAGTGCTGTTGCGATTGACGCACCAACATCACCGTCACCAAATAATTTTACGCGTGCACCTTTTGCACGAACACGGTCAATAATATCTTGATGACGTTCACGTTCTTGAACGATAACTGTTAGATCGCGAATCTTTTTATTGTTAGCTTCTGCTACAATTTCAATTGTTTTTTCAATTGGATCATCTAAGCTAATTTTACCAGCTGCTTTTGGACCAACCGCGATTTTTTCCATGTACATATCAGGAGCATGAAGAAGGTTCCCTTTGTCTGCGATTGCAATAACTGCCATTGCATTTGCAAGACCTTTTGCAACGATGTTTGTACCTTCTAATGGGTCAACGGCGATGTCTACTTCTGGACCGTTACCTGTTCCTAGTTCTTCACCAATATACAGCATCGGTGCTTCATCAAGTTCTCCTTCACCAATTACAACTGTACCTGCCATGTTTACTGAATCGAACATATCACGCATTGCTGTAGTTGCTGCATCATCTGCTTCATTTTTCTTTCCGCGGCCCATCCACTGTGCGGATGCTAAGGCTGCTGCTTCTGTTACACGGACAATTTCTAGTGCGAGTTCACGTTCCAAGATTCCATTCCTCCAATTTCAAAAATCATACAAATATAACTATAACAAATAACGGAGAAAAGGTGAATTCGAAAAATTGTCGATTTTTTCAGAAGAAAGCGTTACAATTAAAATGTAAATGCTTTAATTTCCAGGTAGGTGACATTCATGTATTTTGTAGACAGAAAGAAAATAGAACAAATGCTAGTATGTTTAGAACGAGCAACAAGTACATTTCAAGAGAAAAAGATATATGAAACCGAGTTTGAATTTTACGCATTAGAGCGCATAGCCCATCTTATTATTGATTGTGTATTAGATGCCGGGAATGCGATGATTGATGGATTTATTATGCGCGATCCAGGAAGCTATGAAGATATTATTGATATTTTAATGGACGAGCGAGTGATAAGTGAAGAAGATGGACAAGGGATGAAAGAAATTATCCTTCTTCGAAAAATGCTTACGCAAGACTATATTCAAATGAATCATGATGAATTATATAAGACGATTCAAAAACATATTGCAGTGGTAGAGAAATACCCAGCAAATATTCGCAGTTATTTAGAAAAGGAATTAGGACCTGTATCTGCATTTGTACCAGAATAATTATGCTTATAAGATCCCCAGAGAATGCCTTTTGGGGATCTTATATTGTATGTGAGAAAGAAAAGGGAGAAGGGTGAAGTATGGGGGAAGCACGTACGACGAAAGACGAAATTGTACAATTGTTGAAAGTAAAGGGAGAGCACACGGTAGCTGAACTAGCTGACGTTTTAGAGATTACAGAAATGGCGATCCGAAGACATTTAAGTAATCTTGAGAAAGACGGACTCATTTATTCTAAGATGGTAAGGCAACATGTCGGAAGACCAACTTATTTGTATGGATTAAGTGAAAAGGGAGAAGATACATTCCCGAAAGAGTATAAGCAATTTGCGATTGATATGCTAGAAGATTTAGCTCGAATGGGTGATGAAAAAATACTTCGTTACGTTTTAAAAGAGAGAACGAAGCGAATGGAAGAACAGTTACAAAAGAGAGTGAGTAATCAAAAGAATTTAGCATATAAAGTGCAAGAGATAGCAGCTATGCAAGAGAAAAACGGTTATATGGTTCAAATAAAGAGAGATGGAGAGAATTCTTTCGTAATTGAAAAACAAAACTGTCCGTTAAAGGAAATTGCAGAGAGATTCCCGCAAGTATGTGAAGATGAAAAAGAGATGTATAAGCGTTTATTTGCAGGAGCAGATGTAAAGACGTTAGCAAATATGTGTGAGGGCGATTGTAGTTGTTCTTACCAAGTAAAAGAGAAAAAATGAACGTTATGGGGCGCTTTTAGGTAAAGCGTTTTTTTCTTTGGAAAAAGCGGGTAATATAAGAGTGGTATGATAAGGTGAGAACGTTAGCATAGAAGGAGAGACATAATCGATGTATAAAGGTTACTTAATTGACTTAGACGGTACGATGTATCGCGGGGAAGAACAAATTGAAGAGGCAAGCGACTTCGTAAAAGCATTAGGAGAGCGCGGCATTCCTTATTTATTCGTTACGAATAACTCAACGCGTAAACCAGAACAAGTGGCAGAAAAACTTGTTCGTTTCGATATTCCAGCGAAAGCAGAGCAAGTATTCACAACGAGTATGGCGACTGCGAACTTCATTTATGAACGTAAACAAGACGCAACTGTATATATGATTGGTGAAGAAGGCTTACACGATGCACTTGTGGAAAAAGGATTTGAACTTGTGGATGAAAATCCTGATTTCGTTGTTGTTGGTTTAGATCGTGACATCACATATGAAAAGTTAGCAAAAGCGTGTCTTGCTGTGCGTAACGGCGCAACGTTTATTTCTACAAATGGGGATATTGCCATCCCGACTGAGCGCGGATTATTACCAGGTAACGGCTCATTAACATCAGTTGTAGCAGTATCAACAGGTGTGGATCCAATCTTTATCGGAAAACCAGAATCAATCATTATGGAACAAGCTTTAAAAGTACTTGGCATAGAAAAAAATGAAGCATTAATGGTTGGGGATAACTACGATACAGACATTTTAGCAGGAATAAATGCTGGCATGCATACCCTTCTTGTCCACACTGGAGTCACAACTGTGGAGAAGTTAACAGAATACGAAGTACAACCAACGCAAGTTGTGCATAACTTGACGGAGTGGATTGAGAAGATGTAATGAAGAAAGCTGTTCCAAACTTTGGAACAGCTTTTTTTCTAATATTTGCGGGCAGTCCGATTGGTGTGGGCTAACATTCAGTTGTGACTAGTGTCGATTTTTGTCGGTAAGTCGATATATTTGAAAAATCGCCGATATAATCTGAGTTGCGCCGATATATTTAGAAAATCGCTGATATAATCTGAGTTGCGCTGATATATTTAGAAAATCACTAATATAATTTTATTAGAACGCACGATTCACAACGTCTTTAACCTCTTCAAGATATTGTTTACGCACACTGTTATCCACAGAAGGAACACTTGTATAGAATGTATGCTCAATTGTTTCAATGCCTGTAAATTCAAAAATACCAACATCCGCTGTTTTCTTCATTGCATCAAACATGCCGCCTGCTGTGTATGCCTCTTTCGTATTACCCATTGTAGATAATAACAATCCTTTTTTACCGCTTAATAACTTTTCAATGCCGTTTTCACCGTAAGCATAAGCAAATCCATGGCTAAACACACGGTCAACGTATCCTTTTAAAATAGCAGGAAGTCCCGCCCACCAAACTGGATAAATAAATGTAATGCTGTCAGCCCAAGAGATATGTTCTTGTTCTTCTTTAATATCTTCTGGTGTATTTCCTTTAGAAAATGAGATGAAATCGGAAGCGCCTAATACTGGATTAAAGTTTAATTCGTATAGATCGCGAACGCGTACTTCGTGACCTTTTCCTTCTAATTCACTTTTTACCGTTTCTAAAATCGCATGGTTGAAGCTTTCTGTATTCGGGTGTGCATAAACGATTACATGTTTCATTTTTCTTCCTCCTATTTGTGGATATGTGAATAGTTATTTGTATATCTGTAACTATTATGGTTACTACCTTTATAGAAGTCAAGTAATACATATGTATGTATAAAAAGACGCCCGAAAATCGCCTTTTTATACCCCGCTCATACAAAGTACAAAAAAGACAAATAAAATAATGACAATACCAATGCCGAAGTTAAATACGAGAGTACTATCCATATATGTAGCCTCCTTGTTTGAAAGTAAAAAGCACTCTAGTTAAGAGTGCTTTTTTATTTTGAATCTACTTTATAACTTTTAGAAAGTGATTCATGCGTGTAATGATTTACATTATTTTATGTATTTATACTTTGAAATGAGTAAGTCCTTGTTGGATATAGAAAAAAAGACACTCGTGGAGTGTCTTTTAAGATGACAAAATGTGCCAATTGCTTGAGGTTGATAAGACGCTAATTTCCGTGTTAACGCCTTTTCTTTAATCAAGAAGTGTAGCAACAGCGATTCAAATAGATTGTACCATTTGTTTAATTGTGGTGCGTATGCAATTGTGCATATTATGATCATGAGGTAGGTAATGAACTGTGAATAATTTGAAGTGATTTATTTACGATTTCTTCTGCGGCATATATGCCGATTGCGTCTGTTTTTAAAATATGAGGTTGTAAGTTATCATACATTGCCCCTAACTCACCATGAAGTGGTGCGAAGGCATGGTTCGCCTTTTCAAGCATGCATAAATCAAGTAAAGAATCCCCAGCTGTAATAATCGTATCTATTTGCAAAATTTCTTTTATATATTGCACGGCGTCCCATTTGTTAATTGGTTTTGGTACAAAGTATAGCTTTCTATCTTGAAGTGAATGATTCCAGCCTTGTTTGTCTAACCAGGAAGTGAAGGATGATAATTCATCATAAGGAATGTTCTCCCGTTTAATAATGCAATAATGGAATAGATCATCAGCTGTTTTTTGTGATATAACCCAATCTTTATGAGCTATTTGTCCAAATTCCTTTAGTATGTCGTTTCCCTCTATACATTCAAACGATAGTCTTTCTTTTACTATCCTGTTCCAAGTACCATCTTGTTTACCGTTATGAAGAATATTACCGCCGTTACTTGTAATGGCGTATTCGGGAATGATTTCGTCTTGGAATAAAGAAATACGCTGAAACTGCTCAATAGTTCTTGTTGTAACTGGGATGAAATGTGAGTGCAGTTGCAATTTTTTTAGTAGTGAAATGGTTTTATGTGATATGAAAGAAATTTCTTTCCCATCTAAAGTTTCAATGAGTTGAATTGATTCATCTTCTATAGGGGCACGAAACGATTTCCGGGAATAAATAAGCGTCTGATCAAGATCACTGGCGAAAATCATATCGTTTCCCTCTTAAGAGGCTTAATGAGCCCGCAACATGAATAAGCCATATTCTCATAGATTTCAATAGGGACATTCTTTTCTTTAGCAAGAAGTAAAATATGCTTTAAATCGGGATTGTTTTGCTTACGTATTAAAATTTTCCACGGTATTCTCCGGAGTAATACGCGAGTTGTTTCACCGATTCCTGGTTTAATTAAGTTAATATCGTCAATTTCAAAGTGATTTTGGATAGACTGTATATCTTTTAATCCTTGCCAAGAGGGATCAGTGTAAGTTGAAGTAATATAACGTAATTGATTATCTATATGAGAATGAACAGAAGGGAATAAATCTGTTACCTCATCAACGAAGAAATTTGATAAGTCTTCTTGCTCTAGCTCTTTATAATATTTAACACCATGAAAATCATTTGGACCGATATAGGTGTCATTTAGTATAGTGCGGCTAATTAGTCCAGAGACTGTTGCATTTAAGCAAGCGCTAGGAATAAGAAAATCTTCACGTGTACCGTAAATTGAAGTACAGTAACCGGGATCAGCAAGTACAGCCATACAATGAGAAATGTGTGTATTATTTCGTTTGTTAAATGTGTGTACTGCATATTCTAATTCTTTTTTTATTGCACCTTTTCCAGTCCACCCATCAATGAATTGAATTGTTTCTTTAGGGTGATGTTCCAAAATATAATGGAGTGCATTTTCATCAATACCGCGTCCGCGAACAATAGAAATACAATAGTGAGGTACATCAAGGTTGTATTGATAGCGTATGTAGCGTTTGATAAGAATGCCAATAGGTGTACCAGCACGAGCTAATGAAACGAGGACAAGGTTAGTTCCTTTAGTTTGTATAATCTGTTCGGCGACAACTCCAACAGCGATGGCTAGTTTGTGTTTGTATTGTTGCAGGGAAGAAAAGAATAAATCCATATACGCTTTAGAGGGTTTATATTCCAT
Organism: Bacillus sp. HMSC036E02; assembly: GCF_001836235.1. Classification (NCBI taxonomy): domain Bacteria; kingdom Bacillati; phylum Bacillota; class Bacilli; order Caryophanales; family Bacillaceae; genus Bacillus; species Bacillus sp. HMSC036E02. The sequence continues at coordinate 63,517 of NZ_KV827857.1, read as the reverse complement.
TGGTAACATTTCGGAATAATGTGTGCCAGCTTGAATTGCTTGTTCTCTAGTTTCCGTGGAACTTTCTTTCATTAAATCACTAATATCTTTTAATAGAAAAATAGCATCATTTGGATTGTAACTACTAATATGAGAATTTACTTTTACCATAATTATCAACCTTCCTTTTCTATGCTATTTGAAAATGAGACGATATGAATAAAAGGAATAACTGTTTGTAACTGCTGTAGAAGAGGAAACAGGGCTTCTTCTCCTAAATCACGCTCAATAAAAACAAATACTTCATCGTAATCATGAGGTGAAATATTATAAAAGTAATTTGTAATAGTAGAATCTTCAGGACTTGGATATGAGAAATGATTATGAATGGCATAGTTCACATCATTTGAAACAGGATGGATAGGGCTTCTCGTTGTAGATTGATATAAAATATTTTCACCCATTTCAGCAGCAATTTTCATTGGGATATACATAAATTCACCCGTTCCGAGACAGAGTGTTCGTTTTCCCATTCTTTCTCTTTTTAAAGTTTTTCCTGCTTCTTGGGCGAAAGAATGAATGTGCTTTTGTTCATATGCTGAAATGCCAAATCGCCCAGTATATTTTATATAATTTGATGTATAGGGTGATTTTGGGCAGGTAAGGGTATGTTTTTTGAAATCAGGTTTTGTTTCTTCAATTTGAATCTCTGTTTTTGTAATATTTAATGGTTGGCCAGTTGTATGAATACTGCCTTCTAATAAAGAAATAACATGAACCTTAATTTGAAGTTCTTCTTCTAATTGTTTAAATTGTTTTCTATTAGTATGAGAACGCCAGTCTAACAAAGAAGCAATTATATATTCTTCTCGTGGGAATTTATTTTGAATAGATCTAATAATATTTAATGCTGTTTTTCCTGTTGTCATCTCATCATCTACGAGAACAATTGGATTGTTGTTTTGAAAAAAGCTTTCATCTACATAACAACGGTGTGATGTTGCATGAGAATGTTCTTCCTCAAATGTAATGACAGATTCTAGGTGGGGTATCGATTCCCTAGTTGTATGTACATACTTTGCATTTTGAAAGCATTGAAACATAGAATGACCAAGTGATGTCGCTGTTTCAGCAAATCCGATGAACAAAACTTCTTCTTGCAGAGGATATTGATAACGAAATACTTCCTCTGGGATTTCATTAATTTCTAATGAAATGAGATTTAAAATTTCTTTTTGAAATGGATGAGAAATATTATGTAGTATTTCCATATATCTTGCAGCGAGAGCAACTCCACTTGATAGAGAGACTGCAGGTTTAATAGGAAGATGCTTTCCAAGGATTGTACTCACAAATAAAAAACTACGTTTCTTATTTATTCTCGCAGCCATTTGAAAAAGATTGTCTAGCGCTAAATTATATGGATTATCACGTACTTCTACATGAACTTGTATATTATTTAAAACGTTATACGTGTTGCTTTGCGTTTGTAATAAGGAGATCGGTGAATTGTTTGTTTTCATGTAGCACCCCGTAAATATTAGATTTTAAAATGGTTTTGCGAGCCCAGCCATAATGAGGTTTTACTTCATTCATCTTGTTAGAAAAACTGCTTTTTAGCACTCCATTATACGTATCTGCATTTTGTAAAATTAATCTCGCATCTAAATAATCTTCCATTGTGACAATGTGCATTGCCTGTACAACTTTAATATGAGATGGATGAATAACTGTCTTTCCGATTAAGCCATTTGCATGGTCAAGTGATACCTCTTGAATAAGCCCTTCTTCATGATCATTAGAAAAATATTCCCATACACATCCTGAAATAATATATTCATTTGTTGCCCTTGAGAAAACGTTAATAATGTCTGAAATACAATCACGGACAACAGTAATATGATAGATAGGTGTGTATTTATTGCGCCGAATACTAAATATACTTGAAAAATCAGTAGCACCAATACGTACATTTAAGATGTAATCGTGATAAGAATCTAGTAAATCCTTTATTTGTAATAATGATTCTGCCCGTGTTTCCTTATACATAATTTCGGGTGATTCTAAAATCGGCATGCCATATAGCGATAATGAGTATAACTCGTTTATATATGCAAGCTGATCGATATAAGTCTTTCCGTTAATTGGTGTGAATTTTGGAAAGACAAAACCACATAAACAATGAACAGCACTACCTAATTCAGTAACAATTTTCTTCATTTGACTTGGCTGTCGAACTCTAATAAAAAGAAGTGGGATGTCTGCTTGATTTAGTATGTTGGCACTGACTAAGTTAGCGATTTGCTGTATTTGAACGACGATGTTTTGCTCTGCAAGTTTTACTTCCTCATCGCTGATAGCGTCCTCTAGACAAAGAATAATTGAGATAGCATCCACATGTTTCCTTATAATTATATCTTCCGCAATCGTTTCTTTCGTGCCAGGAGTATATAGTGTGGCACCTAGTGCGTAAGCTAGTTGTTCTTTCCCTATATTTTTTGAAAAATTAAGAGGTTCTTTATAGAAAAAATTTTGCCGTTCTTCTGAGGAGAGATAAGAAAAGTAATTCAAATTGTCACCACCTTATTTATAATGATTCTGTTTAATCGTAACATAATAAGAAAAATCTTCCATAAAAATGAAGCAAGAAATTAAAAAAATATATTGAGAAAGATGAATTATAAGATGAATATCGAATATTGTTAATAGAAATATAATAGGGGGAAAGAGAAAGTGGATATACATAAATTAACAGAGGAAGAAGCAAATGAGATAAATACTTGGACGTACGAGGAACCATATAATTTATATAGTTTTTCAGGCGAGAAAGAAGTAATGGAAGAGCTATTAGATGGAACGTATTATGGCTGTTGTGATGATCAAGGAGACTTCATCGGTTATTTTTGTTTTGGAGCAAATGCACAAGTACCAGGTGGAAGAGATGCTCATTTATATGGTGGAGAAGATGTGATTGATATCGGACTTGGCATGAAGCCGGCGTTAACCGGGAAAGGAATGGGGAAAGAATTCTTCCAAGCTGGAATAGCGTTTGCCACGAAAGAGTTTAATGCAAAAATGTTTCGATTAAGCGTAGCGACATTTAATACAAGAGCGATTACGTTATATAAAAATATCGGATTTAAGCAAGGGCCTATTTTTTTGAGTCGCGGAAGAGAATTTATGCTGATGGAATATGAAAGACCGTCAGCATGAACCTGACGGTCTAGAAAACACTATTATTCTGAGTGCTCAGCTCGGTGCGCTAAACGGCTTGAAGCAGCGGCAGCGATTCCGCCAACGATATCATCAAGGAACGTGTGCACCTTTCCAGTTGATTTATCATTTAAGTATTCTAAAATACCAGGTTTTAATTTATCAATATATCCAAAGTTCGTGAAACCGATAGAGCCGTACACATTCACGATAGAAAGTGCGATAACTTCATCAATTCCGTATAAGCCTTCGTCACGTTTTACAATATCTTGTAACGGTTCACTTAGCATTCCCTTTTCAGCAAGGACATCAAGCTCGATACCAGTAATCAGTGCGTTTTGTACTTCACGTTTTGATAGTACACGTTCTACATTGTAACGGCATTCTGACATCTCTAAATTTGGATGATATTTTTTTTGAAGAAAATGAACAAGTTCAGCAATATCGTCAATTGTTACACCGCGTTCTTGTAATAGTTTTAATGCTCTTTCTTGTAGTTGATTTGATTCTTTCATGTTTATCACCTTTTTTTCTTTTTAGTATTTGTATACGTTTCGTTGCTTTATCATGTGCATAGGAATGAAAGGCGAGCACAAGCTCATATATATAAAGAAAAACCATAGGTGGCGACTGCGATGATTCAGCATATTTATGAGCATTATCACATGCATGTTAAAGAATTAATCCCCCTTGGCCCCTATAAAAGCTTTTGGATTCGCAACAAAATTTATGTACTTGTTCCAATTGGAGAAATGGAGGAAGAAGTACTTGTAGAGATGAAAAAGCTCAGTGATTATATGAACCAGCAAGGGGATATAACTGTAGCGACTTTCGTTCCGACTATACACGGCTACTATGTAAGTGAGATAGAAGAACAAAATTACTGCTTATTAAAAGGTATGCGCACGTTAGAACGACATGCTATGTCATTAGGAAGTGAGCTTTCTATATTCCATAAACGAGGTGCATTCTTTCCAGAAGAAATTGAGCAATTAAGCCGAATTGGTGAATGGAAAGCGTTATGGGAAAAAAGGCTCGATCAATTAGAAAAGTTTTGGCAATCACAAGTGATGAACCACCCTTCAGATGTATTCGATCAATTGTTTATTGAATCCTTCCCGTATTACTTAGGAGTTGCAGAAAATGCCATTCAATATGTTGTCGATACAGAAATGGATGATACGCCGCAACTAACGGATGCAGCAACAATTTGCCAAGAACGATTCACACCTTTATTATGGCATCAAACGAAGCGTCTCAAACTTCCTTTTGATTGGGTGTATGATCACCCGAGTCGAGATATTGCAGAATGGATCCGCCATATGACGATAGAAAAAAAGAAAGACTGGGAGCAAACAATCGTTCAATTTGTTACGGATTATGAACGGAATTATTCGCTATCCTCATTTGGCTGGCGCTTATTATTTGCAAGGCTCCTGTTCCCGCTTCATTATTTTGAAACGGTCGAACGATATTACCAAACTGGAAACGAAGAACAAAAAAGCATATATAGAGATCGCTTAGAAGCCATTTTACACGATGTGAACCGCTCAGAGCAATTTATGAAGCATTTTTATGGTTCACTTCGTTTACCAGTAGATAAGCTCGGGATTAGAAAATTAGATTGGCTATCTTAAAAGTATAAAAAAGAGACCGATGGAGGTCTCTTTTTTATACCACAATTTTATGTAATACATTATGCCCCTACCTGCTGATCTGCACATATATTTAAAACGAATTGATGCCCTTCGAGTTTTTCATTTACTTTACCCAATAATTCTTGCTGAATTTCTTTAAATAAAAATTGATAGCTTGTATTCCATGTTGGTATAACGGATGAAAGGCCTAATAAATATTCTTTTTTCTTTTCTAGTTCTTGAATTGTTAAAAAAGTGTTCCCCATTTTTGGCATCTGTCGTCCCCCTATGTTTTTTACTTTATATGTGTGAACGATTCACTATATAGTATTAATTATCGCATTTTTTGAGAGGGATTTCCAATTTTGTTTTATGATGTTAACGGATAAATGTGATTTGAATAAAAAAAGGAGACCAAATTTGGTCTCCTTTTAGCAAGTGACTTTGAACAAGCCGCTAGATAATATCCAGCTCCAGCGGCTAAAATGTTCGGTGGCTTCGCTTCTTCCGCCGAGGCAAAAACGCCTCTATGTCAGAAGCTCCATCCCCCTCACATTTTGAACGAGCCGCTTCCGCTTTTAGATTAATATCCAGCTCCAGCGGCTAGAACAGTCGGCCATTTTGCGCCTTCCTGTGAGGCAAAAAGCGCCTCTTCGTCAGGAGCTCCAATGACCTCCTGTTCTGAAAGAGCCGCTTCCGCTTTTAATTAAAATACTTGTTCTACTTCGATAACGCCTGGTACTTCTTCAAGTAACGCGCGCTCGATACCAGCTTTTAGTGTGATTGTAGAACTTGGGCAGCTTCCGCATGCACCCATAAGGCGTAGTTTTACGATACCTTCTTCAATGTCTACTAATTCAACGTCTCCGCCATCGCGAAGTAAGAATGGACGTAATTTATCTAATACTTCTAATACTTGTTCTTGCATATGTGGGTTTTCCATTTTTATCGACTCCTTTCATCAGTTTTATTATAATCAAGATAGAGGGGAAAATCTATTTTTTCTCTTCTTGTTTTATTGTCGAAATTTTGTATCGTGTTTTTTCAGTATAGGGGTATGGAATAAGTTTGTAAAATGATGTGCTTATGTAATAAGACATCTGAATATACTGTTGGGACAAGAAGTGGGGGAGAAGAAATGGTTAATGTTCAAGTGTATGGGACGAAAGTAATTTGTGCGAGCTGCGTTGGAATGCCATCTTCAACAGAAACGTTTGAATGGTTACAAGCGGCAATTGGTCGTAAATATGAAGGACAAGAAAATAAATTTAATTTCGAGTATATTGATTTCCAAGAAGAACAAGAAGATGCGGATAAAAAAGCATTCGCAGAGCGCGTAGTGGAAGAAGATTTATTTTATCCGGTCGTTCTTGTAAATGGAGAAATTGTTGGAGAAGGAAATCCTCGTTTGAAGGATGTTTACGAAGAAATCGAGAAATATTTATAAAACAAGAAGTCTTTGCGAATTTGCAAAGGCTTTTTTTATTGGAGGGATAGATATGAAAAATGGAGTGAAGCATGCGTTACCAATGGAAGTAGAGCAGTTAATGGAGCGGTACACAGTAGAATTAAAAGAAATTTTTTTGGATGAAAAAATAGTCGGGGTATATATTTACGGATCCATCGCACTAGGTGCATTTCATAAGGAAACGAGCGATGTTGATTTTGTTACAGTGATAAATGATTCCGTGAATGAAGCTGAAAAACAGCAGCTTGTGGAACTACATAAGAAACTTAGTGATAATATGCTAGGTAAAAGAATGGACGGTATGTATATTCCGCTTGCTGACTTAGGGAAATACAATGATGAAATGAACGAGTACGTGTATTGTGCAGATGGTAAAGCTAATGTTGGTCATTGGGACATTAATGCGGTCACATGGTGGACGTTGAAAAATCAAGGCATTACAGTTACAGGAAAAGAAGCAGAAGATCTTCCGCTGCAAATACAATGGAATGATGTAGTAAATACGATGAAATACAACGTAGAACAGTACTGGAGTGAAAAGGCGAAGAAGCCATATTTATTTTTTATAGAAGAGTGGGTAGAATCAGCTGTCGTTACGATGGGACGTATTTTATATACACTAGATCATAAAACAATCGTTTCAAAAGATAGAGGCTTGCAATACTTGTCAGAACGTTCAGCGGAAGAATGGGAGCTTTTATTAAAAGAAGTAGCGAGAATACGGCAGAACCCAAAAGAAAAGCGAATGCTCTCAAGGTGGAGAAGGGCAGATATGACGAAGAGGTACTTACTGCATTTAATTGAGATGTGTAGAGAGAAATGGTAGGGAAGAAAATGGACAATACAGTTGAGGTATTGTCTTTTTTTACGTTTTATTTGGTATATAATGGTTAAAAAGGTTTAATTATACTGGAGGGGATATAATGGAAACGGAATTAGCTACATATGAAGAAAAGAATGAACAAATGAGTATGCGCCAAGTAATTAGCATTCTATTAATTATTTTTGGGGTCATGCATGGAATTGGTTTTTTGAACCTTTTATATGATTCTTCCTTATACCCATGGTATGTAGATCATCTTATTCCACCTTTCACGTTTTGTATGATTATCGTAATGTATGCACCGGCAAGAAATTGCTGCTTACATTTAATAAAATCATTACAATTCAATAATCTTAAACATTATGTAACGATAGTAATAACAACGATTGTAATGCTTATGTATCTTGCGGTATTAAATGTAGTTTTACCACATGGGCTTGGTGTGGATGAATCTAATATAGTAATAGAACCTACTACAAGTGAAATCATTCTATACGTAGTTGTGCTCACAACTTTTGCGCCTATTTGGGAGGAAATTGTATTTCGAGGTATGTTTTTTATGAAATTATCTCAGCGCTTCTCTACACTTAGTAGTGCTGCTATAAGTGCTTTCATATTTACTTTAGGGCACCCCCTTACAGTAGGGAGTATTTTATATATTTTTGGTATGGGCATATGTTTGGCATACACATATAAGAAAACGAAGAATTTACTCGTTCCAATTGGGATTCATTTATTAAATAATTCGTTTTATTTATTAGTAAATTTTCAACTATAAAAAGACGCCTTTTAAAAAGGCGTCTTTTTTATTTTGTAGTAGATAGAAAAGTATTTACAAGTATTGTGTAGAGGAAAGATAATAGAAAAAAATATGTGCATGGGGGAAGATGATGAGTAAATATAAATTACATATAGATAGAGAACAATTATGGAAAGGCTGCGTTTTAAATTCGATTGCCCATGCAATTAATGTAGCGCATTGTCCAGATTTCTCACATGAAAGTTCATGGGATGGATTTAACTATAATATGCAAGATAGCCAAGGCGGACAAGGGACAATTACGTTTCATCCGAATTACACGATCGTATGTCTGCAAGATGTGAATAGCGAGAGAATAGATGAGTGGATTGATGCGGAAAATTACTTTGAAGGAGCACCTTCGGAAGTGATACATATTGCGAAAGAAGAAACTCTTCAATACATATTAGAAGAAGTAGAAGGTGAGACTGTACCTTTCATTACAACAGCATTTTGGATTGAGGATAGCGGTGCATATTCAATCGATTCATTTGAAGAGATGGAAGAGCATGGCGGATTTTTATTAGAAATCCCACTACTTGACCTGCAATCAGCAATAGAAAGATTAGAAGAAGAATATGAGCTGACAGAAGAGCAAATAGAGCTTTTACAACTCGTGTATGAGAGAAAAATTAAAAATCCAAACGAGGAAATTATGTTGTCTAAAGAAGAAGTGGCGATGATCGGAACGGATGATAGTGAAGGATTGGAAGTTAGTAAGGATTCTTTTGAAGAGATGAATATTACTTGGGCTTTGTAGGAGAGGATAAAATGTTTCCGATTGGTGAGCAGCCGAGGATTATAAAGGACTTGGAAAATGTTACTGCTAATTTAGAAGAATTAGCGATTGAGGGGAAAACAAAAAATATAGAACGACTAGCATCTTTACAAGTTAAGAAATTATGGATTTTCGCAGTAAATCAAAAACAGTTTGAACATATTCTTTCGTATGCTCGTCCCGATATATTATATGTTTACGAAATGCGGGTAGAGGATTTAAGTGGCCTTCAGAAGTTATCAGATTTACAACAGTTGTATATGTGCTGGAATACAAAAGCGAAGACGTTATGGGATATCGCGTATAATAAAAAACTCAAATCCTTATTAATTGATGATTTTTCTAAGCTAGAAGATTTAAGTGCTTTAAGTAAGTGTCCGCAACTCAATACCTTTTACATGGGCGGTGGGATAAATACAGCAATGAAAGTACAAACTTTACAACCACTCGCTGCATTACAGAATTTAAAAAAACTTACTCTTATGAACTTAAAGGTTAAAGATGATTCGTTAGAACCTTTAATCCAATTGAAAAATTTACGAGAGTTAAGTTTATCTAATCAATTTAAGGTGGAAGAGTATGCAAAATTATCTGTAGCATTGCCATATACGAAATGTGAATTTTTCAGACCTTACGTATATATGAACGATGCAATAGAGGGAAAGAATATAATGGTGATTGGGAGAAGAAGACCAATCCTTAATTCGAAAACGGATATGGTAAAGATGCAAAAGTATGAAGAACAATTTAAAAAGTTACAAGAAGAATATAAAGCACTAGTAGAAAGCACAATGTGAAATTACATTGTGCTTTCTACTAGTTTTTTCATATACATATCAACTTCGTGAAAGAATAGGGGCTCTTTTTCCTTGGTATTCAGATGCACGGTGCAATGTAAATATTGCTGTAAGTAGCGATTAGCTTGTTCGTACTGTTTTAATTTGTAGAAAGAAAAACAAGTAAGAAGTAGAAACGCTTTTTCTTCTAATATTGGAACGACAGCTAGTACTGGATTAATGGAATGTATATTTATTTCCACTAAATTTTCATAAGATGTCCACGTTTGAAACCAGTCGAAAATAGTAGAAAGGTAATTCGGAATGTTGATAGTTTCATGTGAAACATTATGCAATAGCTGGTTCTGTTTGATATGTATAGGCTCTATTCTCGTTTGTAGAATGCAATCGAATATTGAAATGTTTTCTTTTATTTGTAATTGGTTCGTAATAAGCTGCGGGAGACCGATAGGGTGGACTCCTATATTTATATAAAAGTCATCTCCAAACTGGCTTTTTTGTATGTTAATGAGCTTATAAAATCCGTTTTCAGCTTTGAAAAATGTATGTCTTTTTTTCTTAAAGCCGAGTGGTTTTAAAGTGGCGTGTAAATTTGTAATAAAATCTTGTTCCTTTTTAGAGCCAGGCTTATTCTTCGTCATATTCATACGTAGTTAAGTTTTGTAAGAAACTTTCAAAGTTAGGTGCTAATTCAATAATTTCCTCAAACTCATTATCGATAAATATAACTGGAGGATTTTCAGCTACATTTCGATAGTCTAATGCAATCCATGTATGTCCATCACCAGATAAAAGTATGATATTCTCAGGCATTTCCCATTCTCGAATTAAATAGCGGCTCTCTAAAATACTAGATTCATTTTCATCAAAAGAAATACCATATAAACCAGATACATTAACGTGATTGTCTGCCCAAGAATTTGGCTTTGAAGTAGGGTGAACATCGAGACGAAGAGTTCCCCCATTTTGTTCTTTTAGAAGGTTTATATATGATTCTGGAAGCTTTACGTTCAGTACTTCTTCTGCTTTTTTGATTAGTTCATCGTTAATGGGTGCTAGTTTTAAATAGTCATCGTCTGCCCAAATTGTACTCTTCATATTCGATCACCTCAAATAATAGTTTTAAGAATCTTATGTCATATATTATAGTTAGTTTAGATAACATGCAATAGAGGGAGGGACGGAGTATGGATGTGTATGAATACCTCGATCACGTAAATTCTAAAGAAGATTTATTAAAATTTCTTGTATACCTCCAAAAGGATTTTAAAGTGAATAGAGATGAATGGGAGAATGTAGAGGTAGAGACTTATTTAGAGGCATTAAATAGTTGGTTAGGTTCTTGTGAATCGGTTTATATAAATCAAGGAGAGAAGTTTCCAGAAAATATTTCATGGAAGTTTATTGCTCAAATGTTACTTGCGGCAGCTCATTATGAATAAAATTAGATTTTTAAAAGATAGAATGGAGAAGATATCTTGATTAACCATAATAAAATTAAACAACTTTTAGCACATGTAGATCGTGCTGATGATAATGAAATTGAGCTAGAGTATGAATCTGAACCTATGACGATAGAATTGTTTAATAGTGAAGAAATAGAAGAAGGGCAACTTGGTTATAGTTTTGATGAAGAAGGACAAAGCTTAGTCGGGAATGAAGAAGGAGATTGGAAAGAAGGATGGATTGTAATAGGGATAGATTCATATCTTGGAGACCCGATTTTTGTAGATAGTAATGATGAGAACTGTCCAGTTTATACAGCTATGCACGGTGAGGGAGAATGGGAGCCGGAATGTATAGCGGAGCGTATAGAAGATATTATTGAGAAAGTGAAGGGGAATGTGCGAGAAATAAAATAGTATTTCAATGTGATTAAGAGGGAGGAAATGTAGTATATATTCACTAAAAAAGATGTATAAAAATGATTTTGATGCATCCTTTTTAGTGAATATATAAAATAATTAACTTAGTGTATTAAAGATATGATACATGATTATTTTAATATATTTAAAAGTAAAATGAAATAAGAAACGGATAATTGTCGGAATATATTCGATTTCCGTTCATTTTTATGAAATATGTGTACTTTTTGTTAGATTCCTTCATTTTGTGCATATACAATAAATGTATATAGAAATAAGAAAAGGATGATGTACGTGAAGGACACTGTTTTACAAGAAACGATTTCTCCACAAGAATTACATAAAGTTGTTCAAAAGAATACAGCTTATTATGACTTTAAGTGGGGTAAAGTAGAAAATCCAGCGCAAGGGAATACATGGAATTGGGTAGCCTTTTTCTTCCCAACTTTTTGGTTAGCTTATCGAAAAATGTATAAGTTATTTATTATATTTGCGTTATTGGCTATACCTAGTATAGTTATACCCCCTTTTATAGATATTCCAGATGGGATTTATGTAACATTTAATTTAGCTCTTCAATTAGGAATGATGATATTTACTGGATGGCAAGGAAACCGTTTATATTACAAGCATGCTGTTCGTGTTTTTCGTAAGGGAGAAGATGCGTCTGATCATGAGAAGGCGTATTTCTTACAATCAAAGGGTGGCGTGAGTATTGCTGGTATGATTGGTTTACAAGTTATAGTCGGGATTGTGTTTGGGTTAGTTGCGTTCGGGCTGTCCTTTTTACCAACTGAACCGAATATTAAAAACGTTGTTCGTTCAAGTGGTGAAGGGGTTACGTTAGAGATTATGACTGATAATCCAACTTGGAAGTTTGTGAAGAAAGAAAAAGATTATGACGTAGTAGAGTTTACTGGTTATGATTATACAGAGAAGAAAAACGTGAAAATTAAATTTGCTGTTTATTTCGATGAAGATTATTTCGAGTGGCAAGAGATATATGAAAATAATAAGAAGTTAAGTGAAGAAGAATTAGAAGAATATCAAATTTACATTGAAGAAAATAATTGGGGGTTCTAGAGGGAACTCGTTCATTTTGAAAAGAAGAATCTTGCGAAGGTTCTTCTTTTGTTTATCAGGGGGAGAGAAATGATTTCAGCATGAATAGAAGCTCTAATAGGATCTATTAGTTTAAGTACGGGTTTACACACGAAAAAGATTGATGTTAACATACGTTACTTGCAGCAGTATGAATGGTTTCTAATGATATATGAAGACGAGAAGTATTGAAAGTTATTTATTACGAACTACAAAGTTCGCTCATATTTACAAAGTAAGCTAAGAGTTCGATTGCTCGTAAAAAATAAAAATGCACAACGAAGATTTTTAAAATTAGTAGAAGAGCAAATAGAAAAACGGCATACAAATTGAAATTTTGTAAAATACAATAAAAAATGAGAATTTGAGGTAGGGTTGTCAATAACGTGAGACTATGGCACTATAAAGAAATGCTATACAAATTTTATTTATCGAGATGTAAACATCATTTTTGATTTTTACGTATAAATAATGAACGGAGGAAATGGATTTATGGCTACTTTACCAAATTGTCCAAAATGTAATTCAGAATATACGTATGAGGATGGCGTTCTTTTCGTATGTCCAGAATGTGCTCATGAGTGGGGCCAAGAAGCAGAAGCTGAAAATAATGATGGTGCAAAAGTTGTAAAAGATGCGAACGGAAACGTTCTTCAAGATGGCGATGCTGTTACTGTTATTAAAGATTTAAAAGTAAAAGGAACTTCTTCAGTTGTGAAGATCGGTACGAAAGTAAAGAGTATCCGTCTAGTTGATGGCGATCACGATATCGATTGCAAAATCGACGGTTTCGGAGCTATGAAGTTAAAATCACAGTTCGTTAAGAAGGCGTAAGTAAATAGAAGAGGAGGCGAATAGCCTCCTCTTTTTATTATGTCACTTTTTGTCGGTAAATCGATATTTCGTACAAAATCGTTGATATATTCTGAGTTATGATAGATATATTTGAAAAATCGTTGATATATTGCAAGTTATGATAGATATATTGAAAAAATCGTTAATATAAATTCACTCACCGAGAACTACGCACGATTTACCTCGCATCATAGTCAACCTCTTTCAATTGACATCGCTTATTAAAGAACGTTTTATATCCAAGCTGTAAAAAGATAATGACAGCAAAGGCAGTACTTCCAGAAATACCGAGTATGATGGCGATTTGATATTGAATGGCTGTGAATGGTGATACACCGGATAATATTTGACCAGTCATCATGCCTGGTAAGCTTATAATTCCCATTCCGACCATAGAATTAATTGTTGGTAAAATAGCAGAGTCAAAAGCGTCTCGAATGAGCGGAGCAGCAGCTTCTTTCGGTGTTGCTCCGAGCATAAGTGCACCTTCAATTTGACCTCTTTGCGATTTCATATTGTTTAAGAACGTATTTGCACCAAGAGAAACACCAGTCATGGCATTCCCAACTAACATTCCTGTAATAGGGACGATATATTGCGGAGCATACCAAGGGTCATGACCGATAATAACAAAGATAAATAGTAGAAGTGGCCCAATTGATCCGGCGACCATGGAAAGGGCGGCTACTCGTTTTAATTCTTTAGACATTGGGATGTTAACCCGTTTATAAATATTAAAAATTGCAAAGGTAGTAATAGAAGTGATGAGAGCGATTGTATAAAATGGATTACTGTTTTCAAATACGTATGTAAGGACATATGCAACAAGTACGAGCTGAATGGTCATACGGAATGTTGCGAGCGCGATTTGTTTTTCGCGAGGTATTCCTTTTAATTTTACAAGTCCAATTAAAATAAGAATGAAAATATAGGCAGCTGCAAGTTGCCAAATTTGGAGTTCAATAACGCCCTTCAACTGAGAGCACTTCCTTTCTAGTTGCACCCTTTGTTTTGCTAATTTCAATAATATCGTCTGCAATTTCTTCTGGAAGTTGTTGTGAGTGTGTGATGAAGATAACTGTTTTTTTCTTTTTTCGTGCTAGATCAGTAAATTGTTTCATAACGCGGCGTTCTGTATCACTGTCTAATGCTGAAGTTGGTTCATCTAATAAATAGACAGGCGGATCCATAAGTACGATACGTGCAAAGGCAAGTCTTTGTTTTTCACCGCCGGATAATGAGGAGGTGCTATCTTCTAATTGCTTGTCTAAGCTAACGGTTTGTAATGCACTCCGCAGGGCATCATCATTTGGAAATGGTTTTTCAGAAAGACGAAGTCCCATTAATAGGTTGTCTTTAACGGCTCCATCAAAAATAGGTGGAGTTTGCCCAAGCATAACTACGTCACGACGTAATTGAATAGGGTGATAATCAGAAATTAATTTTCCGTTATATTCAATTGTACCGGATGTTGGGGATTGTAAATCGTTTAACATGCGAAGCAACGTGCTTTTTCCGCTTCCGCTTTCACCGATAATACAAGTAATCTTTTCTTTTCGAATCTGTAAATAAGGAATGTGTAGTATATCTTTATATATAACGTCTTTTAATATAAACATAAATCGCTCCTTTCTGATTCTAGTTATATCGTATCAAAAAAAGAGGGGAAAATGGTTATAACGAACAACGTTTTTTCTTCGTCTTGAGTTTTATTAATAAGTTAAGTAAACAATCTAATTCTTGGCTGAAAGAAATCACTTTATCATGAGTGAATCCGTATCGTTCAACGAGATAGATTAGCTCTTTCTTTTTCGCTTCTATTCGATTGTTTAGTTTCGATAAGTTCATAAGTGGAATGTAATGCCTCCTACAAAAGTATTTATCACATGAAAAATAAGACCGAATGAACTCGGTCTTAAAGGAAGTAATAAAACAACTTACAAATAGCATACAATGTTTATCAATATTTTTTAATATAAAAATGAAAAATAAATCATTATAAATATTGAGAAAGATGTGTCTGATAATTTTTAAAAACTGATGCAAAGAGGCTGCCTACATAGTAGACAGCCTGTAAGGTATTAACCTTTATGATATTTGTACATCCAAAGAAGACCAGATTTTAATAATCTCGGTACACGTCCCATTAATGGTTGGTTTGCTAGTAAACCAAAACCGTGCTTCTTACCAAGAGAACCGAGAACACCTTTTAATTTAATTACAGGTAGTTCATCCGGGAGTGATTCATTATTCCAACGTTTTAATAATATTTGGACAATTTGTTCTCCTTGACCTTCAGCAAGTTGGGCAGATGGTGCATGTGGAAGTGCTGCGCAATCTCCTACAACGTAAACATGATCGTTATTTGGAATATTATGATATTTAGTTAAGACAACCCGTCCGCTACCATCTTGTTCAACTGGAAGGTTTCGAACAACTTCATTTGCTTGAATACCAGCTGTCCAAACGATTGCATCACATTCAAGTGGTTCATCGTGGTTGTACACAATATTTGGTTCTACTTTTGTAATGTTAGAGTTTCGTATGATGTTAACTTTATGCTTTACAAACCATTCTTCTACGTATCTACTTAATTTCTCTGGATATGGGAATAAAATTCTATCTTTTCGATCAAATAAATAGATTTTTAAATCAGAACGGCTTTCACGAAGTTCACTTGCTACTTCAACGCCACTTAAGCCAGCACCAACGACAGCTACTGTTGCATTTGGTTCTAGACTATTTAATTGTTCATATGTCTTACGTGTTTGTTCAATTGATTGTAGACTATGTGTATATTCTCTAGCTCCAGGAACGTTATGATATTTATCTTCACAGCCAAGTCCGATAATTAAATCATCATATTGGATCGCTTCGCCGCCATCAAGATGAACAGCTTTTTCTTCGAGGTCAATATTTGTTACTGTGCCGTATTGAATATTGAGGCGTGGGTGTTCAGGAAACGGTATACGAATATGCGTTTCTGAAATAGTACCCGCAACTAATGCATAATATTCAGTTTTGAAGCAATGATATGGTACTTTGTCGATTAATGTCACTTGTACATCATCT
>NZ_KV827857.1:0-47030 GCF_001836235.1 Bacillus sp. HMSC036E02 | reverse complement strand
GTCACTTGTACATCATCTGGAAGTTGGTTGCTTGGAAGTAGCCTTTGTAGAATTCTCATTCCACCGTAGCCGCCACCTAGTATTACGAGGTGTTTCATGATGGATTACCCCTTTTCTGTTGAAATATCCCCTAATCATAAAATTTTATATTAATAAAATATTTTGACTTTACTCAATCAAATTATATCGAATTTGTGAACAAATAACAATGCATGAATGAATACTCTGTTGTACAATAAGAAGAAAAGTAAACTGTTTTTCTTTTTAAGTTACTCTTTCATTGTAAGTAGCATGTTATATAGAAGAAATCATCTACTTTGAAGTGAAGTAATGAAGTAACTAAATAGTTTAGACTGTGTAACGAAAACAACAAGAAACAGCTTAGTTTTCTTCTTATAGATAAAGTGAAAAGGTAATTTGTTTTGTAGTACAGGGGGGAGAATTTTGATTAAACCATTAATTGAATTTTGTGTAGGTAACCTTGCAAGTGGTTCACAAGCAGCTCTAGAAAAATTAGAAAAAGATCCGAATTTAGATGTAATGGAGTATGGTTGTTTAGGATATTGTGGCATTTGTTTTGAAGGACCATTTGCACTTGTAAATGGTGAAGTTGTACAAGGTGCAACAGTAGAAGAGCTTGTTAATAATGTATATGAGTATTTGGATGAAAATCCAATGTTTTAAGGTGTTGCGAATTAGCAGCACCTTTTTCATTAGATAAAACTTTATTTCGTGGGGAAGACTAATACTGAGTATTAGTCTTCCCAAATCGAAAATAGTAGGATAAATAAAAAAAGGCCCTTTTTAGAAGGGCTTTTTTCTTACACAAATTGTGTAAGAGTGGCTCATCGCCAAACGTTGTCAAATATGAGAAACGGGGGACATTCATATTGTGTTCTAAAAGCATGCATTTTATACTTAACATAACAAATTATTTTGGAGTGAATATAAATGAGCCAATTTTCTTTTACAAAAATGCATGGTCTTGGCAATAGTTATATATATGTAAATATGTTTGAAGAGCAAATTCCTGAAGAAGATTTAGCCCTTGTGGCCGAAAAGGTTTCAAATATTAATACTGGTATTGGAGCAGACGGGATGATTTTAATTTGCCCTTCAGACGTAGCTCCGGTGAAGATGCGTATGTTTAATAATGATGGTTCTGAAGGAAAGAGCTGTGGTAACGGTTTACGCTGCGTAGCGAAATATGCGTATGAGCATAAACTAGTAGAAGAAACAGTTTTCACAATTGAAACGTTAGCTGGTATTGTAACGGCTGAAGTAACAGTAGAAGATGGTGTCGTGACATTAGCAAAAATCGATATGGGAGCACCTCGTCTAACACGTGCAGAAATACCGATGCTTGGTGAAGGTGAAACACCATTTATTCGTGAAAACTTCTTATACAATAATCATCGTTATGCATTTACAGCTGTTTCAATGGGAAATCCGCATGCGGTTATTTTTGTTGATGATGTAGAAAAAGCACCTCTTACAACACTTGGACCAGTTCTCGAGACACATGAAATGTTCCCAGAGCGAGTAAATGTTGAGTTTATCGAAATTTTGAATAATGACGAGATGAACTTCCGCGTTTGGGAACGTGGATCTGGTGTAACGCAAGCTTGCGGAACAGGAGCGTGCGCTGCAGTTGTAGCTGCTATTTTAAATGGAAAGATGGAACGTGGTAAGGAAATTACAGTCCATTTAGCTGGCGGCGATTTAATGATTGCGTGGACTGAAGAAGGAAACGTGTTGATGAAAGGACCTGCGGAAGTAATTTGCCGCGGAGTGTATGAGTACAAGATAGAAGCGTAAAGATGTATAATGAACTAAGAACAGAAAGGAAGGTGTATTTCATGATTGAAGTAACAGAACAAGCAGCTTTTCAAATTAAAGATATGTTAAAAGATGCTGAAGATGGAGAGAAGTATGTGCGCCTTGCTGTACACGGCGGCGGATGTAGCGGTCTTTCTTACGGCTTAGGATTTGAAGTAGAACCAAAAGAAGACGACACAGTTCTTGAGTTTTTCGGTGTTGAATTTGTTATCGATACAGAAAGTGCTCCAATAGTTAAAGGAGTAAAAATTGACTATAAACAATCTATGCTTGGCGGCGGATTTACAATCGACAATCCAAACGCAATCGCATCATGCGGATGTGGATCATCTTTCCGTACAGCATCGAATGCTGGTAAGCCAGAAGAGTGCTAAGTTTTTAGCCAAAAAAGAAAAGACCTTTTTAGCGATAGAATAAAATCGTTAGAAAGGTCTTTTCTTTTTGCGTTAAAACAGGAAATGTATGTAAAGTTACTTTAGATCTTAATTTAAATGTTATTATATATGGTATATATGATTAACGCTGTGAATTCGAGATTCATATTGTTCATTTTAAGATAAGATTATGTAGAAAAAATGTAAACTTTGAACCGAATGGAACTGTTACGGATGTAGTGGAAGACGGTTTACCACGATAATAAATTAGTTACAGGAAGAATTGTAGTAAAGTTGTCTTTGATTTTATAAAGTTTTTGGGAGCATCTCCGAATATAGGTGAAAAAATAATTCTCTTAGCCATGTTAACTACAGTATTAGTATTTACCGAAGTTTCTTCCAAATTCAATAGCGTTATCGTGGATGTTGTTGTCGTATTATCTTTGTTGATATATACCGCAGTAGGGCAGCAATTGTAACTGGACGTAAAAGGACGCGGAGGAGTAGCAGCTTCCTTTTAAAAGAAGGAGGAAAATATGATGGAGGATATTCTTGAATTTATAGGGAGATACGTAATTAAACCTATTATTAGTTTAGTGAGATATCTTGTAATAGAGATTATAATTGAGGGCATAATAGAAGGCGTAATAAACGGTATAAGGAAATTACGTGATAAGTGGCGAAATTGGCGTGAAAGACGTTATTGGCGGTAGTGTAGCTGATGAGCGTGAGAAACAAAAACGTTATACAGAAGCTTAATGGAATGACAATTTCTAAAGTGAAGAAATAATTATTATCTTACAAAAGTGTAATGTTCATGTCATGTTTTTGAATTTCTTCTTTAAGCTCCGGGCTTTAAGATAAGAATATAAGAAAAAACATATGAGGTGAAGGAAATGAAAAGATACATTGCACTATTTAGTATTTTAGTTGTATTTGCAAGTTTGTTAGTTGGTTGTGATTTAAACCGTATGGGTAAAGATGAGTATTATGTTCAAATTACAGTAGATGGAAAAGAATTTGATAGTAAAGATAGTAATGGGCAGAAATTTAAAGATTATGAATATAAACTGACTGGCTTTGATAAAGACGGTAAAGAGAAAGAATTAGAATTCATAGCTCAAAAAAATCTTCGTAAAGAAGCATTCCTACGCGTATACCACTCAGATAAAAAAGGTGTAACAGCTTGGGAAGAAGTGAAAAAAGACGAGCTTCCAGCGAAAGTGAAAGAAAAACTAAGTGTGAAATAAGACAGATAAAAAGGAATTGACGAACAGGGTCAATTCCTTTTTTTGTTTTCAAATTCTTCTTCTGAAATGACTTTAAATCCGTGTCTTTTAAATAAAGCAGTTGTCACTCCGAAACCAGTTTGCTTATTACCGTTAAATTCTCCAGTGTAAATCGTAGAACTACCACAAGATGGGCTGCGTTCTTTTAAAATAATATATTCTGGGTGTAAATCTTTAATTTGTTCTAATGCTTTATAAGCACCATTTACGAAAGCTGCTGTGACATCTTCACCATTTTTTGTTATCACTTTCGCTTTTCCGTCTAAAACGTCGTCGCCATTCCCGCCAATAATTTCAGCGGAAGGACGAGGTGTTGGTAGTCCTCCTAATACTTCAGGGCAAATGAGGACTGTATCTTCTTTTTGCAGAAGCTCCTCTATTTTTGAAACAAGATTGTCATTCCCGTCATAACGGCAAGCAATCCCACCTAAACAAGCGCTAATTACGATCATATTTTCATCTCCATTAAAAAATATTAACTATCACGCCAATTTCGCTTCCTGCCTCTTACTTATAAATGAGGTGATATAAATGGGAAGCTTATATAATTTAATGAAACCATATAGTGAATTTCGAAGTAAAGAAGAGTTTAATACATATCAAAAACAAGTTTTGAAGTGCTACCGATTTCAATTGAATAAAACTGATTCTATCATTATTCATTTTTTAGGAAAATATGCGGTGAATGAGAAACAAAAAACAGTAGGAGTCGCTTGTCCATTAATGGGGACGATTGCGACGAATGTTGGAAAGAGTATTCGTACAGTACGCCGTTCAATTGCAAAGTTAGAGGAACTAGGAATTATAAAGCGTGTTGCAACAAAAGAAAGGCATAAACGCGGCGGGTATAGTGCGAACTTATATGTATTTCTTACATCTGCGATTGACCGCATGGATGACCGTATGAAAATGTCCGCTTGTAAAACTGAGGATAATGCAACTGGCTGTAGTAAAAATGAGCAAAAAATTGCTGGGAAAACAATTCTTTCTAAAAACATTTCACAAATAAAAGAGAAAAGAAAAGGAACGTATGAGCTTGATGAGACGTATTGCCGTCATGATATACCGAAGCCTTTTATATACGCACTGGTGCCGATGACGAGTAATCCGAAGAAAATTAATATATTTTGGAGTAAGGTCGAGCTTGCGTATAAAAAGAGTGGGTTACTAGAACAAGGTGTTTTACTAGAGCAAATATTAGCTGACGAAGAAGTGTATGGAAATTTAATTTGGCGCGTGAAAAGTGTTGTAAGAGCATATAAATATGGGGAAATTCGTAAAGACATTGGGGCACTTTTATACAGTACAGTGCGAGATTTATTTTTAGAGGTTGGATTAGAATGGGGAGCAGCATTAAGGAGAAGTAAGGGAATATCACTATTTGATCCATTCAAAAAAGAGTCATGCGTATAATACATGACTCTAAGTGGCTAATCGAACTTCCTTACAACTGGAATACGAATCGCTACAAATAGTACGAAGACGATAACAGCTATTGCACCACTTTTCATAACGGTTACGATTGGAATTCCCATTGCAAGTGCAAGTGATGTGAATGCATAAGAGAGCGGGATAAAGCCCATTGATGATAGCATAAGTAAACTCATTACGCGTCCCATCATTTCTTCTTTTACTGTCGATTGAATCATTGCCATAAGCGGTACAATCGCCATTGCGATTGTAATACCATAAAACATGCCGGCTAATAGTGCTTGCCAAAGTACGGTGCTAAAGTTGATGGCTAAGAAGAATACACCAGACAATAGCATCATGATAATACAAAATAGACCGCGTCTACGATTAATATTTTTTAAACCTACAATGATAGCACCGATTGCCATTCCGCCGCCTACAGATGCTTCTAAGTAACTAAACTGGAGCGAATCACCATGCAGAACGTTTTTAACAAAAAGAGGGAAACCAACTTGCATCGGGCCGATTAAAAATAAGTTTAAAAAAGCGCTACAAATAAGGAAAGTTGAAAGGAATGGCGATTCCTTTACATATAAGATTCCTTCTTTAATGGAAGTGAACATACCTTTAGCTGTATCTTTTTGTTCTGGCATCGTAAATTGTATTTTTTGAACGAGTATGGCAGCGACAATCAGTAATAAAATCGTAATGGAAAAGATTGTCTCATAGTTCGTAAATTTAATGAGAATACCACCAAGTACAGGGCCTAAGATGACCGATGCTTGGTTCGTCATTTGTGTAAGCGAATTTGCTTGTGTTAACCGGCTTTTTTCTACCAATTCCGGTAAGATAGATCCATCTGCTGACCAGAAGAAAGCATCAGCAAGTCCAAAGAATAAAGCGAATAAAGCAAATGTATATAGTGTTACATCACCAACGATAAACCATGTGAGAATGGTTGCGACAAGAATCGCTCGAATGATATTGGAGTAAAACATAATGTTTTTTTTCGGGAATTTATCAGCTACAGCGCCGCCGACAATCATAAAAATAAGCCTTGGAACACTAAGAGCTACGAAAACAACACCGAGTGAAGCTTCAAGGTTTAATGTTTTTGCTATGTACCACGTTTGTGAAAAAGTAAAAAAGGCTAAAGCAAAGCTTGAAAAAAGAGTAGCTGCCCAAAGAAAAAGGAAATTCGTATTTTTTAATAACGGTTTTCCGCTTCCTTCTAAAGCAGTTTTATTTTGTTGTAGTTCCTCCATATTGCTTCCTTTCTATGTGACGAATTTAAACTAAAAAACTTATTAACAATCGTTTTATACAGTTTCTAATATTTCTATACTGCACTTTCTCATTGTAGACAATAATAATGAATTTGCCCAGTAGCTATTTAACGACAAAAAAAGATGCCGAATGGGCATCTTTTTTTAGGCTAACGCAATATAAATATCCAATTGTGCATGATTTGGGTCTAATGCTCTTTCATCGTAAAGCTCAAAATCTGTTGTGAAGGCACGTTTATTTTCTTTCGACCATTTCCAAATATATTCCCAAGCTTCACAAACGACTTCAGCAACTGGTCCCTTTCTTGTTGTAAATACCGCATATGTAGCGGCAGGTATTGTTAAAGTTGTCATATTTTCAGGAACGTCTTCTAATGAAGAAACGGGCGTACCGATTGTAAATGTATATGTACCAGTTTCATCTGACTCGTAGTTTGAGTAGAAAGCGAATGTTTCTTTCGTTTGTTGATTTGGGATGTGATGCATCATTTGTTCTTGAAAGTATTGGTTCCAGAGTTGTGGGATTTGTCCTTCAGTAGATGCCTCTTTTTCATTAGTCGTCGTAACCGAAACGCCGATTGCGTGGAAAGCTTCTTTTTTTACGATAATGGGTTCGTGTAGCATAAAAAATTCCTCCCTTTAAAAAGAACGTTTGTTCTTATTCAATATAACATATTTTTACATGTAACGGTTGTTATTTTTAGAAAATTTTAATCATAAAAAACAAACTGAAAATAACTAAAAAATGGTAAATTTTCTATTGTATGTATAAATAGGATGAGGAGTATGTTAAAATTTTTAAGTATCCTTTAACTGTTATATAAACCTATACAGCACGGTGTTTTTACTATATTAAAAGTATGGTAAAGGTTTGTATAAGTGTCCGGTATATATGCTATTTTTGATAAATTAAAATAGTAATATTCTATGAGATTTATATTGTTGACATTGGGATTTCAACGATACATTTTCGTAGGTCGGATTGTTGCGAGTGGATATATATTGCTATGTATTCGTCTACTAAATGAAAGGGTTACTGCAATTTAGTAGACGGATAGCAAGTATATAGAAAGGAGAAAGGTAGAAAATATGAAGCAAGTATTGAAGTGTTTTAATGTCGTAACAATGATCACACTTCTTCTATCCATCATATTGCCTTCGCCCAGTGCTTTTGCTACAGAGATAAATAAAAAAAGCTGGGATGAGTTACAAGGAAATGATGTGAAAATTAAGGCAGATCAAGTGAATGCTGAAATGTATAAGGGAGAAGTAGCGGAGAGGGAGCACGTATTTCAATATAAGATTGAAAATACGGGAGATACACCAATCCGAGAATTAGTAATTAAACAAAATAATGACAATGGAATTGAGTTTCTTTCGCAATCTGTGAAAGTAAACGGAGAGAAGTTACTTGAAAATAAGGTAGCGGATTTCTATGTAGAGGAAAAAGATAATGGAGGAAAGGTTCTTTCTTCTAATCTTAAAATTCAAGATTTAAAATCACATGAAAAAATGACTGTATTAATAAAAGCTCGTCGTGCGCAACATTTTAATAAAGAGTATAAGCAAAAAATTAGTGTGCAAAAGGATCAACTACAAATAGGAAACATGTCTGTAGATGTTGAAGGGCTTCCTTCTGAAGAGAAGTTAGAAGCTAATACCGATGATGAGGCTGACAGTAGTAAGAAAGCTATCGGATCAACAACTGATTCAAAAACTAAAGAAGTGGATGGAAAATTAAAAGTATCTGTAGAAGATAAAAATACATCTGCACAAAAAACAGAAATAGAGAAGATAAAACAACCTGAGGCTGAGAAGCAACTAGAAAAAGAGAAAAAGCAATCACCTTTAGCAGTAAAGCAGAGTGATGCAGAAGTACAAGCTGCATCAGAAAATGCTTCGAAGGTTCAAATCCAAACAGGAGATAAACAAGGATTTGGAGACCCGTTGTATTCTACAATTGCTCCTGGTAATTTAGTACAGACTGGTAATGTGACGCTTGGTTTGACATCTGATCATTATGGCAGACAAAGTATGGGTTATAAAACGAATAAAATGACGGTTGATGTTGATAACGATGATAGTACTTTTAATTCGTCAACAGGTGCATTTCCTAACATTCCTGCTGGAAGTAAAGTGAAAAAGGCTTACTTATTCTGGACAGCAGCAATGGGGTTACCAGGAAATATCGCTGATAGAAAGGTTACCGAGGATCAAGTAAGGCAACCAGTCAAAATGAGAATGGGAAATAAAGAATATGCAGAGGTAACTGCTGATAGCATAAGAAAAGCTGATTATCTACCTTATATTTCTAATTATTCAGGTAGTGGCGCAGGATATGTAGCGTATGCAGAAGTAACAAATATAATTGCACAGCAAGGTATTTCTCAAACGTTGACAGTTGCAAATGTGCCACAAATTAAAGATGTAACAGGTGGCGGCTATTACTGGGGTAACTGGAATCTTATATTAGTTTATGAAAACTATAAAGAAACAGTAAAAGACATGAAGATTTGGGAAGGGCTAGTCTCTCAAAAAAGTACAGCCTGGACAGATATTAGTGTTAATAAAATAAACACACCAAAAGAAGGCGCTTTTAAGGCGAAATTTAGTTATTTTTCATCGCAAGGTGATCCAGCTGATAATGATGGATATGCCTATGATTATGGAGAGTATGATTTTGGGTTAGGGTATCAAAAGTTTAAAAATATTAAAGGTAAAGATAATGATGTTAATGACTCATCTATGACAGAAGTACAAGTAGATGGTACTAACGAATTTGTTACAAAAAAATACCCAGGATATAATCCAGATTGGACAAATTCTTTCAGTACAGATATTCATACGTATCACCTTGAAGGACCCACTCAAGTGAAAAATGATTTAAAAGAAGCAAAAATGCGTTTTAGAGCATATGGTGGTGGCGGTGATATTTACGTATTAAATAACGCTACATTCGTTACAGAACATAATGCTCCAAACTTACAAGTTGATAAAAAGGCATTAGATAGTGCCGGAAAAGAAATTAAGGACGTTAAAGCTGGTGAAGAGTTTACGTATCAAATTGAAGTGAAAAATGATACGAAAAATAACCAAGCGCCGGTATCAAATGTAAAAGGTTTTGATAAATTAGATGATCGTTTAGAGTATGTCCCGGGATCTATTCAATATGTTTCTGGAAGTAATAAAGGAAATAAAACAGATAATGCAAGCGATGATGAAGCAGAGTTTGTAAATAATCAAATTGATTTCCGTGTTGGTGAAGGTGCAGATGCTAAAAACGGTGGTGTTTTAAAGCCGGGTGAAAGTACCGTTATTACATTCAAAGTAAAAGTGAAAGATTCTGTACAATCAGATACAACAGTAAAAAATGTCGTTGTTTTAAAGGGACAAGATAGTGCCGAGATAAAGTATGAAACTGAGGACGATGAAATGTTACGGTTACTACCCCAAAAGAAGTTCCAGGGGAAATAGAGGCGAGAAAAATAGCTTCTAATAAAACACCGAAGTTAGGTGATGAGGTAGAGTATCGTATTACATTTAAAAATAAGATAAAAGATGGACGTCTAGATGTATTGACGATTGAAGACGAATTACCAAGTAGTCTTGAATACGTGAAAGATAGTTTGAAAGCCGAAGGTGTAAAACCAGAGCCAGTAGAGCTGAAGTTTGAAAATGGCAAAGTAATTGCAAAGTATCCAGAAATTATGGATATGGAAGAAAGAAGTATCGTCTTTAAAACAAAAGTAAAAGAAACTGCAAAAATTGGTGAAGAAATTGTTAACAAAGCAACCGTTAGTGATAAAACAAATCCACCAAAGGATCTAGAAGAGAAGATTACACCACAGCATAAGGCCGGTAAAATTGATGCAAAGAAAAAGGCAACAAATAAGAAGCCGAAGCTAGGAGAAGAATTTGAATATCAAATTAGCTTTAAAAATACGGTGGAAAACGGAAAACTAGATGCAATTACAATAGAAGATGAAATTCCAGCTAACTTAGAATTTGTTCAAGGCAGTGAGAGAGCTGAAGGTATTGAACCAAATCCAGTAGAGTTAAAAGTAGAGAATGGTAAGGTAATCGCAAAATATCCAGAAATTACGGATACAAAAGAGCGAAGCATCGCCTTTAAAGTGAAAGTAAAAGAAGAGACAAAAGCGGGAGAAACGATTGTTAATAAAGCGGTTGAGAGTGAGCCAAATGGACAGTCTGAGCATCCAGAAGAAAAGATTACGCCGGATTATAAATACGGTAAAGTGGATGTAGAAAAAAACGTAACGAATCAAACACCAAAACTAGGAGAAGAAGTGGAATACCGAATTACATTTTATAATACGGTAGAAAACGGAAAACTAGAAACGGTGCTAGTAGAAGATACACTACCTAAAGGTGTTGAATACGTGAAAGATAGTTTGAAAGCTGAAGGTATAAAACCAGAGCCAGTAGAACTAAAAGTGGAAGATGGCAAAGTAATGGCAAAGTATCCAGAGATTATGGATACAGAAAAAAGAAGTATTGTTTTTAAAGTGAAAGTAAAAGATTCGGCAAAGGTAGGGGAGGCAATTGTAAATAAAGCAATTGCAAAAGATCCGAAAAATGAGCCTGTTGAATCGAAGGTTGTTATTACACCGCAAAGTAAAAAAGGTGAAATTGCTGCTACAAAGGTAGTTAATAATAAGAAGCCGAAGTTAGGTGAAGAAATCGAGTACCGCATTAGTTTTCATAATACGGTTGAGAACGGAAAACTAGAAACGGTGCGAGTGGAAGATACAATTCCAAAAGGTCTTGAATATGTAGAAAATAGCATCAAGGCCGAAGGAGAAGCACCTGGACCAGTAGAATTAGCTGTTGAAAATGGGATAGTCAAAGCTAAGTATATCGATATTATGGATATGAAAGAAAGAAGTATCGTCTTTAAAGTAAAGGTGAAGGAAGAAGTAAAAGTAGATAAAGAGATTGTCAATAAAGCAATTGTTGATGATACGAAAAATCCACCGATTGAACCGGAGGAAAGAATTACTCCACAACATAAGGATGGAATAATTGATTCGAAGAAGACAGTAGATAATCCATCACCAAAACTAGGAGAAGAAGTAGAATACCGAATTAGCTTTAAGAACACGGTAGAAAACGGAAAACTAGAAAAGGTAATAATAGAGGATACAATTCCTAACGGTTTAGAGTATATAAAAGGCAGTGAAAAGGCTGAAGGTGATAAACCAGCTCCATTAAAGTTAAGTGTGAAAGATGGAAAAGTTATTGCTGAATACGACAATATTACGGATATGAAAGAAAGAAGTATTGTCTTTAAGGTAAAGGTGAAGGAAGAAGCGGAAGTGGGGAAGGAAATCATCAATAAGGCAATTGTTGATGATATGAAAGATCCGAAAGAACCAGAAGCGAAAATTACACCATTACACAAAGATGGAAAAATTAAAGCGAAGAAAATCGTAAATAATGAAACACCGAAGTTAGGAGAAGAAGTAGAATACCGAATTAGTATGAAAAATACGGTAAAGAACGGAAAGCTAACAGACGTGACAGTAGAGGATACTTTACCAGAAGGTTTAGAGTATGTAGAAAATAGTTTGAAAGCAGAAGGTGCCGGAATAGATTCAGTAGAGCTGAAATTTGAAAACGGTAAAGTAATGGCAAAATATCCAGAAATTACGGATACAGAAGAAAGAAGTATCGTTTTTAAAGTGAAAGTAAAAGAAGAAGTAAAAGTCGGTAAAAAAATCATTAATAAAGCAACTATTGATGATTCGCAAAATAAGCCAGTTAATCCGACAGCGGAAATTAATCCTCAGTATAAAGATGGAAAACTTGAAGCAAAAAAGATAGTAAATAATGAAACGCCGAAGTTAGGAGAAGAAGTGGAATACCGAATTAGCTTTAAAAATACGGTAGAACATGGAAAGCTAACAGAGGTAAAAATAGAAGATGATTTACCAAATGGATTAGAGTATGTGAAAGATAGTTTAAAAGTAGAAGGTTCTAAGCCAGATCCAGTGGAATTAAAATTTGAAAACGGTAAGGTAATGGCAAAGTATCCTGAGATTACAGATACAAAAGAGAGAAGTATTACCTTTAAAGTGAAAGTAAAAGGTAAAGTGAGCGATTCAATTGTTAATGAAGCGATTGTGAGCGATACGAAACATCCGCCAGAAACACCGACAGCAGAAATTATTCCGCAACATAAAGACGGAAAAGTGAAAGCGAAGAAG
The DNA here is from genome assembly GCF_001836235.1 of Bacillus sp. HMSC036E02. Lineage (NCBI taxonomy): Bacteria > Bacillati > Bacillota > Bacilli > Caryophanales > Bacillaceae > Bacillus > Bacillus sp. HMSC036E02. The sequence continues at coordinate 34,602 of NZ_KV827857.1, read as the reverse complement.
ACGGTAAATAATGAAACGCCGAAGTTAGGAGAAGAAGTAGAATACCGAATTAGTTTTAAAAACACGGTAGAAGACGGAAAACTAGCAGAGGTAAAAATAGAAGATACTTTACCAGAAGGTTTAGAGTATGTAGAAAACAGTGTGAAAGCAGAAGGTACTAAGCCAGATCCAGTAGAATTGAAAATGGAAAATGGTAAGGTAATGGCGAAGTATCCAGAGATTACGGACACAGAAGAAAGAAGTATCACTTTTAAAGTGAAAGTAAAGGAAGAAGTGAAAGTCGGTAAAAAAATCGTCAACAAAGCAATTGTTGATGATACGAAAAATGAACCAGAAACACCGACGGCAGAAATTACTCCGCAGCATAAAGACGGAAAAGTGGAAGCGAAGAAGACGGTAAATAATGAAACGCCGAAGTTAGGAGAAGAAGTAGAATATCGAATTAGTTTTGAAAATACGGTAGAAAACGGCAAACTAACTGAGGTGAAAGTAGAGGACGAAATTCCAGCTGGTTTAGAATACGTACAGGATAGTATAAAGTCTGATGGGCCGGAACCAAATCCAGTAGAACTTAAAGTTGAGAATGGAAAAGTAACAGCAAAGTATCCAGAAATTACGGATACGAAAAAAAGAAGTATCATCTTTAAAGTGAAAGTACAAGAAACGGTACAAGTAGGAAAAGAAATTATAAACAAGGCGGTTGTGGATGATAATAATCCGACAAATCCACCAGTTGAGTCACTTATACCAATTACACCTCAATATAAAGATGGGAAACTAGAGGCAAGGAAAGAAGTAAGTAACCATGAACCAAAGCTAGGGGAAGAAATCGAATATCGAATTACTTTTAACGGCAGAGTAGATGGCGGGAAGTTAGTTGATGTAAAGATTGAAGATGAAATTCCGTCTGGTTTAGAGTATGTGAAAGAAAGTCTGGAGGCCGTAGGTGATAAGCCTGTGCCAACAGAACTTAAAGTCGAGAATGGAAAAGTAACAGTGAAGTATCCAGAAATTACGGATACGAAAGAAAGAAGTATCATCTTTAAAGTAAAGGTAAAAGAATCAGTAAAAGTTGGAGAGGAAATAACAAATAAAGCGATCATTCATGTAGATGATCCAGATCATCCAGTTATGGAACCGACAGCGACAATAAAGCCAGAATATAAAGATGGTAAGTTAAAAGCGACGAAGACAGTAAATAATAAAGAACCGAAGCTAGGAGAAGAAGTAGAATACCGAATTAGTTTCAAAAATACGGTAGAAAACGGCAAACTAGCAGAGGTAAAGGTAGAAGATGAAATTCCAGCCGGTTTAGAGTACGTGCAAGATAGCATTAGATTTGAAGGGGCTGAACCAAATCCAATAGAGTTAAAAATGGAGTTTGGAAAAGTAATAGCAAAGTATCTAGAAATTACAGATACGAAAGAACGTAGTATTATTTTTAAAGTGAAGGTAAAAGCAGCACCAAGTAAAGGGATAACAAATAGAGCGGTAGTGGACGATAAAATAAATCCACCACTTGAGCCTACAGTTACAATTTTACCGAAAACAAAAGAAGATCTTAAGATACCAGAAGAGCCGAAAGAACCAGAAGTGAAGCCGGAAGATCCGAAAGAACCGAAAGAACCGAAAGAACCAGAAGTGAAACCGGAAGTAAGACTGGAAAAGTTAATTAAAGAACCGCAAGCAAAAGTAGAAAAAGAATTACCGAAAACAGGGGCAGCACATTCATGGATGATGTCAGTTGGTGCGGGAATTTCATTCTTAGTTGGCGGAGTATTATTCGTATTAGGTAGAAGAAGAAAACAATAATTTTTTAGACGAAAAGCACACTGAGTTCGATAGTTTATTGGACTCAGTGTGCTTTTATGTTATATAAAAGGAAAGCTCCTTCCACGTATGGAAGGAGCTTTATTTTTGCATATTAAAACATACTTGAGCTATGCATCGGTTGAAGTTTTGCATTTGGATCGAAGTAAGCTTTTGCATTGTTTACTGCTGTCGGTGCTTCGCCAAATCCACAAGCGATAAGTTTTACTTTTCCTTCATATGTACAAATGTCACCAGCAGCGTAAATGCCAGGAATATTTGTTTCCATTTTTGAATTTACAAGGATGCTGTTTTTTTGTATATCTAAGCCCCAGTTTTTAATTGGGCCAAGAGAAGAAACGAAGCCGTAGTTTACGATTACGTCATCAACATCGATGATAATTTTTTCCTCCGTTTTTACATGTTGAAGAACGACTTGTTCAATCTTGTCATCACCAATGAGTTCTACTGGAACGTATGGTGTACTTACTTCTGCACGAGAATTCATTAAGCTTTCTACGCTATGTTCATGCGCACGGAATTTATCACGACGATGAACGATTGTAACTTTTTCAGCAATCGGTTCTAACATCATTGTCCAGTCTACTGCTGAGTCGCCACCGCCAAATACTACGACGCGCTTACCAGCAAATTTATTCATATCATCAACGAAATAATGTAAGTTTTTCTTTTCGTATTTCGCTGTACCTTCTAATTCTAAGCGGCGTGGTTGGAAAGCACCATTGCCAGCAGTAATGATAACTGATTTAGAATAGTGAGTTTGCTTATTCGTAACAAGTTTAAATATACCATCAGCTTGTTTCTCAAGCGTATCGACAGCTTCTTCTAAACAAACAGTTGGGTCAAATTTCTTCATTTGCTCTTTTAAGTTATCAACTAATTCTTGTGCGCGTACTTTTGGAAATCCAGCCACATCATAAATGTATTTTTCAGGGTAGAGTGCGGATAATTGTCCGCCAAGTTGAGGTAAGCTTTCAATGATTTTTACACTTGCTTGTCTCATACCGCCATAAAATGCTGTGAACAGTCCCGTTGGACCACCACCAATAATTGTTATGTCGTAAACTTTTTGATTTTCTGCCACTTTCATTCCCCCTATAGATGGAATTTTGATATTGATTTCATATATTGTTCATATGTACACGAAAATCCTGCAAATGATGACACTTTCAAATAAATGATAGCATATTTGAGTTCATAATACTTCTGAAAACGACTGAATTGTGTGTAAGTTTTCGCATAGGTTCTTTTTATTGTATAAAATATACAGAAAGGAAAATACATGAAAAAAAGGCTAAAAAACCCTTGAAAACGCTATGTTATTTTAAAATATTGATAATTCTCCAGACGCTTGAATTCTGGAATAAAACCGACTAATATAGGGAAGTATTATGTTAAATTTCTATGACAAAATTCGTACGATTTTTTGACTGCGTTTTGTTATGATATAGAATGTGATAAATTCCACATTCTTGACAAATAGAGTTTTTAGTACTTGGTATTATTTTTCATTACTATTATATAAAGAAAAGGGTTGTGATTTGGTGAAGACTCCAAAAATCGTAGTTTTAGGTGCAGGTTATGGCGGGATGATTACGACTGTTCGTCTGCAAAAAGCATTATCTGTAAATGAAGCTGAAATTACGCTAGTAAACAACAACAGCTATCACTACCAAGCGACTTGGTTACATGAGAGCGCAGCTGGTACATTACAAGATGAAAAAATCTGTCTAGATATTCAAGACGTTATTGATACAAATAAAGTGAACTTTGTACAAGACACAGTAGTAGAAATTAAAGCTGCTGAAAAACGCATTATCTTAAAAGATGGCGAGTTAGAGTATGATTACTTAGTAATTGGTCTTGGTTTCGAATCAGAAACATTCGGAATTACAGGATTAAAAGAGCATGCATTCTCAATCGCTAACATTAATGCAACTCGTGAAATTCGTGAGCATATGGAAGCTAGTTTCTCTAAATATGCAACTGAACAACGCGATGAGTTAGTAACAATCGTTGTTGGTGGTGCTGGATTTACTGGTATCGAGTACGTAGGTGAGCTTGCAAACCGTGTTCCTGAACTTTGCAAAGAGTATAATGTACCACGTGAAAAAGCACGTATCATCTGTGTAGAAGCTGCTCCAACAGCACTTCCAGGTTTTGATCCAGCGTTAGTAGAATACGCTGTAAAACAACTTGAGAAAAAAGGTGTAGAATTCCGCATCGGTACAGCAATTAAAGAAGCAACTGAAGAAGGTATTATCGTTGCGAATGGCGATGACACTGAATTAATTAAGTCTGAAACAGTAGTTTGGGCTGCAGGTGTTCGTGGTAATGGTATTGTGGAAGAGTCTGGCTTTGAAGCAATGCGCGGACGTGTAAAAGTTGATGAGTACATGCACGCTCCAGGATACGAAGATGTATTCATGGTTGGTGACGCAGCGTTAATCATTAATGAAGAAATTAACCGTCCTTACCCACCAACAGCACAAATTGCAATTCAACAAGGTTACAATATTGCACACAACTTAACTGTATTAGTTCGTGGCAAGGGCGAAATGAAGAAATTCGCATTCGATAATAAAGGATCTGTATGTTCTTTAGGTCATGACGATGCAATGGGCGTTGTTATGGGTAAAAAGTTAACAGGTTGGAAAGCTTCCTTCATGAAGAAAGTAATCGATAACCGTTACCTATTCTTATTAGGTGGACCTTTATTAGTTCTTAAAAAAGGTAAATTAAAGTTCTTTTAATATATAGTAGAAAAAGCAGAAACGGCTAAGAGCTGTTTCTGCTTTTTTCATATTAAAAATATAGTATAATATATAAAAAAGAAAGAATATTCTGTCCGTTCTGATGGAGGAGGTTATTACATCATGGAGAAACGAGGGAAGGTATGGCTAGCTGTTAGTGGTTTAGTAGCTACAAAAGATGGTAGGTGGCTATTTGTTAAGAAGAAATACAGTGGATTAAAAGGGAAATGGTCTTTACCGGCTGGTTTTGTAAATGAAGGTGAGACGGTTGATGAAGCTGTGAAACGCGAAGTGTTAGAAGAGACAGGCATTGTCGCTCATGTGAAGGGGATTATTGGTGTTCGATCGGGTGTTATTCGTAATGAGATTAGTGATAATATGATTATTTTCCTTTTGGAACCTGAAGGAGAAAATATTATTGTACAGGAGAAAGAATTGTCTGAAGTGGCGTTCTTACATCCGGATAAGATTGTAGACGATCCGAATACGTCTGTGCTTATTAAATATTTGTTAGAAGGAAGATCAGAACTACATCTTGAAGTGGACAAAACATTAAATCCAGGTGAACCATTTGGTTATACAGCTTATCACGTATTTACGGCACGTGCGAAGGAGAGGGGAAAAGAGTGAGTATACCGGTACTACTTATTTCAATGATGTTATTCTTTATTTTGTTCTTTGGAATTGGATTTTTACTCAACATGATTTTGCGAGCTACTTGGGTAATGGTTATTGTGTATCCGATTGTTTGTATGCTTATTATTAATAAAGCGAGTATGTGGGATTATTTTTCAAAACCGAAAGAAACATTTTCTTCATTTGGGACAAGTGTATCGCACTTAGGACAAGCAGACGTATTTATTCTATCTACTGGATTAGTAGGGGCTGCTTTAGCAGGAGTCGTAATCAAGAAACTTCGGAAAAGCGGATATCAAATGTTTTAATCTCCAATTAAGTTGGAGATTATTTTTTTTGCATATTCCTTCATCGTATAGGGAATGATTAACGATGAAGGAGTGTGGAATATAAAAATGTTAAAACGATATTGTATTCGCATTATGATGACTTGTTTACTTGCAATTGCATTATGCGTAACATGGAATGCTTTCACAGGAGTTTCTTTATTAGAGATTGTAAAGATATATGAAGGAATGAGTGCAAAAGAAGTACATGCAGCAGAAGTTAAGAGAAATGTTGCTCCGAGTAAAGAAGTGATAAATGCTTTAGAGCAGGCAAACGACTGGTCTAAATATCGTTCAATTGAAATGACTGCAACAGGTTATACATCGGGGATTGAGTCAACTGGTAAGAGGCCAGGGCATCCAGAGTATGGTATTACATATTCAGGTGTCAAAGTGAAAAGGGATTTATATTCCACAATTGCTGCGGACTTACGCGTATTCCCGATTGGAACGATTCTCTTCGTGCCAGGTTACGGGTATGGTGTAGTAGCTGATAAGGGCGGTGCAATAAAAGGAAACCGTCTTGATCTATATTATGATACGGTGAAAGATGTTTATAGCCAATGGGGTAAGAAAAAAGTAAATGTGTACGTAGTAAAAGTAGGAAATGGTAAGTTTACAGAAGAAGAGTTAACGATGTTAAATCAAGACGAAACGATGCAAGTGTTTCGTGGTCAATATTTAAAACAAAGATAGTCTAGTCGTAATTACGCTAGACTTTTTTTCTTGGCTTATTTCATGATAGAGGAGATTTTGGATCTGTGATTTTACACGCCATATAACTGTAGTTAGAATTATCGCATTTTATCGAAAATAAAGTTATAATGGTGGTAGAGAAATTTAGGGGGTCTGAACATGTTTCAAGTACAAAAAGAATTAGCAGGTCATGAAGCGGTAATTGTTGCTTTATTTGAAGAAGAGAAAATGAGTAGTTTTGTACAAGAACTGGACAAAGCGTTTGAAGGGCAATTACAAGTTTTACTAGAAGAGAAAGAATTATCTACGAAGAAAAAGGCCATTTCGAAAGTACATAGCTTAGGGAAAACAAATGTGAAACGTTATTACTTTGTTGGTTTAGGAAAGAAGGAATCTTACACGACAGAAACGTTACGTGCGGCTCTTGGTAAGGCGTTTAAAACACTGCAAGCAGCAAAAGTACAAGATGCAGCAATCTTACTTGATTCTTTCGTAACAGAGAAATTAGACGCGATTGATGTCGCTCATATTGCGGCAGAGGTACAAGGCCTTGGTACATATGAGTTACAAACGTATAAATCAGATAAAAAGGATCGTGTAGAGTTAGAGAAGTTCACGGCTATTACAGCGGAAGATGCACAAGAAATTGAAGCAGCATTAACAGTTGGCTACGTACATGGACGTGCAACAAATTCAGCTCGTACACTTGTAAATATGCCGCCAAACGTATTAACAGCGACAAAGCTTGCTGAGTATGCTGTTGAATTAGCGGAGAAATATGATATGGACTATAAAGTTCTTGAAAAAGAAGAAATGGAAGACCTTGGTATGGGTGCGTTACTTGCAGTAAACCAAGGTAGTGTAGAGCCACCAAAAATGATCGCTCTTATTTATAAAGGAAAAGAAGAGTGGACAGATGTCATTGGGTTCGTTGGAAAAGGTATTACATACGATACAGGTGGTTATTCTTTAAAACCACGTGAAGGCATGGTTGGTATGAAAGGTGATATGGGCGGTGCAGCTGCTGTATTAGGTGCGATGGAAATTATCGGTGAACTTCGCCCAGAACAAAATGTGATCGCTGTTATTCCTTCAACTGATAACGTTGTAAGTGGTACGGCATTTAAGCCAGACGATGTAATCACATCTATGAGCGGAAAAACAATTGAAGTATTAAATACGGATGCAGAAGGTCGTCTAGCTTTAGCTGACGGTATTACGTATGCGAAAAACCTTGGTGCAAACTACCTTGTTGATGTTGCAACATTAACAGGCGGTGTAATTGTTGCACTTGGAAACTATACGACAGGCGCAATGACAAATAATGAAGAGTTATTTGAGCAAGTGCTAGAGGCTTCTATGGAAACAGATGAGCCAATTTGGCAACTACCGATTTTTGATCGTGATAAAGAACGTGTGAGAAACAGTAAGTTTGCTGATTTAAATAACTCACCAGGCCGTGAAGGACATGCGGTTATGGCAGGTACATTCCTAGGCGAATTCGCTGAAGATACACCATGGGTACACTTAGATATCGCTGGAACATCAGAAACAAAAGGTGCGCACGACTTAGGTCCAGCTGGAGCAACTGGCGCAATGGTACGTACACTTGCAACACTTGTGGAGCGTTTCGGAGAAGAATAATTTTTTGAAGAAAAGGCTGTCTCAAATTTTTGAGGCAGCCTTTTTTATTGGTAATTCGATATAATTTCGTTTGCTACTACGCTGTTGAAAAAAATGTTTATAAAGAAATTGTGTATAAAATTCCATTTGAAAAAGGAAGTACGGTCTGTTTCTTTACAGAACCAAGTGCATCACTTTTTTCGGGTAAGCCAATTGTAACTTTGAGGCGTGTCCCGAGCTCAAGATTAACTTCTGTAATTGTGTTAATGAAAGAATATTAGCAATGGAGACGATACGATTATTTTAACGAGAATGCATCATCATGAAGATGGTTACTTTTAGAAAATGTTGATTCCATTAATGAGCGTGTAATGCTGTTGTAGCTTTGTCTATTAGAAATACCAATATGGATGAGAGACCTCTTTATTGGTATTTAATAGTTGATTTTCAATGTTATACTTATGTGATATAATCTTTCCTGTATTAGAAGTAAATAACAATTGAATAGGGAGGGAAAGAAGAGAGTGACAAAATAGAAGCACTCTTATTATTATGAGGGAAGGAACTTTATCTCAACAAAATATAGTTGTATTGTTTTTTAAACAGTTACGCCCGAAACAGTGGACTAAAAACTTGCTTGTATTTGCAGCGTTAGTCTTTTCGATAAAACAAGTATCTTTAACTATGGTGGCACAAGCTGCAATTTGTTTTGCACTATTTTGTGCAATATCTGGCTGTGTCTATATTTTAAATGATTTTATGGATATTGAGGCAGATCGACAACACCCTGTTAAGCGATATCGACCGATGGCATCGGGTGCATTAAATCCGTATTTTGCTATTACGGCAGGTTGTGTTATTTTAGTAGCGTCTTTAGTAGTTTCATATATACTAAATCCGTTATTGTGCTTAGTATTAGCAGTCTATTTTATTTTAAATGTAGCGTATTCAATTCGTTTAAAGCACGTTGTAATCATTGATATTTTAATTATTGCATCTGGATTTGTTTTACGAGCATTGGCCGGTGGATTAGTTATTCAAGTGCCATTTACACCGTGGTTTTTATTATGTACATTATTACTGTCACTATTCTTGGCCATTAATAAAAGACGACATGAATTAGTATTGTTACAGAATAATAAAGGTTCTCATAGAAAAGTATTAGAAAGTTATTCTCCAGCTTTGTTAGACCAATTAAGTACAATTGTTACGTCGGCAACTATTGTAACTTATGCTATCTTTACTTTTAATGCAGGGAAAAGTATCTATTTAATGTGGACAATCCCATTTGTAATTTACGGGATTTTTCGTTATTTATATTTAGTTCACATGGAAGATAAAGGTGGAGAACCAGATAAAGTTTTATTAGAGGATCAGCATATTTTAATAACAGTGTTGTTATATGCGATAACAGTTATTATTATACTATTGAACTTTTAATTACTCTATTCGGGTTTGTTAAAACGTTTAAGAGGAGTGTCTTAAACGTTTTTTATTTGGAATAAAACATTTTTTGAATATAAACAGTTAAGGAGTATAGAGATGCAACAATTTTTGATGATTATTTTATCAGTTGGTATGGGAGTTGTAGGGCAAATTTTATTAAAGTTTGGCGCAATGAAATCACAAAGTTCAGCGGCTGTAGGTATTATGAATTTCATTAACGTACCGAACTTTTTCGGACTAGCTTTTTACGGTTTAAGTGCATTATTATGGATGATTGTGCTGAGAAAGGTTGATTTAAGTTATGCATACCCAATGGTGAGTTTCGGATATGTGTTTGTTATTATTGCATCAGCATTATTATTTGGTGAAACAATCAATTTCATGAAGATTGCTGGAATGGTATGTATAGTAGCTGGCATTTTATTTATTGCAAAATCATAGGAGGTAAAGCAATGGGAACATATTTATATTGTGTACTTCCATTTATAGCTTGGGTAGCTTCGGGAGTATTAAAATTTTTAGTGAATTATCTTCGTTCTGGAAAAGATGCTTTTCGTTTAGTAGGAAATGGTGGATTTCCTAGTACGCATACAACGATTTTATCAAGTATGGTCATGACAATAGGGTTTCATGAAGGTTTTAATACCCCGATGTTTGGAATCGGGATGGCAATTTTAACAATTGTTATCATTGATGCCACAGGACTTCGCCGTACAGTTGGTAAACATGCAAGAATGTTGAATAAACATATAAGTTCGGAAGAAGAAAAATTAAGAGAGCGCCAAGGACATCATTGGCATGAGATTTTTGGTGGACTGGTGTTAGGAACAGTTATTGGGTACGTGGCACATCTAATTATGGTATTTCTACCTTAGAGAGGAGAAGAAGTATTGAGTATTTGGAATGGTTATAAAGGAAAGGGGATATTAGCCCTTGTCCTTTTCATTTTTTATTGGTCATTTTATTTTTTTATCGGTTGGAAAATGGAAAACGACTCTAAGATTTTAACAGCTTCCTGGTATGACATGTATTTTTCTTTTGATCAGGGTTATTACATTTTAAGTTTTTTCTTGGCTAAAATACCAATTGCAGATGAAGTGTTGTTTCGACATCCATTTTTAAATTTTTTAACTGAGGAAATAGCAACAGTGGTATCATCACTAGGTGTAAAAAATGTAGTGCAAGGTATTATATTTTTCCAAGCATTCTTAAGTACGATAAGTGTAGTCATGATTTACATGTTATGTTGTAAAATTTGTAAGAATGTAATTGTTTCTTTCCTATTAGCGGTTATGTACGGATTTTCAGCTACTATGTTAGTTATTACGTGGACACCGGAATCTTTTGTTTATGCCAATTTCACATTGGTACTGATGTGCTTTGTATGTTATCCGTTTATTACAGGAGAAAAAGAAGCGAAAGCAGGATTCAGCGTTGCTAATATGTTATTGGCAATAGGAATAACGGGAGTTACATTAACAAATTCGTTTATGTGGTTTTTAGGTAGTGTAATGAGTTATAAAACATTAAAGAAAAGAATCATTTGGACTGGTATTTCTATCATTGTGGTCGTTCTTCTTTTCGTATTAGTGATTATAGAAAATAACATATCACTTATTGATGTGATCAATACTAATATTAAATTTACAGAGAAACAAGGTTTTTCAGAGGAATATGTAGGGTCTAAGTATATACTAGCATTTCATTTAGTATTAGGATCTTCATTCATCTTTGGACCATTCTCGGAAGTTACTTTAAGACAAGGTGAGCAATTCGCACAATTAAATATGCTTCCATCGCATACTATGATCGGATGGATTGTGATTGTATCTGTGTATGCTTTTATAATAGTAGCTGTATGGAAAAACTTTAGAAAAGAACCTTTTGTAAGGTTTTTAAGTTTCTGTTTACTATTTAATATTGTTTTACATGGAATTATTGGTTTTGGGGCATCTGAAGCATTTATTTATGGCGCACATATGCTGTTTACAATACCGTTATTATTGGCATATGGTTTTAAAGTGATGAGACGTGTAAAAGTAGTTGCTTTATGTTTAATATTAATATTAATAATTATAAATAATTTTGAAAGTATGCTATATTTTTACCATTTTGCAGTCTCCAATTATTCTTTATAATAAAATAGATTTTTAATAAAGGGTACTTTAGATAGGATGTCTAAAGTACCCTTTTTCCTATTTCTTAAAAATAGATACAAAATAATAGCCGGAAGTGTAGCATTTTAGAAAAAATATAGTTGTTATGAAAGAACTCTAAACATGTTTTGAGTACAAAAAGAGTTAGCAAGACATGAAGTGATAATTATTGTACTTAGATATCGCTGTGTGCACATAATTTATGGGGCAGTTCCAGCAATGGGTAGGTAATTCGTATACTTTTCGAGCATTTTGTAGAAGAATAATTTTTTGAATAAAAGGTTGGCTCAAATTTTGGAGATAGCCTTTTTTATTAATATTGTAGGCGTATTTGTTGGTAATTCGATATAAATTCATTTACTACTGTGCTGTTCAAAACGGTGCTAAAAAGTATTTATAAAGAAATCGTATACAAAATCCCATTTAAAGCAAAAGAAGTACGGCCCGTTTCTTCAGAGACAACTAATATAAGTGCATCACTCTTTTCTGATAAGCCAATTGCAGCTCTGTGACGTGTTCCTAGCTCAGGATCAACTTCTGTACTTTTCGTTAAAGGAAGAATATTAGCAGCTGAGACAATATGATTATTTTTTACGAGAACGGCACCGTCATGAAGGGGGTTACCTGGATAAAATATTGATTCGAGTAATGGCGCAGTTAAATGAGCGTTTAATGTCGTTCCAGTTTGAATGAGAGCTTCAAGCGTCTCGTTTCGTTCCACGACGATAAGAGCACCATGTTTTCTGGCGCTTAAATGTTGGATAGCTGTCGTAATAAAAGATGAACTTTCCGTATAAGGTGATAAATATGCCTGAATATAGTATGTAGCTGCTAATGTTTGTACATTTGCTAACATATGATGAATATCTTCCATTTTGCATAAAATACATTCGTCTTCTTTATCGATTGCGTTCCTCATAATCGATAGTTCTTTTTCAGCAATTTCAATCATTTGCTTTGTTTGTATTTTGAGCTCTTCTGACAAGCCCCATTCGTGCATAATCCTCATTCCCTTTAGTGGAGTATTTAACAATAGTGTATACAAATATTCCTAGTAAAATCCTGTTAGATTTTATAAAATATTGAGATACAGCATGTTTTTTTCATATAATAAAGGTATGACGAGCGAGAGGAGAGAGAAGAATGAATTGGAAACAAGAATTTAGTCGCTGGCTTTCTTACGCACAATTAGATGCAGAATTAAAAGAACAGCTAGAAAATATGAAGCAAGATGAGAAGAAAATCGAGGATAGCTTTTATAAAAATCTAGAGTTTGGCACAGGTGGTATGCGTGGTGAACTTGGTGCTGGTACGAACCGTTTAAACGTATATACAGTTCGTAAAGCAACAAAAGGATTAGCAAGCTTTATCGAAAAGTTAGGTGAGGAAGCGAAAAAACGTGGTGTTGTTGTAGCCTATGATTCTCGTCATAAATCACCTGAGTTTGCAATGGAAGTTGCTGCTACACTTGGTGCACGTGGTATCACAACATATGTGTTTGAAAGCTTACGTCCAACGCCAGTACTTTCTTTCGCAGTTCGTCATTTACATACAGTAAGTGGAATCGTTCTTACGGCAAGCCATAATCCACCTGAATATAACGGATACAAAGTATACGGTGAAGATGGTGGACAGTTACCTCCAAAAGAGGCAGATGAGTTAATTAGCTACGTAAATGCAGTAGAAGATGAATTAACAGTTGAAGTCGCTGATGTAGAGCAATTAAAAACTGACGGTTTATTACATATTATTGGACAAGAAGTAGATGATGCATATGCTGCAGAATTGAACAATGTCATCATTAATAAAGAAATGGTACAAAAGGTTGGTAAAGACTTAAAAATCGTCTTTACACCATTACACGGAACATCAAATATTTCTGTACGCCGTGGTTTAAAAGAAGTTGGATTTACAGATGTAACAGTTGTAAAAGAACAAGAGTTACCAGATCCAAACTTCTCTACAGTAAAATCACCGAACCCAGAAGAGCACGCAGCGTTTGAGTATGCAATTCGTGACGGTGAAAAGGTAGGCGCAGATGTATTAATCGCAACTGATCCTGACGCAGACCGCCTTGGTGTAGCAGTGCGTAATCATAATGGTGAGTTCCAAGTATTAACAGGAAACCAAACAGGTGCATTAATGCTTGATTACTTACTATCTCAAAAGAAAGAAAACGGAACGCTTCCAGAGAACGGTGTCGTATTAAAAACAATCGTAACGTCTGAAATTGGTCGTACAATTGCAAAAGCATACGGTTTAGATACAGTTGATACGCTAACTGGATTTAAATTTATCGGTGAGAAAATTAGACAGTATGAAGAAAGCGGACAATATGAATTCCAATTCGGTTATGAGGAAAGCTATGGTTATTTAATCCGCCCATTCTGCCGTGATAAAGATGCAGTACAATCTGTTCTATTTGCATGTGAAGTAGCTGCATACTACAAATCACAAGGGAAAACGTTATATGACGGTCTATTAGAAGTATTTGAGAAGTACGGCTTCTTCCGTGAAGACCTTGTATCGTTAACGTTAAAAGGAAAAGATGGAGCGGAAAAAATCCAAGAGATGATGGCAACGTTCCGTGAGAATCCTCCGAAAGAAGTGGCGGGCTTAACAGTCGTAGCAGTTGAAGACTATAAAGCGAGCGTTGTTACATCTTTACAAGATGGACATAAAGAAGAGATTCACTTACCGAAATCAAATGTGTTAAAATATCAATTAGAGGATGGTTCATGGTTCTGCCTACGCCCATCTGGAACTGAGCCGAAGATTAAGTTTTACTTTGGTGTGAAAGATAGTTCTTTACAAAATAGTGAACAAAAGTTACTTACTATTAAAGAAGACATTATGAATCGTTTATAATACAAAGTAATTTTAAGTAGTAAGGAACAAAAGGGAGCGAAATCTCCCTTTTGTTTTATGTAGGAAATGCTTGCTATTGATTCCGACAGGAGAGAGGGTATTTTGTGATGAAAAAAGTAAGAAAAGCGATAATCCCAGCAGCTGGATTAGGAACACGTTTTTTACCAGCAACGAAAGCAATGCCGAAAGAAATGTTACCGATAGTAGATAAACCAACGATTCAATACATTGTAGAAGAAGCAGTGAAATCGGGAATCGAAGATATTATTATTGTTACTGGTAAAACAAAGCGCTCTATCGAAGATCATTTTGATAACGCATTTGAACTAGAACAAAACTTATTAGAGAAGAAAAAATATGAGTTGCTTGAAAAAGTACAAGCTTCTTCAAAAATGGTAGATATTCATTACATCCGTCAAAAAGAGCCGAAGGGACTAGGACATGCTGTTTGGTGTGCACGTAAATTCATTGGTGATGAGCCATTTGCAGTGTTACTAGGTGATGATATTGTCCAAGCTGAGAAACCGTGTTTACGTCAATTAATGGATGAGTATGAAAAAACACTTTCTTCTGTTATTGGTGTACAAACTGTTCCAGAAAATGAAACACACCGCTACGGAATTATCGATCCATTAGAACAAGAAGGTCGTCGTTACCAAGTTCGCAATTTCGTTGAGAAACCAGCACAAGGTACAGCTCCTTCAAACTTAGCGATTATGGGGCGCTACATTTTAACGCCTGAAATCTTTATGTTCTTAGAACAGCAACATGTCGGTGCTGGTGGTGAAATTCAGTTAACAGATGCAATCCAAAGCTTAAATGAAATCCAACGTGTATTTGCCTACGATTTCGAAGGAAAGCGCTACGACGTAGGTGAAAAGCTAGGATTCGTTCAAACGACAATCGAAATGGCTCTGCAACACCCAGAATTACGTGATGACATGGTTGCGATGATGAAGAAAATTTTAGAAGAACAAGCGAATCAAGAGTCATAATAAAAAAATGAGTTATTTCAGTATACTGAAATAACTCATTTTTTTATTATGAAATCGTCGAATGAGAATGCTGATAAGCAGAACGACGCACAGCATAATATATGCGAGGTGCGATAATAGCACCGATAATTGTAAATGCAATATCTTTTACTGCAAACCACATCATAATCATCCAAGCAGCTTTATAGCTCATATTACCGCCCATAAAGAGATTGACTGCCCCGTACATGTAAGTAGTACCGATTATATAAGTTAAAATAATTCCTGTGAAAGAGGCAATTGCAAATGTAATGAATGTTGGTCTTTCTTTTTGTTCTACTAGTTTTCCGGATACGTAAGCAACGATAATAAATGCGATAATAAAACCACCAGTAGGATCTAAAAGTGCTCCAAATCCAGCTTTGAAGTTAGCGAAGATTGGTGCGCCGGCTACGCCAACGAGCATATATACAGTCATGGATAAGGCACCAAGTCTACTTCCAAGAAGAAGACCTGCTAAAATTGCGAAAAATGGTTGCATAGATAATGGGATGCCTGCTACTTGAAGGAATGGTGCCCAAGATACAATATTTGCACCGATTGCCATAAGAGCAACGAACATGGCAGCTAATGCTAAATCTAAAACATGAAATCTTCTCATAATGTTAACCTCCTGTTGTTTTTAGGTTAACATTATCGTAGCGAAAATATTTACTTGTTGTCAATTAAAATATTTTGATAAGAAGGCTTTAAATAGTCTCTTAGCAACGTATATGGAATACGAAATTGCGGAATTCCACTTGAATAGGGAGCAATCTCATATAAAGGGAAATAAATGACGAGATTGTCTGGCTCTAAAAAGAAGTGGAATTTTTTCATACTCATTACTTTTTCAGTTGCATCAGGAAAATAAATGCTTTCATTTTGTTTAATTTGTCGTACAATCTCCGCACGGATTACATCTTTATATTTATCCTTTTGTTCAAATAAGTCGTCTAAGTGCAGTACCTTTTTTTCGTTTAAATCGAATGTATTTGCCTTCCACGTATAAAGACCGTGTGCTCCGCCAGTATATTGATAGTAATTCACATATAGGCTAAGAAAAGGTGGTTTGTTTAAAGAGACTTTATAATCAACATTTGCTACGTACGGATGAAATGGTGTACTAGATCCTTCTGTCTCTTTATAATATTTTTTTGCTTCTTTTTCTAATTTGGTTTTAAATTTGTCAGTGGATTTTTTGTAGTATAAATTGAGTTTATTTTGAAATTTAGAGTCAGAAAATTCGTGAAAAGAAGGCCTGTTTATTTGATATTCTATATAAGGTTTCTTACCTTTTTGCGTTACAGTCTTAACATCGATTGTCAGGTTAGATGCTTTGGCTGTTATTGCACAATTTGGTACAATAGTCAGCAAGGAGAACATAAGCAGTAATATACAAAATTTCTGTTTCATTTAGGTGAAGCCTCCTTATATAAGTGTTATAAGTAGTTTGAAAATAAATAGGTAAAATTATACATTTAATTAAAGTAAGAGAAGGGGGAAGCGATATGGCAAAAACTTTAATGGATTCACTTGGAATTGAGTTGTTAGAGATGACAGAAGATAAGGTGGTTGCTACGATGCCTGTTGATGAGCGTACGCATCAGCCATTTGGATTTTTACATGGTGGTGCATCGGTTGCATTAGCAGAAACAGTGGCAAGTGTTGGTTCATATAATTTAATTGATCAAGAAAAATGTATTTGTTTCGGATTAGAAATTAATGCGAACCACATTCGCTCAAAGAAAGATGGAATTGTAACAGCGATCGGAACACCAATACATAGAGGACAATCGACAATGGTTTGGGATGTTCGCATTATTGATGAAAATGATGATTTACTATGTATATCAAGATGTACAGTAGCAATTAAAGAAAAACGTGAAAAATAAAAAAGAGGCGCTCTTATGAGCAGCCTCTTTTTCTTATAATTAGAACTGGATTTTCTTCTCTAAGAAACCTTTTAGTTCGCTAATTGGCATACGAACTTGTTCCATTGTGTCACGGTCACGTACTGTAACAGCTTTGTCTTCAACTGAGTCGAAGTCGTATGTGATACAGAATGGTGTACCGATTTCGTCTTGACGACGGTAACGTTTACCGATAGAACCAGTTTCATCAAAGTCTACCATGAAGTCTTTAGCTAATTCTGCGAATACTTCAGTAGCACCTTCAGATAGCTTTTTAGATAATGGTAAGATAGCTGCTTTGTATGGTGCTAAAGCAGGGTGGAAACGAAGAACTGTACGAGAATCGTTTTCTAATTGCTCTTCTTCATATGCATCACATAAGAATGCTAATGTTACGCGGTCTGCGCCTAAAGATGGCTCGATGCAGTATGGTACGTAACGCTCATTCGTTTGTGGATCGATATAGTTAAAGTCTTCGTTTGAGTGTTCCATGTGACGTTTTAAGTCGAAGTCTGTACGAGATGCAACGCCCCAAAGTTCGCCCCAACCGAATGGGAATTTGAATTCAATGTCAGTTGTTGCATTACTGTAGTGAGATAACTCTTCTTCACCGTGGTCACGAAGACGCATGCTCTCTTCAGACATACCAAGTGAAAGTAACCAGTTTTTACAAGTTTCACGCCAGAATGCGAACCACTCTAAATCTTCACCAGGCTTACAGAAGAATTCAAGTTCCATTTGTTCAAATTCACGTGTACGGAATGTGAAGTTACCAGGTGTGATTTCGTTACGGAAACTCTTACCGATTTGGCCGATACCAAATGGAAGCTTTTTACGCATAGAGCGTTGAACGTTTTTGAAGTTTACGAAAATACCTTGTGCTGTTTCAGGACGAAGGAAGATTTCGTTTGTGCTAGACTCTGTAACACCTTGGAATGTTTTGAACATTAAGTTGAACTGACGGATTTCAGTAAATTCTTCACTACCGCAATCAGGACATTTTACTTCATGTTCTTTCATTAAGTCAGCCATTTGGTCGAAAGTAAGACCGTCAACAACCATTTCGATGCCTTTTGCATCTAAAGCATCCTCAATTAATTTGTCAGCACGGTGACGAGCTTTACATTTTTTACAGTCGATCATTGGATCGTTGAAGTTACCAACGTGACCAGAAGCGATCCAAGTTTTAGGGTTCATTAAAATAGCTGCGTCTAAACCAACGTTGTGTGGAGATTCTTGAATGAATTTTTTCCACCAAGCTTTTTTAACATTATTTTTTAATTCGATTCCAAGTGGACCGTAATCCCAAGTGTTTGCAAGACCACCGTAAATTTCAGAACCAGGGAAAACAAAACCGCGATGTTTCGCTAAGTTTACAACTTGTTCCATTGAATACATAAGAAAATCCTCCTTTTGAAAGTTAACGTATTGGCGATGACATACTCTGATACTTTGGAAACGGGCAGTATATGTTAAAAAGAACATAAAAAAACGCTCATCCCAAGGCTTATTTGCCTAGGGACGAGCGTTTGCCCGCGGTTCCACCCTAGTTGATACACAAAAGGTGCATCCACTTTATCATGTATTGCTCAGGACTGCCGTTTCCTTGCGGCTTCAGGCTTTCACTATCCCTGAATCGCTTTTTATGCAAGTACTTATAAGTCCGTCATCGCTACTTATATTAATAATAATGAACATATTCTAACACGTTCTTTTTTAAATCTCAATAGAGGAACGCGTCTATCTATGATAGAGTCTCGCCTATTTTTTCGTTATTTATTCGGTAATTTTGTTTAATATGCTTAATTGCTTCGCGCTTACTTAATGGAGCGAGCTCATTGTTTTGCACGTATTCCCAAACTACATCCTGATTTGTTTTTGCATATTCACGAAGGACCCAGCCAATTGCTTTTTGAATGAAAAATTCTTTTGAAGAATGTAGTTGTCCAATAATCCAGAAAAGAAGTTCTTCATCCATCTTTTGTTTATATTTGAGTTGGAATAAAATAGTGGCACGTTGTAACCAAATGTTATCTGATGCAATCCATTTTGGGATATAGGCAGAAATCAATTCTGGATGTTGTAAAAAGATATTACCTAAAAATGTAGGTACGATGCTATCGACAGTGTCCCACCAAGATTTTGTTACAATCAATTCTTCTAAGAAGGGGATATGTGTTTCGTTTATATGCTTTTTATATTTTTGCATAATATCAAGTGCAGCCGCTTGGAATTCACGTTCTGGTAAGTCCCAAAGTTCACGTACGATAATTTGGAAGTCTCTTTTATCTGGGAGAGTATGTATTTGAATGATGTCTTTTAATAATTGGCGTCTTTCCGGTGTTTGAATACCTAGAAATGGGAAGTGATTTTTCATATAACGAGCCATAGGTTCTGCTTTTTCAAGATTTTGATGAGCTGTAAAATGCTCTTGTAATGCTTTTACAAATGGATGCATACGTGTTTCTCCTCTCTTATTTTCTTTCTTCTCTTATTATACAAAGAGTTTGGATAAATTTTAAAACATAACTTGCAATGTAATGAAATATGTTGAAAGTAGAGAGGAGAGGATAAGATGGAGGATCAAGGCGTACTAGCAGGTTTCTTTGCTCTTAGTTTTGCGTTTATTCTTGTTATATTGATTTGGGCAATTATTTCATATTTGTTAACGGCTTTTGCACTTTATTCGATGGCGAAAAATGATGGTGCAACGGACGGGGTGCTTGCGTTTATTCCGTTTTTGAATAGTAAGACGTGGGGGGACTTAGCGAAAGATAAATTACCAGATTTTTTGAAAGAAGAAGCAGGGTGGAAAGTATTCGGCATATATGTTGCATGTTTCATTTTTAATTTCGTACCAATTATAAGTTTACTAGCAACAGCTGTATCGATTGTATTGTCCATTTATCTTATCTACGCTATTTTAGACAGATACGGAACGAACTCTATATTATTTACGATTATTCATGTAATCACATTTTCGGTGTTCTTACCGATTCACTTATTTATTATTCGAAATGAACCGGTGAGATATAAAGAGTAGATTTTTCATTTTTGTTGATAAGTAGCTATAAGTAAAAAAGCGCCCTGATTATCAGAGCGCTTTTTCTACTACATAAGGTAGCGTAAATAAATATAAATGTGAGAAATGATTAATGAAACGATCATAATTGGGAAACCGACTTTTAGGAAGTCCATGTAACTAAATTTATGTCCTTCGCGGCTCGCGATACCTGCAACGATTACGTTAGCAGAAGCTCCGATTAATGTTCCGTTTCCGCCCAGACAAGCACCTAGTGCTAATGCCCACCATAATACATCGATTTGTGCGTCAGATGGTGATAAGCCTAGCCCAACTGCCATATCGTTAATAAGTGGAATCATTGTTGCGACGAATGGGATGTTATCAATTGTTGCAGAAGCGATACCAGATACCCATAAAATAAGGATGGATGCGTAAGAAATATCTCCGCCTGTTATACCAATTACTTTTTGAGCTAACATTTTGATAAGACCGATATCGATAAGTCCTCCAACAAGTACGAATAACCCTGCGAAGAAGAAGATTGTTACCCACTCTACGCTTGCAAATACTTCTTCAATTTCATGCTCTTTCACACCAATTAACATAAGTATAGTAGCACCAGTTAAGGCGATAATAGCGGCATCGATATGGAAAATAGAATGAGTCATGAAACCTACAATCGTAAGTCCAAGTACCGTTAAAGATTTTTTCATTAATACTGGGTCTTTAATGTATTGTTTTTCATCTAAGCTCATTAATTTTTTAACTTGTACAGGATCGGCAATTAATTGTTTGCGATACATGAAGTAAAGTATTATCGCTGTAACTGCAATAATAATAATTACAATGGGTGCTAGATTCAATAGGAAAGCATTGAAGTCTAAATGCTTATTTGCAGAACCAATCATAATGTTAGGTGGATCACCAATTAATGTTGCTGTTCCTCCAATGTTTGAAAAAATAATTTCAGAAAGTAAATAAGGAACAGGATTTACTTGCAGTATGCGCGTAATAGATAAAGTAACTGGAACAACAAGAAGTACAGTTGTAACGTTATCTAAAAATGCGGAGCCAAGCGCGGTAAGTAAGGAAAGTGAAATTAAAATTTTAATTGGATTTCCTTGTGCCCCTTTTGCTGCTTTAATGGCAACGTATTGGAAGACACCTGATTTACTCGTAATGTTCACCAAAATCATCATACCGATGAGTAGCGTAATCGTTCCCCATTCAATATGTTTCGTAAAGGCGTTATGTAAATCGACGACCCCCACAATTACCATGAGTGCTGCACCAAGAAGTGCGATGACAGCGCGATTAATTTTTTCAGAAATAATAATGGCATATGTAATTAAAAAGACTGCGATAGCAAAATAATACTGCCAGTTAGCGAGTTCTTGCGTTGTTTCGTGCAAAAATCTCATCTCCTTTCATTCACTTTTTCTTAGTGTGTCAAAAATGCTCTAGAAGAAACACACATAACGTCATTATAAAGTAGGAAAATGGCGGATGTAAATGAAAGGAGAGATTTTGTCATATTTTCTGCATAGGTCATTTTTTCTTATTTTTTAAAATATTTGTGGGCATTTGACATATATATAAGATACATCCAATCTGAATATTTAAAATGGAATTAGCATTCGAGCTTGTTCGTGTAGGAGTGTCAAATAGAAAGGAATGACAAAAATGATAAGGAAGGGATCGTATGGATGAACAACGATTTTTATTTTTAGACTTTGAGTTTACGATGCCCCAGCATAGAAAGAAACCGAAAGGATTTTTTCCAGAGATTATTGAGGTAGGACTCGTTTCAGTTGCTGGCTGTAAGGTAGAAGATACGTATTCATCACATGTTAGGCCGAAAACATTTCCCTCTTTAACGGATCGATGTAAGAAGTTTTTAGGAATAAAACAAGAAGTCGTGGATAAAGGGATTTCATTTCCTGAACTCGTTAAGAAGCTTTCAGAATACGAAACGAAATGTAAACCGACAATTGTAACGTGGGGAAATATGGATATGAAAGTGCTGAAGCATAATTGTGAAATGGCAGGGATAGCTTTTCCATTCTTCGGACAGTGTCGTGATTTATCGCTTGAGTATAAGAAGTTTTTTGGAGAAAGAAATCAAACAGGATTATGGAAAGCAATTGAGGCGTATGGAAAAGTAGGGACAGGGAAGCATCATTGTGCGCTTGATGATGCAATGACGACGTACAATATTTTTAAACTAGTAGAAAAAGATAAAGAGTATTTAGTAAAACCAGCACCTCCAACATTAGGAGAACTTGTTGATTTTTCAAAAGTGTTAAAGAAAGTGAGCACACAGTAACGACCAAATTGCACATTATGTAATTTGGTCGTTTTGTTTTTTAGAGTTTGTAGTCTTTCTTTAATTGCTCTAATGTGTCTAGACTACGAACCGCAAAAGGTGAATCATCTTCAGAAAATGAATTCATTTGAGTTTCTAATGCTAATTTTAGTGAATCTGTATAATCCGGAATTTCTCCTTCATATTTCTTCACCATTTGTTCTGGAATGTTCGTTTGCTCACGAAAAGCTAAAGCACGTCTTTCGTGGAAAAATGGTACGTCAGCTTGTTTTACGTTATGTAAGTCACCTTGCACCGGATGTTTTAAAACAGCTAATACTTTTACGACGTAACTGCCAGGGCGGCTATTTGTAACCTCGCCAATGTATTTTCCTGTTTTATAAATACCAGTAACGATTTCACCAATTTCAAATGTTTCTCTCATATTTTTCACCTCAAGTTTATAGTAAGGAAAGTGAGGGAAGGAGTCAAAGAAATCCTTCGTTTTCAGAACGCCCCTTGAGAATATGGGGAGGTTGCACTATAATTTAAAATGATATAACAGAAAATTCTGATGTTTTATAAATCCTATAATAAGGAGTGTTCTATATGATGCCTTTATATTTTCCGGAAGATAAAACAGAATATATTATTCCAGGGATTGTTTGTGTTCTATTTATTATCGGTGCTATTGCCACGTGGCGCATGTTTATTCGTATATCAAAAAGAGAAGCAGACCGATTACAGAAAGTTGAAGAAAAACTATTAGCTGAAAAGAAACAGTAACGCATTTTTGTATGTTTCCCTCTATGCTCGGACAATCTAAGGGCAGAATATATTTTGGAGGGAATAGAATGAAGAAACGGCTTTTTTTCAGTTGTTGTTTATTATTTCTGATGGCAGGTTGTGACCAAGGAAAGCCGAAAGAAATTGACGTGAAATTACATAATGCTTCAGGAGATGAAGTAGGGACTGCGAAAGTAGTTCAGCAAACAAGCGGAGTGAAAATTAAGATTAAAGGGGAAGGTTTCACGCCAGGCCCGCACGGCATACATGTGCACGAAATTGGTGAGTGTAAAGCACCACGATTTGAATCATCTGGGAATCATTTTAATCCTGATAATAAAAAGCATGGACTCCTTAATCCGAAGGGTGCAGAAAACGGTGATTTACCGAACGTAGTTGCAGATGGTTCTGGAAAGATTAAAGCAGAAATCGATGCACCTCACATTACACTTGAAGAAGGGAAAACGACGATTCATAGAAAAGATGGAGCGTCTATTATTATTACAGAAAACCCTGATGATGGTATGACTCAACCGACAGGTAAATCAGGGGATCGAATTGCTTGTGGCGTAATTGTAAAAAAAGCATCGGATATGAAGAAAAAGTAAAAGCTACCGTGAATGGTAGCTTTCTTTGTGAAATGTAATTGAAAATATATCAGCGATTATTGGAATATATCGACTTACCGACAAAATATGACAAAGGAGTCTGTCCAAGAATGATTCGGGACAGACTCCTTTCTTATTATGAAAACGTATGACGCAGTCTGTTTAAAATTTCTTCTAAAACAGATCGTGGACAGCCGATGTTAATTCGAATATGTTCTTCGCCACCTAACCCGTATTTCTCACCAGGTTCAACGATGATTTTTCCTTTTTCCTCAAGTAGTGCGGTACGCTCGTTTTGAGAAAGCTTTAGACGAGAACAATCAATCCATAATAAAAAGCTACCTTCTGGCTTCGTTACGGAAAGAGCAGGTATGTGAGTTTTAATATATTCACAAGCAAATTGAGCATTATCTTCTATATATAATCGAATTTCGTTTAGCCAATCATTACATTCTGTATAGGCGCTTTGCATCGCTGTATAAGCGAAGATATTTAACCCGTGGAAGCCTTGTCTATACTGGATAGCTGTAAAGGCATGACGGAGCTTTTCGTTTGGAATGATAATGATCGACGCTTGTAATCCAGCGATATTAAATGTTTTACTTGGAGCCATGCAAGTGATAGTGCGCTCTGCTAATTCTTCAGATAAGGAAGCGAACGGTGTATGTGTATGGTCTGCATAAATGATATCGGAATGAATTTCATCCGCCACAACGATTACGTCATATTTAGTACATAACGATCCGAGCTGCACAAGTTCCTCTTTCGTCCAAACGCGTCCGATTGGGTTATGAGGGCTACAAAGAAGCAAGAGTTTGATGCCTTGCTGAAACTGCTTTTCTAAATGCTTGAAGTCTATCACATATGTATCATTTTGTTTCTGTAATGGACTCACGCATAACTGCCTGTTGTTTGTTGTGACCATTTCGAAAAATGGAGGATAAATAGGTGGTTGTACGAGAACAGATTCGTTTTCTTTGGTGAAAGCCTGTATGCTCGTACTAAGAGCTGGAACGATTCCGGCGCTAAAGACAATCCATTCTTTTTGAATATCCCAGTTGTATTGTTGTTTTGTCCAGTTACAAATAATATCTCCAATATTTTCGGGAGGAAGTGTATAGCCAAAAATCGGATGTTCGATTCGTTGTTTTAAGGCAGTTTGAATTGGTTTTGGTACTTCAAAATCCATATCAGCAATCCAAGCATGGATAAGTTCTTCGTTTTTATATGTATCCCATTTTATACTATGCGTTCCACGTCGATTGATTGCTTTATGAAATAGTTGCATAAGTTTGCTCCCTTCTTCTGTAAAACCAATAAGTTATGAAAGTTCTCTCTCTTCTTATAGAATAGCTGATGTGATAGGATAAAGAAAAGTATTAAAAAGTGAAAAGGCGGGAAGCGAATGGGTACATATGAAAAGATGATAGAGGTTGTGAAGAATTGGGATCCGTTTCAAATGGGACCGGAGTTTTATGAAACAGAAGCGAGCGATGTTGTGAGCGTCATAAGTGTGTTTGACGATCCAAAATATATCGCAAAGAAGATTCAACATATATACTTTATGTCTTTCGAGGAAGTACCTGCGCTTGAAAAATGTGAGAAATTAGCTGTGGAATTACTTGTAATAAAAGAAGGCGGAAGCTGTTCATTATAGGCTGTCGGGATTTCCGACAGCCTTTTTTATATTATCCCGCTATTTGCTGGGTAGTAAGACCTTCAACTCAAAATTTAGCGGAAGCAAAGAAGTTAGGTGGAGGCTGATTAAAGTTTCATTTTATTGCGCGGAAAAAGCGATAATTTCTTCATAAACATGTTCAGGCTTTTCTTCAGGTAGTAAATGTCCTGTATTTTCGTAAGAAATAAATTTTGAATTCGGTAAATCTTTGTGTAGACGATGACCTACATGTACAGGGACGACGCGGTCTTTTTCACCCCAAATGAGTAGGATAGGTGTTTCGATTTTTTGTAATTCAGTTGAAGATAAGTCACCTTCACGGTCTCGTATCATGCGAGTTAAAGCGGGAAATATACGGTCGTCATAAAAAGGAGCGGAGTAACCTTTTTTCATTTCATCGTCAATTAATGAGTGATCATGAACGACATTCATTAAGTTATGAACAATGCCGCGCCTTATAATCCAGTTCTTTACGTATAAATGAAAGAACGGTAAATAAGAAGAGTATAGTAAAGGTAAGGTTGCGCGCGCTAAATAGCTCGAGCTACATAGTAAAATCGTCTTTGAAATGAGTTCAGGACGTATACGGTTTACATAGAGAGAAATTTGCCCACCCATAGAATGCCCAACTAATACAATGTTTGAGAGAGATAAATGTTCAATTAAATCAATAATAATCGTTGCTAAATTGTGATAAGAATACTTAAACAGATGAGACTTATCACTTTTTCCGAACGGTGGCAAATCAAGAGCAATGACTGTTCCTTCCTTCGATAGTAAAGGAATTAGACGGCGGTAACTGAATGAGGAAGATAAAAAGCCGTGAACGAGTATGAAAGTAGGACGTTCTGTTTTATTATCATGTTCATACAATTCGTAATGAACAGTAGTGCCGCGAGTGGAAAAAGTGAAATAAGGACAAGTATATTTATGATTCATTTTTTGTCACTCCATTGATTTTTGTTCATATCATCTCCAAGGAAGAAGAAAATATGTTAACAAAAAAAGGCAAGATGACGATGTCATCTTGCCTTTCGTTTATTCAGTATTACCCGCGAACAATATTAGGCGGTGTTTTTCCTTGTAACCCTGCAACTAAATTTTCAGCGGCGGTCATGGCCATTTGCTGACGAGTTTTTAATGTTGCAGATCCGATATGTGGTAAAGTCACAACATTTTGTAATGATAAGAGTGGATTATCTTTTTGAATCGGCTCTTGTGTAAATGTATCGATACCTGCTGCAAAGATTTTCTTTTCTGTTAAAGCATGGATTAACGCTTTTTCATCTACTGTTTTGCCGCGAGAAGCATTAATGAAGATTGCTGTGTCTTTCATTAATGAAAATTCCTTTTCTCCGATAAGGTGATATGTTTCATCTGTTAATGGAGTAAGAAGAACAATAAAGTCAGACTGATTCAGTAGCGTCTGTAAATCACAATATGTAGCATCGAATTTTTGTTCAGCTTCTTCTTTACGACGGCGGTTATAGTAAAGAACATTCATATCAAATCCGAATTTTGCTCGTTTTGCAACGGCTTCTCCAATTCGGCCCATACCGATAATACCAATTGTGCTATGGTGTACATCTAGTCCGAAGTGTTCTTTTCCGATTTCAGCGTTCCATTCACCATTTTTCACGTAAGAATCGAGTTCGCAAACGCGGCGCCCAGCTGATAGCATAAGGGCGAAAACGAGATCAGCTACTGTATCATCTAATACGTATGGTGTATTTGTTCCGATAACATTTCGGTTTTTCATCGCTTGTAAATCAAAATTATCGTAACCGACAGAAATGTTGCTCACTACTTTTAAGTTAGGAGCTACTGTCAGTAATTCTTCATTAATAGCAGATCCGAAATTTAATAACCCATCTTTATCTTGTATTTTCTCTAATAGAATATCACGAGGTACTTTCTCATTTTGATCCCATTTTTCATAATCACAGTGTTCTGATAAATAGTTTTCTACAAATGTTGGAACTGGTTCAGCAATATAAACTTTTGGTTTCACGGTTCCATCCCCTTTCGCTTTATCCCGCATTTTTCCGTTGATTAAAGTTTCACTTTATTTTGACATAATTCAATAGAAAAATCTTCTTTTCAAACTTGAAAGGGTATTTGTATAATTTAGACACAAACGAAAAGGAAGGATGATTTATATGGTGACAGAAAAAGAATTAGAATTATTAGCTTGTCTTGAAAAGAGTAGTCGATTATCTGTAGATACATTAGCGAAGCTGTTAAATATAGAAGTAGAAGAAGTAAAGAAGATGGTTGCGAGATTAGAAAATGAAAAGATTATTGTGGATTATGTAACACATATTGATTGGACGAAAGTGAAAGAACATACAGGTTTAACGGCAATGATCGATGTGAAAGTTACGCCAAAGCACGGCGTTGGGTTTGATGCGGTTGCTGAGCAAATTTATCGTTATTCAGAAGTGAAATCCGTTTATTTAATGTCAGGGACATATGATCTTTCTATTACATTAGAAGGGAAAACGATGGGGGAAGTAGCGATGTTTGTTTCTGAGAAATTAGCAACAATTGAATCTGTCGTTTCTACAACTACTCATTTCATTTTGAAGAAGTATAAACATGAGGGTGTTATTTATGAAAAAGACGATGATGATAAGCGAATTGTGGTGACACCATGAAGCAATTTGAACTATCTAGATCAGCAGAATCTTTAAAACCATCTGGTATTCGAAAATTTTTTGATTTAGCAGCAAATATGAAAGGTGTTATTTCCCTCGGGGTAGGAGAGCCAGATTTTGTTACCCCTTGGAATGTAAGGCAAGCATGTATTCGTTCTTTGGAACAAGGGTATACGTCATATACAGCAAATGCAGGATTATTAGAGCTCCGTCAAGAAATAGCAAAGTATCTAAAAAAACAATTTGCAGTATCTTATGACCCAAGTGATGAAATCATTGTTACAGTTGGAGCGAGCCAGGCGTTAGATGTAGCGATGCGCGCCATTATAAATCCTGATGATGAAGTGCTCATTATTGAACCAAGCTTCGTTTCTTATGCACCACTTGTGACATTAGCTGGAGGAGTTCCAGTTCCTGTGGCGACTACTTTAGAAAATGAGTTTAAAGTACTACCAGAACAAATTGAAGCAGCTATTACAGCGAAAACAAAGGCGATTTTGCTTTGTTCACCAAATAACCCGACAGGTGCAATGCTAAATAAATCCGAGCTTGAAGAAATAGCAGTGATTGTTGAGAAGTACAATCTAATTGTATTATCTGATGAAATTTATGCAGAGCTTGTATACGACGAAGTATATACAAGTTTCGCAAGTATTAAAAATATGCGTGAGCATACGATTTTAATTTCGGGATTTTCAAAAGGGTTTGCGATGACAGGATGGCGTCTCGGTATGATTGCAGCTCCTGTTCAATTTTCAGAATTAATGCTCAAAATCCATCAGTATTCCATGATGTGTGCACCGACGATGTCTCAGTTCGCAGCACTTGAAGCGTTACGTGCGGGGAATGATGAAGTAATTCGGATGAGAGATAGTTATAAGAAGCGTCGTAACTTCATGACGACATCTTTCAATGAAATGGGCTTAACGTGTCATGTGCCAGGCGGAGCATTTTATGTTTTCCCTTCTATATCTTCAACAGGATTATCTTCAGCGGAATTTGCAGAACAGTTATTGCTGGAAGAAAAAGTGGCTGTTGTCCCTGGTAGCGTATTTGGCGAAAGTGGTGAAGGTTTTATTCGTTGTTCTTATGCAACATCGCTTGAACAACTTATGGAAGCAATGAAGAGAATGGAACGGTTTGTAGAGAATAAAAAAAGGACAAAACGTAATACGTTTTGTCCATAAAAGGGGGGGAATACTAGAAAGCCATGTGTTAGTAGTCTATCCCAATATTGGATAATTATACTTCTTTAAGGGAAATTTTTCATGAATTTTGAATGAGTTCTGTCATAGTGGTATAATTTACTAATATAAGGTATACGCATTCTAGATAACGTTATCTAGAATGCGTACTAACCAATCGGATATTTAAAATAAATATATCTGCTTTGCTCTCTATAATTGTAGAGAGAATGGTAAACGTATGGGAGTGTTTCATATGTCAGAACAATATACAACAGGAGTGGTTGTAACAGGGAAAGTGACTGGAATTCAAGATTACGGTGCGTTTGTAGCGTTAGATGCAGAAACACAAGGGCTTGTGCATATATCTGAAATTACAAATGGATATGTAAAGGATATTCATGACTTTTTAAAGGTCGGCGATACAGTAGAAGTAAAGGTACTTTCAATTGATGAAGAGCACAGAAAAATGAGTTTATCGTTAAAAGCGGCGAAAAGAAAACAAGGAAGGATTCTTATACCGAATCCATCTGAAAACGGATTTAATACGCTGCGAGAAAAGTTGGCAGAATGGATTGAAGAGTCCGAGTTAACAAAGTAAAAGAGGAACGCATATGAGCGTTCCTCTTTTACTTTATCTTATGATATATATTTGCAAATATGATTGCATGCAATCATATTCGTATGTCGGAGGTGAAAGGACATACTGATTATCGAATTTCGTTTGTTTCTGGGTGCGTACCAAGATTTTCAGATGGTTTAAACAGTAAACCAAGGTTGATAAGCCCAGATATACCAACGATGCCGTAAATAATACGTGCAAGAGCTGAATTTTGTCCACCGAAAATGGCTGCTACTAAGTCAAACTGGAAAAACCCGATTAGTCCCCAGTTCACAGCGCCAATTACAGTAAAGACTAATGCGATACGTTGTAAAGTACTCATGAAAAAGCCCCCCTTAATTGTGAAGCATGAGCAAGCGATGAGTTAATTAACTCTTTTATAGAATGGGGTAGTTATGTTGTTTTTATACATAAAAAATGTTTGAAAGAAGATGTATATACATCTATACCGAAAAATGCGAATTTTTATGCAAAAAATGAACTTTTTCTAAAAAATATATATTGGTTACGTTTACAATGTTTGAATCGCTTGATTTACAACTTCAGTTTCGCTAAAGTGAATACAGAAATACATATCCATAATTGGAGGGAAAAAGATGAGTACACATGTAACGTTCGACTATTCTAAAGCGTTATCCTTCATCGGTGAACATGAAATCACTTATTTACGTGATGCAGTGAAAGTAACACATCACGCAATCCACGAAAAAACTGGAGCTGGGAACGATTTCCTTGGGTGGGTAGACCTTCCGCTTCAATATGACAAAGAAGAATTTGCTCGCATTCAAAAATGCGCAGAAAAAATTAAAAATGACTCTGACATTTTACTTGTTGTAGGTATCGGTGGTTCTTACTTAGGAGCACGTGCAGCAATCGAAATGTTAAACCATTCTTTCTACAACACGCTTTCTAAAGAACAACGTAAAACTCCACAAGTGCTATTTGTTGGACAAAACATTAGCTCCACTTACATGAAAGATTTAATGGACGTATTAGAAGGTAAAGACTTCTCTATTAACGTTATTTCCAAATCAGGTACAACAACAGAGCCAGCACTAGCATTCCGTATCTTCCGTAAGTTATTAGAAGAAAAGTATGGAAAAGAAGAAGCTCGCAAACGTATTTATGCAACTACAGATAAAGCGCGTGGTGCATTAAAAACATTAGCTGATAACGAAGGTTACGAAACATTTGTTATTCCAGATGATGTTGGAGGTCGTTTCTCTGTATTAACGCCAGTTGGTTTATTACCAATCGCAGTAAGTGGCTTAAATATTGAAGAGATGATGAAAGGTGCAGCTGCTGGTCGTGATGACTTCGGAACATCAGAACTAGAAGAAAATCCAGCTTACCAATATGCAGTAGTTCGTAACGCTTTATACAATAAAGGAAAAACAATTGAAATGCTTGTTAACTATGAACCAGCACTTCAATACTTCGCTGAGTGGTGGAAACAGTTATTTGGTGAAAGTGAAGGAAAAGATCAAAAAGGTATTTTCCCATCTTCAGCAAACTTCTCAACTGATTTACACTCATTAGGTCAATACGTTCAAGAAGGTCGTCGTGACTTATTTGAAACAGTCCTTAAAGTAGGTAAATCTACACATGAACTAACAATTGAATCAGAAGAAAACGATTTAGACGGATTAAACTACCTTGCTGGTGAAACTGTAGACTTCGTAAACACAAAAGCATACGAAGGTACATTACTTGCACATAGCGACGGGGGAGTACCAAACTTAATCGTCAATATTCCTGAATTAAATGAGTACACATTCGGTTACCTTGTATACTTCTTCGAAAAAGCATGTGCGATGAGCGGCTACTTATTAGGCGTGAATCCATTTGACCAACCTGGAGTAGAAGCATATAAGAAAAACATGTTTGCTTTACTTGGTAAACCAGGATTTGAAGAATTAAAAGCAGAATTAGAAGAGCGTTTAAAATAATAAAAAGCGACCGGA
Organism: Bacillus sp. HMSC036E02; assembly: GCF_001836235.1. NCBI lineage: Bacteria > Bacillati > Bacillota > Bacilli > Caryophanales > Bacillaceae > Bacillus > Bacillus sp. HMSC036E02. The sequence continues at coordinate 2,513 of NZ_KV827857.1, read as the reverse complement.
ATCCGGTCGCTTTTTATTATTTTATCGAAAAGTCCATCAGTATATTCAAACTAAAGTGGGTATGCTAAAGGAAAAGTCTAGGAGGGATGGGCTTGATTCCGATTCAATCAAATTTAGAAGGACGTACATATGCGTTATATAAGTTAGAAGAGATTATGAAACCACTTGGATATAGCATTGGTGGTAATTGGGATTATGATAAAGGATGCTTCGATTACAAAATCGATGAAGAAGATGGGTATCAATTTTTACGAGTTCCATTTACAGCCATTGATGGAGAACTAGATGTACCAGGCGTAATAGTTCGTCTTGGAACGCCGTATATTCTTTCGCACGTATATCAAGACGAACTAGATGATAATGTGAATACTTTAACAGCTGGAACAAGTGGAATGGATCAATTTGCTGAGCCGAAAGATCCAGATGGAGATGTGAAAAGAAAATATATCAATATTGGGAAAGTGCTCATGCAAGAATTAGAGCGTCATTTTACTAATGGTGAATAACAATGAGTATGTCGCTTTCAATGAGAACAAAGGAATGAACTGGATTAATCATATATTGTTCGTCGCGCTTTATACCTAGTAAGAGAATGTTTTGCTTTAAAAGAGTATAGCTACAATTGGCAAAAGTTTGTCCGGTGCAGGACGATGGAAGCTCCATCAGTTGTAATTTATTATCAGAGATTTCGTCGTAAAGTGAAAATAGTACACCTGAAATGGAAGGGAATAAAAGAGAAGCGGTAAATACATAGCTCGTTAATTTATTTCCTTCTATAATTTCTGACACGCCAGCTCTCGTTGCATTTTGTATTTGTTCAGAAGTAAGAAGTTCAGCGATGCAGTGAATGTTTGGGTTGAGCCCTTTTGCAGTTAAAATATTTAAAATGGACTGTGTATCCGCTAAGCTTTCGTTTTTTTCTTTATCAGCTGTTATTAATATGGTGTGTGCCGTTGCAATATTAGCCTTTAATAAAGTTTGATCGTGATGCGGACAACCTTTTATAAATTCTAAATGATGAAATGGTTTTGGGAGTAAAGAAAGTGTTTCATCAATTAAAACGATATCAAGGTTTGGTTGTAATACGTGCATTTGCTTTACAACATGTTTTGCGCGCTCATTCCAGCCAACGATAATCATATGACCGTTAGAAGTAGCGGCTTCTTCACCTTTAATTTTCATATATTGTTTATTAATCATTTCAGTAGCAAACAGCACCATATAATAAGAACAAAAGCCAGTTCCTAATAAAATAATACTTATACCTATTAGTTTTCCTATCGTCGTATGGGGAGCAAAGTCGCCATATCCAACTGTAAAAATGGTAACGATTGACCACCAAATTCCGTCAAACCATGTAGTGAAATGAAAAGGTTCTAATCTATGTATAAGAAAACCGGAAAAAGCAGTCAGTACAATAATAAAACAAATTAAACGAAAAATAATGGAATCACGAAATGTATCTACTAAATTCGGACGGGATTTCAATTGCCTATTCCTCCTTACTTTGTAGGACTACATTCATTGTTGCCATTATAGAAAAAAGAAAAACTCTCTAATTAAAGAGAGTTTGTTTTACGTTACATACTTTCCACTTCAGTTTGTTGGACACTTTCAAGATGCTGGAGAGCATAGTAAACATCAGCGGTATGTCTTTTTTGATCAATGGACAGTTTAAGATGTAAATAGTGAGAACCGTTTTCTAATGTTTTAAGCTTCATATTCTTAACTTTTATATCCATTTCTTTTATTTCTTCAATTACGATTGGGATATTGTCCATATTTCGTACAACAAGTTTCACAGCGATATCACGTTGACGAAATGATCTAGGGCCTACATATTTCATTGCGAGTGGTATAAGTTCGACACTAATCATAAGGAAACACATTCCGAATATCGCTTCAATATAGAATCCGGCCCCAACAGCAATACCAATACCAGAAGCACCCCAGATCATAGCGGCAGTCGTGAGCCCTGCAATGCTATCGTTGCCTCTTCTTAAAATTACGCCAGCACCTAAAAAACCAATTCCTGATACAATTTGAGCGGCAAGTCGAAGTGGATCCATATTCATATGATCGGTATGTGGTAAGTTATAAGCTGCTTTAATAGAAACAATCGTTAGGAGGCAACTAATAATAGAAATAACTAAACACGTTTTTAAACCAAGTGGTTTCCGTTTTAATTCGCGTTCTAAACCAATGGCAAATCCTAAAATAGCCGAGAGACCTAGTTTGATTAATAAATCGGTATAGTCCATATATATTCCTCCTTGTATGATATGCTATATGAATAAAACGCTTATTATAGAAAGAAACGTCTTTTGATAGAGTAACTTTATATAAAATATATGTAGGAATTGCTCATACATGAAAGAGATATTTCGTTTAAGTATATGATATAAAAAAAGAAATGTGGGCAGTTTTAAAAAAAGTTTATAAAAGGTGTTGCATTTCATTTTTCACCATGATATATTAATAACCGTCGCTGATGCGGAAACGCAGAAAACGAC